>CAXPKH010000103.1:0-10894 GCA_964217615.1 Luminiphilus sp.
AAAAGCCGCGGCTGATCCAACGGCCAAGGCTCGTAATCCTAATCGCTTCATGAGTATCGCCTTCCCCTTCCTTTGGTCTGGCTTTAACACTGTCCCTAACGCCCTTTCCTTGGCATGTGCATCGGCGGGCCCCGCGTTATGCTGACTCCTAGAGGTAGGCAGACAGTAGCACCTCGGCAATTTGCACGCTATTCAGCGCAGCGCCCTTGCGTACGTTGTCAGCGACGACCCAAAGATTCAAGCCCCGCGGGTGTGAAATATCCGCCCGAATACGACCGACAAACACCGGATCTGCGCCTGCTGCCTCACCGACGGGGGTCGGATAGCCACCAGGCTCATGTTCGTCAACGACCACCACACCCGGGGCCGCATCGAGTAGCGCGCGAGCTGCAGCAGCCGACAGCGGCTCCCTAGTCTCAATGTGCACGGCCTCAGCATGTCCGTAAAACACCGGCACCCGGACACAGGTTGGATTAACTCGAATAGATTCGTCAGAGAGAATCTTCTGAGTTTCCCATACCATCTTCATTTCTTCACGGGTGTAGCCGTTGTCTTGAAAGCTATCAATATGCGGAATCACGTTGAAAGCAATTTGTCGTGGATAGACCTTTGGAGCGGCGTCTTTGCCGTTGAGCAACCGCGCGGTCTGTCCGGCAAGCTCCTCAATCGCCTCTTTTCCGGTACCGCTCACTGCTTGATAGGTCGCGACATTGATACGCTCTATTCCTACAGCGTCATAAATCGGTTTCAATGCCATCAACATGCCGATGGTAGAGCAATTGGGATTGGCGATAATATTGCGCTCGCGAAAGTCAGCAATTGCCTCAGGATTAACCTCCGGAATAACGAGAGGAATATCGTCTTCACGTCTAAAATGAGAGGTATTGTCGATAACCACGCATCCTTGTGCGGCCGCGATCGGCGCAAATTCGGCGCTCACGTCACCTCCGGCAGAAAACAGCGCTATTGGGGTTTGAGAAAAATCGAACTCGCTGAGATCCTGCACCGTGTGACGCTTGCCCCTAAATTGCACAGTCTTACCAGCGGAGCGACTTGAGGCCAGTGGGAAGAGCGTGTCGACGGGAAATTCTCGGGACTCGAGAATCTCAATCATCGCCTCTCCAACTGCTCCGGTGGCTCCGACCACCGCTACATTGACCGCTTTCATATCCATCTACCGGTTATTTTTGGCTCAATGCCGCGACCACGGCATCACCCATCTGGGTCGTCCCAACGACCTTCACTGCATTGCCGGCTGCATCACCACCTAGGATATCGCCGGTCCTGAATCCCTGCGACATCACTGTAGCCACAGCTTGTTCTATTTCTTCAGCAATATGACCCAACCCCAATGAGTAACGACACATCATTGCTGCAGACAGTATGGTGGCAAGGGGGTTCGCCAAGTCCTGTCCCGCAATATCGGGGGCTGAGCCGTGCACAGGTTCATACAGCCCGCGGGATTTCGCATTTAATGACGCAGAGGGGAGCATACCAATGGAACCCGTCAACATTGCCGCGATGTCTGAGAGAATGTCGCCGAAAAGGTTGCCCGTCACCACTACATCAAACTGCTTGGGTTCGCGCACCAACTGCATGGCGGCGTTATCGACATAAAGATGCGTGAGCTCCACCCCGGGATATTCCGGACGCAAACTTTCCAAAACTTCGCGCCACAGCATGGTCACTTCCAGCACATTAGCCTTGTCGACCGAACAGAGCCGCCCATCGCGCTTGGTGGCTGCCTCGAATGCCAATCGACCAATCCGTCTGATTTCGTTCTCGTCGTAACGATCGGTGTTCAATCCCTCGCGCACACCGTCTTGCCGGACAGTGATACCCCGAGGTTCGCCAAAATAAATACCGCCCGTGAGCTCCCGGACAATGAGGACGTCGAGGCCAGATACCAACTCGGGTCGAAGACTGGACGCTTGTGCCAGTTCCGGGAATAACATCGCAGGCCGCAAGTTACAAAACAGATCCAAATCCGAGCGAATAGCGAGTAATCCTCGCTCAGGACGCTCTGCCGCAGGTAAACCATCCCACTGCGGCCCTCCCACCGCACCCAGCAAAATAGCGTCGGCCTCTCGTGCCAGTGCCTGCGTGCTCTGGGGGTAAGGCGCACCTTCTTGGTCGATCGCGATACCACCAATGTGCGCCTCGCTAAAACTGAATCCCAAGCCATGCCGCGAGTCCACAACCTCCAGCACACGGCGCGCCTGCCCGATAACCTCGGGGCCAATACCATCTCCCGCAAGTAAAAGCAGCTGATGACTCACAAAACCAGATCCTCAAACAACCAAGGAAACCGCTGGGCATGCTGTTCTTCAAACCGGCGGATTGCATCGGTGCTCTCCAGCGTGATGCCCACATCATCCAGACCTTTCAGCAGGCAATCTCGGCGGAAAGCATCGACTTCAAAAGGCCAGACATCACCGCTGGGGAGCGTCAAGACATTGGCTAGCAAGTCCACATTGAGTCGAAACCCCTCCTGCGCGTAGGTCAAATCAAATAACGTATCGACCTGGCCCGAAGCGAGTGTGATGGGTAAAACACCGTTCTTGAACGCATTCGACCGGAAGATATCCGCAAAGCTTGGCGCGATAACGCAGCGGAAGCCGTCATCTTCAAGCGCCCAGGCCGCATGCTCTCTACTCGACCCACAGCCAAAATTTTCTCTGGCCAACAAAATTGAGGCGCCCTGATAGCGAGGAAAGTTCAGCGGGAAATCCGGATTAAGTGGCCGGTGACTATTGTCAGCATCAGGCACACCCTCATCGAGATAGCGCAGATCGTCAAAAAGATTGGGCCCAAAGCCAGATCGTTTGATCGACTTCAAAAATTGCTTGGGGATCATCAGATCGGTATCGACATTGGCCCGATCCATAGGGGCCACCAGGCCGTCATGTTGGGTAAAAGCGCGCATCAAGCACCTCCCCCAGCGACTTCAGCGACTCGGTCTAACTGGTCCACGGAGACAAAATGCCCCATAACCGCGGCGGCGGCAGCCATCGCCGGGCTGACCAAATGGGTTCTGCCCCCGCTGCCTTGCCTGCCCTCAAAATTTCGATTGGAAGTGCTGGCACAACGCTCACCGGGATGTAAACGGTCAGCATTCATGGCGAGGCACATTGAACAACCCGGCTCCCGCCATTCCAGACCCGCATCCAGAAAAACCTGATCCAACCCCTCTGCTTCTGCTTGCGCTTTAACCAGACCTGAGCCAGGGACGACCAAGGCTTTCTTGATGCGCGGCGAAAGGTGTCGACCCCTGAGCACCGCTGCGGCCTCTCGCAGGTCTTCAATCCGGGAATTCGTGCAGGAACCGATAAACACGGCGTCGGGCTGGATATCAGTGATCGCCATCCCCTCATCAAGGCCCATATACTCCAGAGCCCGTCGTAGACCTTTTCGCGCAGTTTCGTCGGGCATATCGACGAGGCGCGGTACATATCCGTCTATCGAAGCCACCATCTCGGGCGAGGTTCCCCAACTCACTTGGGCCTTGATGGCGTTACCATCCAGCTCAACGCTACGATCAAAGTGCGCACCTTCATCAGTTCGCAGGGTTCTCCACCAAGCCTCGGCCGCAAGCCAATGCTCACCCTTGGGAGCAAACGGCTTGTCCCGACAATAGGCTATCGTGACATCGTCAACCGCGACCAAGCCGCATCTTGCGCCTGCTTCAATAGCCATGTTGCACAGGGTCATTCGTCCTTCCATCGTTAAAGCCCGCACCGCCTCGCCCGAGAACTCGAGCGCATAACCGGTTCCCCCTGCAGTCCCTATCCTTCCGATAATGGCAAGCGCCAGATCCTTCGCCGTAACGCCTGCTTGGAGCCGTCCCGTGACTTCAACCCTAAAGTTCTTCATCTTTTTCTGAATGAGGCATTGCGTAGCCAGCACATGCTCTACCTCGGAGGTCCCGATACCATGCGCTAACGCGCCCATGGCCCCGTGCGTCGAGGTATGGGAATCACCACATACCACCGTCATGCCTGGCAACACGGCACCTTGTTCAGGGCCCACGACGTGAACGATTCCCTGTCGTATGTCAGCCAGCGGGATCTCCGCTATGTCAAAGGCGTCGCAATTGTCATCCAAGGTTTGCAGCTGAATTCGCGAAATAGGATCGGGTAACGCCGCCAGGCCTCCTGCCCGCTCAGTCGGCAAGGTTGATACGTTGTGATCTGGGACTGCTAGATTGGCGTTTCTTCTCCAAGGGGATCGACCCGCGAGCGACAGGCCCTCAAACGCCTGTGCGGAAGTCACCTCATGGAGAAGGTGCCTGTCTATGTAGATCAGTGAGGTGCCATCGTCTCGTTGCTCCACGAGATGGGCCTCCCACAACTTGTCGTATAACGTCTGAGCCATCAGTCAGCTTTCCTGATCATGCTATCGCAAGGAGAGCTCTCCCCACGGCGTGCAAGATATTAAAAAGGCGCGGAGTATAGCACCGAACGGGGCCAACGCTCGGTTCGCGTGAAGGTCCGGATTAACCCAGTACTGGATAGGCCATCTAGAAAAATTAGCGGCGTCAGTCCCGCCGGTGCGTGATGCGCCAGCAATAGTGGATTTGCTTTGAACGCGAGAAATCCGGGGGGATTGAGGCTGTCGTCACATCATCCACCGACCAGGTCGATACCACCTGAGAATCCAGCGTAAATTTGCGGCGATTGGTAGAAAAATACAGAACGCCGTCGGGACTCAGGCGCTTCATCGCCAACTCGATCAGGCTGCTGTGATCGGCCTGAACATCGAAGTCTTCGTAGCGCTTAGAGTTCGAGAAAGAGGGCGGATCCAACATAATCACGTCGAATTGACGTTGCTCCTCCTGCAACCAATGTCGCGCATCCGCTCTGACGCTACGATGCTGGCGCTCCGACAAACCATTCAATGCCAGATTTGCGCGGAACCAATCCAGATACGTCGTTGAAGCATCCACACTGGTGCTGGTGATCGCACCACCCAGAGCGGCGTGCAGTGTCGCCGCACCTGTGTAACTGAATAGATTCAGGAAATGCTTACCCTTGCTTTGTTGACCCAACCATTGCCGCAGAGGACGATGATCCAGAAACAGGCCGGTATCCAAATAGTCATGCAGATTGACAAATAATTTTGCCATGCCTTCCTGAACACCCATTCGATTGTTTGCCGCGCTGAGTCGTCGATATTGGTCTCGTCCCCGTTGTCGGCTTCGCGTTTTGAGAGCGATGCTTGAGCGGTCTGAAATATTGAAGACAAACTGCACCGCGTCGAGAACCTCACTCAGACGTTCTGTCGCTTTATCCTCGGAGATCATTTTTGGCGCCTGATACTCTGCAACGTGCAAGTTGCCGTCGTACCAGTCTATTGCCACCGCATACTCGGGAATGTCTCTATCGTAAAGACGATAGCATCGGATATTTTCGCGTTTTACCCAGGATTTCAGGTGCCTCCGATTCTTCTCGAGGCGATTAACCAGTGCCAAAGCGCCCTGAGAAAGCACGATTTCTGATCCACTGTCGCTCGATGCAAGAGGCTCCCCTTTCACGGTTGGCGTAGAAGTAACAGGCGGTCTAAATTGGTTATCGGCGTCGAGCTTGAACTGCAGGCAGTGCAGTTCAAGTCGACCGTTATGTAATCGGCGGCGCTTGTGAGCGCGCAAGCCAATCGCCTTTCCGAGGGTGAGTTCCGAGGTGAGCACCAGGCCCTCCCATCCAATAAACTCGCGACTCATCAAGTCACCAATCGCAGCGTACAAATGCGGCAGGGCCTCGCTATCGCCCATGCGTTCACCCCAAGGGGGGTTCATAACCAGCAGGCCCGACGGCATCGCTCGATGGGTGGGTCGTTTCACTTCGGCCAGGCTCTTGCAGCGTATTCTGACTACGTCTTCCAACCCCAATCGCGCGATGTTCTCTTGCGTCCGCCTCACCGCACGAATGTCCGCGTCATAGCCGCGGATCTCAACCTTTCTGTGATGCGCGTGAGCACGGGCTTCTGCCTCACTCTTGATGGCCGCCCACTGAGTGGCATCGTGACCGAGCCAGCCGGTAAAGCCATAGGCTTGTCGCAGGAGCCCGGGCGCCCGGTCCAATGCCATCAGCGCCCCCTCCAGTAGCAACGTGCCGGAGCCACACATGGGGTCGATCAAAACCTCTCCCGCTTGGCAACGCGATTGCCAGTCCGCCCCCATAAGTGCCGCGGCGGCAATATTCTCCTTGAGGGGCGCGAGCCCACCCTCCAAACGATAGCCGCGTCGATGCAAGCTACCGCCAGAAAGATCGACCCCGAGGGTGACTTGACCCTTCGCCAGTCGAGCCGAGATGCGGACGTCTGGTTGCTTCAGTTCAACCGACGGCCGACCCAGCCCCGCTGCTCGAAACTGATCGACGATGGCATCCTTCACTTTTTGGGCCCCAAATTGTGCATTTCGCATCCAACTTGCGCGGCCCGAAAAATCGACCATCAACGACGATTTTTCAGACAGATGTGCCCGCCAATTGATCGCACTGACCGCCTGATATAACGCATCGGCACTGCCAACCTCGTCGTTGCTCAGCACTAACACCAGCCGGTTAGCCAATCGACTCCAAAGGCACACGCGATAGGCCAGTCCAAGATCACCAGAAAATGCGACCCCGATTGGCCTCTCTACCAAATTCTCGGCCCCCAGTGACGATAACTCGCGGACCAGCAAGGCTCCGAGGCCGGCAGGGCAAGTCGCGAGAAAGCGATGGACTATCATTGCAACTCACCTTGCTCCAGCAAAAAAATCTCACGCAACAACTTACGCCAAGCGGCATATTGTGCAGCCAACGTGCCCTCGAGCGTGACAACGGCATCCTGCACCGTCAACACAACGGGCTCACTCTCGCCCTCCAAGGCCTCCGCCAGCTCAAGCAGTGCCTGCTCCTGAATACGGAAAGAGCGATAGGCGGCATAGCTTGCATGCATCCGCGCGAACTCACCGCCACCCTGACCCGAGGCGCGCGCGGCCGCCATGGGTTCATAATAATCAAGCCAGTTCGCCTGCTCCGTTGCCGCCTGACGCCAGAGGTGATAGGTGGGTCCTGCTCTCTCCAACAAGGCACCCAGCTGTTCATCAATTGCATCGCAGAACAGATACTCCTGATTTTTGATCATCTGCACCCTGCCCAGCATCGGGTCGTCGTCAGCAGGCGCTCGCGTGAGCGTCAGTGCTGCTGCTCCCTCTTCCACGTAATTCGAAAAGGCGTCGGGCGCCAATTCCCGCGCGTATAGCAGGTTGGAAATCGCGATCAACTGCGTCCGCTGCGCCTGTGACAGACTCAACCAATACTCACGCATTCGATTACTCACAACATAAAATAGCGCTTGCAGAGCCATGAGGTCTTCCGCTGGCGTAGCGTGTCTGTCAAATAATGTGATTGAGAACCATTGCACCCCCGTCGCGTCGACAACCTGCACCTCGAGAACCAGATCTCGGCCATCAGAAGTCACGACCGTCGTCTGGATATTAACCGGTGCAAGCGGCGAGGCCGTAGGAACAACACGCACCGCACCCCACTGATTGCTACTGACCAATGCCTCACGGAAAAGCCCTGGTAGTAATCGCGCCTCGAGCCCTCGAACCGCAGAGTGAGCGGTTGTGTCCTCTGCGCTCGGGGTGAAGTCGAAAATCACTACATTAATATCGAGTGCCGGCAATAAAGGTCCGTCAATCGCATACAGAGGCTCTGCCTCAGCGATATTGGCTTGCTGTGGCGCCGTGGCTGGCTGACTCTCCTCATTAACAGGGGGTGACGTTACGCAACCTGAAAAGTAAATCGTGCAGAGCAGTAACAGCGGCAGCCATATAAAACGGCTATGACTTGTGTCCATGGCTACTCGGTGTCCACGCTTTCGGTCGTGCAAACGCGCCCTTTCGACAAGGTTTGCTTACAGGTATAGCCACGTTCTAAAGGGTCATAACGGCCAAAGATTTGACTGACCACAAAATCACGACCACTTCTGGGATCGCTCAATCGCGTGCGTTGCGCCAACGAGTCGCCATCTTGAGATCGAATAAAACCGTGAGTGACACACAATCCATCAGGAAGCTGGATAACAAAATGCCACTCCTGACCATCCCACCAACACACTTCTCGCCCAAGGCGAGTTGTTGCCTCTCCTGTCGCACTCAAAGAGCAGACAAGCGCAAAGCTGTTTTCTCTCTCGATCCTGATCCATTGCGCGTCTTGGTCAATCTCGAGCAGCGTCGGCTCCACGACCAGCTCGGCCATCCTCGCCAGAGCAAACAACGTGTCAATATCACCCAATGCCGGCCCTTGATGGGACTCCCCTCGCTCGGCGGCTTCGTTTCGACGACGAATTTCCCGCTGCACTTCCCTGAAAGTGCTATTGAGCTGATTCTGCACTCCGTCGCTACGGGCGTAGTCGATCTCCCAGTAGCCCGAGAAGTCGGGCACAGGCAGATCAGACATGACCGGCTGCACTTCGTTAGCGCCGCAACCCGACAGTCCAGCAGCAACTGCCCAGCAGGCCAGTAACGGCCCAAGGCGGCGTGAAAAACGGCAAAGGTACCCGGGGAAACCCGATACTGCGCGGGCATGGGCGATTCTTGTCAACGCTCCGCAGCACCCCACACGTTGTATCCGGCAATGCGAGGGGTTCCCGGCAGATACATCTGGTCATATTGATCAACTCGGAACTGCGCATCGCGTATCAGATCTACAATCGGGCGATTGAGATTACAACCGCCCAACAGTCGCCGCCAGGTGGGATTAACTCTCTGCTGCCAAGCGGCTACCGAGGCGTCAGGCGCAGCGCCGTGCTCGCAAAAAACGAGGCGTCCGCCGGGCTTGAGCACTCGACGCATCTCAATCAGTGCCGCCCTCGCATCGGGAATGGTACATAGGCTGTAGGTCATTAGCACCGTATCAAAATGTGCGTCCGGGAGCGGCATGCTCTCCGCGCTACCCTCTACAAATTCGATGGGTATGCCCAAACCCTTAGCCCGCGGCTGTGCCAATCGCCAACTGGTCTGACATGGGTCAATGCCAACGAGCGAGGTTACGCTCTGGCTGTCGTAATACGGCAGGTTGTGGCCCGCCCCCACTCCAATCTCAAGTACCGCGCCCCTCGCCAAAGGCACGACCTTCTGCCTCTGCTTGAGAATAGGCTTGGTGCCGCAAGCACAGGTAACAAGTCTTGGGACTATCACATTACTGTAGAAACCCATTACGCCCCCTCTCGGCGGTTAGCCCACTGCGACAGTGCCGCAAATGCTGTCATTACACAACGCAAGGTTTCGCGCGCGACTCAAGGCTCGCGGTGATCCTCAGGGACTTCACCCTGCGCTGCCCGAGCAGCGTCCGCTTGTTCCTCCAGCGCCCGCCGTAGCCTCGCCTCCTGTTCATCGGGATTGATCGGACGCTCTGATTCCGGGTACGCCTCGGGATCGATAACCCGCATCTCAGCCTCTATCCAAGATTCCACCCGCTGCATGAGCTCACCCGCGCTTTCGCCCTCGGCACCGACAATGGGTGGCCCTAACGAAACGGCGACTGTTCCCGGTATAAAGGTGAAACTCTTTCTGGGCCAACACCGCGAGGACGCCACAGCAATGGGGATAATGCTGGCACCCGTGGCCAGTGCAAGTCTGGCCGCGCCCGTTTTATAAATCCCTTGCTCCCCACGTTTAGATCGCGTTCCCTCAGGAAACATGATGACCCATTTACCAACATCCATGAGCTGCTCTCCCAAGGACGCCACTTTACTCCAGGCATCGCCTCGGGCGCTGCGATCAATGTGAATCATATTGAGGCACGCCATCGCCCAACCAAAGAAGGGGATGAGTAACAACTCTCTCTTGAAGACATAGGCGAGCGGATGGGGCATGCGACTCGCGAAAAAAAAAGTTTCCCAGGTTGACTGGTGTTTGGGACACAGAATAATTCGCTGGTTGTCGCCCGCCCCCGGCAGGTGCTCCTCGCCGACAACCCTATATTGAATGCCCCCAACACGTCGGGTAGCTTCAATGGCGCCGCGAAGCCAGGGCCTGGCGATGTACCACCAGCGAGTGTCTGCGCGAGAAAGCGGCGTCAGAAGAATAATTAACGAGGCCGCGGGGATTACGGTGACCGCCATCCATAAAAACACCAGCAATGATCTCAGCGCACCCATTTAACAGACTCGTGATCAGTGGATTCCTCGGGGAACTAACGGCTAAGGGCTCCCCACCACGGATTAAAAAGCGAGGGCGCATTAAACCAGAAAGCATCCTAGTCGGTCAGCCCGTTGCTTTCTGACCCAGCGCTGGGGTCTTATACTCGCGCTGGAGGAGTCAGAGTGAAAAAACCGGCGACCAAGCATGAGATGCGTAAACACCTTGAAAGACAGGTGGCTGCATTTCTATCGGACGGTGGAAAGGTGCAGGAGCTCAAAACTGGCGAAAGCGCCTACGACCGAAGCAGCATTCCACCCATTACCCCACCCGTGTTCGAAGCGCGCAACACCAGTCGCACGCCTTTGAACGACGTAATTGCCGCCCTCGATGCAAGGCGGGCTGAAAAGCGAAGCCGTAAAAAAATCGTGCGCCGGCGAACCCCAAAACGCAAAAAGCAGGTGGTTTACGACGACTTTGGCGAGCCGCGTCGTGTTGTATGGATAGAAGAATAGCGACTGGGGCTAGGTCACCTGTGAAAACAGCCCATCGAACGAAACTGAACTGAACATTGTTCAATTTCGTACCCGTTAGCAGCTAGCCGCTGGTAACGTCATGATAACGCTGCGAGAAACCATAGAGGTACCCCGCTCTGTCGAAGCCTGCTTTCGCTATGTCGCCGATTTTCGTACGACGGTCGAATGGGATGCGACGGCAATCGAGGCCTAAAAAATCAGCGACGGCCCAATCGGCAAGGGTAGTCGC
>CAXPKH010000104.1:0-9420 GCA_964217615.1 Luminiphilus sp.
GCCCGGCTTCCACGTCGACACCTATGACCTCGGTCAGCTGATGCAGCTCGACGCCGCGCTGGGTGGCGCCCTTGGCGTAACCCCAGGCGACCGCGTCGTGCCGCGCGGTGGCACCATCGAGGTGCCAGAGGCCCGCGAGTATGGGCAAGCCGGCGGGATCTAAATTAAGGCTGGGCACCAACTCGCCCACCGCCTGGCGGTCGATCAGTTCGGTGCGACCACCAAAATGCTTGTTGACCTCCGCTCGCTGCCGAAAGGCCCTGACCGTGGCATCGGTATGTGCCAGCGTCAGCTGGCCCCGCTGCGAATACATGATGTTGAAATCAAACTCGTTCGACAGCCGCTCATAGAGCTTCACTGACTCGGTGTAAAAGCGAACGCCCGCGGAGGTGAGGTAATTAGAGCGAATGACCGCCGTGTTGCGCGCCGTATTGCCGCCGCCCAAGTAGGCTTTCTCGAGCACTGCGACATTTGTGATGCCGTGATACTTGGCAAGGTAATACGCGGTCGCCACGCCGTGCCCCCCGCCACCGATGATCACCACGTCGTAATGCGACTTGAGATCAGTGGGGCCCGGTAAGTCGGCGATTTTCTCAAAGGGGAAGTCTTTGTTCAGACCGAATTTAAGGAGTGAAAATGGCACTAACCGAACGTCCCCCGAAACACGGCATGATGACAGTGTAGCGAGTGCTGGCGGTTATCGGTGTGGCTTACGGTGGTCATTCTCCCGGCCCCGCTCCGGCACGGGATTGCTCAGAGGCCTCAACCAGAGTGTGGCTTGCCAGCATCTTCAGTTGCTGCCACCTGTCCGGATCCACACTAATACCCTCTGACAACGATTGCTGGTGCACCGCCAACAGGTCGGACTCATCGTGTCGTGCTAACAGGTCGTATTCGTCGTCCGAGCGCATGGTGGGGAGTAAATCCACATGATTTGCCATTACGATTGTAATGCCGTCATTGGGGACATCTTCTTCCGGCGGTTCCTCCAGCTGATAGACCCGGATCGAGGGCACCGTAGACCGCGCCCTGAACCCAACCACCTGCTCGGTAAGGGGCGATTGCGCGTGCCGCCAGAAAGCCGTTACGTTCATGCCGCGATCTGCCAACCGCGCGAGATAACCCATGATCAGCTGACGCTGTCGGCAATGCCGGATTTTAATCACGGATAAGCCTCGTACTTTGGCTTTGGTAAAAGCCAGCTCCATCGCCAAATTCCCCGACGCCAGCACGCTGAGCTGTCGCCCATCGACCACCGCCAAATCTGCATCCTCGTAAACCATTTGCGGTCGACCCTCGGCAGAGGATGCCATGACGCACTCGAGGCCTTCATTCAGTGCCTTCAGGCCATCCAACCCATGGCTTTGCATCCACGCCACCATCGCCGCCGCGTCGTCGGCATGCCCCTCTGCAAAGCCCATACCGAGAAACGCCTTACGGCACACCGACTGCAGCTCATTGAGGGAAACCTTCATGCGACGGAGCACGACTGCTCGGTAAACACCGGCGCAAGGGGAAAGCTCCAGTCGTCAAAACCCTCCCTGTTTTCCGTATCTGAATCAAAATCACTGAGAATGGGCGCACCCTGAAAGAACGCCACCCTTACCCACCGGTCACCGCGCGGATCAAACCGATGAGCCCCCAAAAACGACAGCTTGGCGCGGAGCAAATGCATGGGTTTCATATCGCGGTGCCACAGATTCGCGCGGATCTCACCGTACTCAGTATTAGCCATGGCCTGAATACGCCTGACGATACTCATGTGCTCGGGGTGCGCCATCAACAGGTCGATCGTCCTGCTCCGAGGGCCTGCCTCGAGCACCGCACAGAGCGCCTGGTAGGCCCCCTGTACCCGGGGCCCAACGGCAAGAGACAGTTCTTTTTCTTCGCCCGCTTCCTGGCCTCTTACGCCAAGCCGCGGCTCTTCTTTTTCGGCAGACTGATACCAGAACCAGTAACGGGCCTCGGCGCGACTGTAATCCTCCGCTATCGCCCAATCGAAATGGGTTTCGATGATCTGCTTAAGCTGCACCAAAGGCATATCGGGGGACAGATCCAGTTTCTCGTAGACACTCATCGCTTCATCCAGCGCATCCACCTTGGCGGGATATAACTCAATCAGCAGCGTATTCACCAGCTCCTGCGTTTCGAGAGACAGATGCGTAAACGCCCACTCCGACAGCTGCGCCCACGAGTTATCCTCAAGGGGAAGTTGCTCGAGCCAAGCCGTAATCTGCTGGAGCTCCTCTCTGGCCAGCTGATTACGCGTCGCCTGACACGTGTCCTCAATGGTGGTCTCGGATAGATAGGCCATCGCCCTTCTACACAACGACAGCATCCGCGCTCGACTCGCCTCATCGGGTTGCTGGGTCACCGCCAGCGCCAACGCCCGTTCGCGTACGAGCACCCATTGACTGATCAACTGCGGGTGATTGATTAAAAACGGCGCCATCCCCAAACCGGTGGAATTGCCAATGCCAAGATACCGACGGATCGGTGCTGCGAGGTCAACCATGCGCTGCGGGTCACGACAATGGGCGATGTGCTCTACCTGCTGCACCGAAAATTCCCGCAATACATAGATAGCCGCCATCTGCGCCGAAAATGGGTGCTGAAAATCGCCACCCTGACGCAAGCGATCGTAGTCGGCGATGCCAAACTTACCATTCCCGTAAACGGCAGTGGTTCGATATAGATATCCCGACTCTCGAAGATAGTCGACGTTAGGCTGTTGTCCGGATGCCAATGCCGCCACAAAAGCCTCAAAATTTCTGACACTTTTATTAGCACGTGAGATCACCAGCAAACGAGAGTGTTGGCGACCCGCCTCCTGCAGCGGCAGATTGGCCGCCAGCGATGCCATCAAGTTTGCGTCTACCTCGCCCTCCACCAATCCAAACGTGACATCCCAAGCCTCGGCGATCACACGGTCAGTCCGCTGCCCGTCGTCCAAATGCTGGGAGAACACAACGATATGGTAATGCCCGGCGGGCGTATCGAGTCGGTAAATCGCCTCACCATGACCGTCATTATCGAGATCGAAACGGGTGCAGGACACTCGCCAGCCCTGATCGCTCATCAGGCGGGTCAGCCGGCGAGCAAAACTGAGACGCGTGGGAGAAAAAGACCCCAGTCGCTCAAGCTCCATGACGGTCGCTGCCGGACGCAGCGGCATCGCAACCTCAGCCAGCGGCATGGCGGTCGCGGTCATGGCTCCGCGGCACTCCCCGCCTCTATCGCCGCACCCTCAGTATCTGTCAGCCAACTCGGTTGAGCGACGCGCGTCAGCAGGTCCACCCAGTTACCACCCATGATCGAACCCAGCTCGTCGTCGGAGAAGCCCCGTTCGCGCAGCGCGGCCACAATGCCGGGAAAGTCTCGGTTATCACGAAACCACGTCAATGGGTCCGGCCAACCGGCGTTGTCGGCCGATCCTTCTCCATAATCCATGACTTTTGACCAGCGGCCCACCCGCATCCATTCGAGAACGGATTGCGGCTGCGCCTGACACAGGTCAGAGCCAAACCCGATACGCTCAACGCCCATGCGATCAGCCGTCCAGGCGACCATCTCGGTAAATTGCTCAAGGGTGCACTGGGGTCCGCCTCTGAGGTGAAACGGATACAGTGAGAACCCCAACAGCCCCTGATTTGCTGCGACGGCATCCAATACCTTGTCGGACTTATTGCGGAGCGCCGGATGAAAATGCGATGGATTGGCGTGGGAAATGATCACCGGCTGTTCTGAGTAGTCTATCGCTTCCAGTGTCGAACGCTCGGCGCTGTGCGACATATCGACCACCATGCCAACGCGATTCATTTCGCGAATCACTTGCTTGCCAAACCGGGTAAGACCGCTGTCCTCTTCCTCGTAACACCCACAGGCCAGCAAACTCTGATTGTTATAGGTGAGTTGCATGATCATGAGGCCGAGGCGACGCATCACCTCAACCAGACGAATCTCGTCTTCAATCGGTGAGCAGTTCTGGGCACCAAAAATGATACCGATGCGCCCCTCTGCTTTGGCCTTGGCAATATCAGCGGGCTGATAGACCGGTCGAATCAGGTCAGGGTAGCTCTCAAACCGCTGGTTCCACTCGCCAAAGCGGGTCAGGGTCTCACGGGTATTCTCGTGGTACGCGATTGTTACATGGACCGCATTGAGGCCGCCCTCATGCATCTGCTCGAAGATCTCGCGCGACCAGGCCGAGTACTGCAGGCCGTCGATGACTGTCCAGTCTGGGTTCACAGGCGCTCCTCAATCAGGCCTGAAGGTAGGTCGTTTTGACCGTGGTGTAGAACTCACGCGCGTATTGGCCTTGCTCACGCGGACCAAAGCTCGAGTCTTTTCTGCCACCAAAGGGCACGTGATAGTCCGTACCCGCAGTGGGTAAATTGACCATGACACAGCCAGCAACGGCACGCTTCTTAAAGTCAGACGCCGTCGCCAGCGACTGGGTCACGATACCGGCGGTAAGGCCAAAGTTCGTATCGTTAAGTATCGACAGTGCGTGCTGGTAGTCTTTTGCGCGTATCACGCAGGCGATCGGCGCAAACAGCTCTTCCCGATTGATTGCCATGTCGTTGTCGGTATCCACAAACAACGCGGGCGACATGTAGTAGCCCGGTGTGGGCATATCGACTCGCTCTCCGCCGCAGAGCAGGGTCGCCCCCTCCTGCACGCCCCGCTCAATCCAGGCCAGATTTTCGTTAAGCTGCACCTCGGAGGCCACCGGGCCAATGTCGACCCCCTCTCCCAGCGCGTGCCCTACCGTGACCGAGGCCAACTTGGCCTGCAACTTTTCAACAAAGGCGTCGTGCACGCTTTCGTCCACAATCAGGCGCGACGACGCGGTGCATTTTTGCCCCGTACCGCTATACGCGCCGACAAATGCCGCGTTAACTGCCACATCTAGATCGGCATCAGCCGCCACAATCAGCGCGTTTTTAGAACCCATCTCGAGCTGACACTTCACAAGGTTCGCTGCGGTCGCGGCCGCGACTTGCTTGCCGACTGGTAGCGAGCCCGTGAATGACACCGCATGGATTTGGTCGCTGTGAATGATCTGATCACCCACTGTACTGCCACCGCCCATGAGGAGATTGAAGGTGCCATCGGGCAGGTTCTGCCTGGAAATGATCTCGGTCAGCGCCCAGGCACTGGCAGGCACGAGATTGGCCGGCTTAAAGATCACGGCGTTACCAAAGGCCAGCGCCGGCGCGATTTTCCATACCGCGGTCGCCATGGGGAAGTTCCACGGGCTGATGATCGCGACAACGCCCACCGGCTCCCGTCGCGTCTCAATCTCCACACCCGGGCGCACCGAATCGGCCCGGTCATCGATCTGGCGATGCACCTCAGCGGCAAAATAATGAAAGAACTGCCCCGAGCGATAGACCTCGCCGACGCCTTCTGCCCGGGTTTTGCCCTCTTCACGGGCCAGCAGCTCACCCAGCTCAGCACTGCGCTCAATCAACTCATTACCAATGGCCATGAGCACTTGGTAGCGCGTCTCCATCGGAGACACCCCCCATTCGGCAACGGCTCGGTTGGCAGCGGCCAGCGCGTCGCTCACATGGTCCGAACTGGCCTGCGCGTATTCACCGATCACGTCATTCGTGTCCGATGGATTGCTGTTCACGGCGGTGTTAGGGGTAGTGACCCATTTACCGTCGATATACAGTGCTTTCTGCTCCGCCATAAAGGCGCTCCCGGATTAGAGTAATCGCGGCCGATGCTACCGATACCGCCCCTCAATTGCGAACACTAAAACTACTTCAGAGGGGGTATGCATAACCAAAGAGCCTGACCCATCAGTGATCGGTCTGAGCCGAACACTATGTCAGAAAGTCAGCTCCGCTGATGAACTTCCAGCCGCAGTCCCGCAGGCGACTGGAACACTAAGCTGGAAGACGATTGGAAGAGGTTGCCCTTCACTTTGGATACGGCGTATGGGACACCCTGTGCCCTCAGATGCGCGGCAAAGGCCTCAATATCATCCACCCACCAGTTGAGGTGCGTGATCCCCCGTGCACGGGGCTGGGCCCGCGGGTACCTGTCCTCGCCCTCGGTCCCTTGATAGGTCACCAGCTCTACCTCCCCCAGCGGCTGACCCGGCTCGGCCCAGATGCTCACCTCGAGCGCGCAACGCGGCGGCAAGCCAATCATCTCCTCAATTTCGGGCCCTTGAAGTACGTTGTTATGAGACAACGAGAGACCCAGTACTAATTCAATAAAGCGTTTCTCTGCTACGGGATCTCTGACAATACATACCAGCGGACCCACGCCATAAAAACCTGAGTTGGGGATGGGCGTGTCACTGCCGATCACCTGAAGCAACACGATATTGATGTCATCGTGGCCCGCCAGATGGATCTCCCGGAAATGCACACCATCGGGCGAAACGGCCTCGCTGTAGCGCTCATTGCGGAACACCACCCCTTGCTCAACCAACTGGGCCATCCGAGCAGGCAAATCGTCGACATAGATATCAAGATTTTTGGGACAGAGATCAAAAACCTGCGCATCAGCGCGCACGGATTCGGCCGCTACATCCCACTCCACCAGATGCATGCCGCCATTTTCAGCCCCCACAGCGCGCACCATGCCCTGCCGCGCTATCTGGCGGTCGGCTATTCCCCAGTGCTCGCGCAGACCCGGGTCATCCCCCTCTGCACGGGACGCACATTCAAACCCGAGGCGACCCACCCAGAACTCGAGTGCCCCCTCCATGTCAGCGGTGCCGATGCTGACCCAATGCCATGCACTAGCCATCAGTCACGCCACCTGGTTCCGGATAGCGTTCATCTACCTCGACTAGTAGGTCATCCACCAACATCCCCACGTAGTAGTCGCTCGATTGCGCTTTGGCCTCATTCAGGTAAGCCCGCAGGTCCTCAGGCGAAATGGCCGCGCCGCAGGCCTCAAAGTCTCCACGTAGGCTGTGCCTGGGGAGCGCAACCAGTGCGGCAAGACGGCGGTAAAGTGCGGCCCGCTGCCACAACTCATAGGTTTTACAGATATCGGGCTCGATGGTCCGGCCGATGGAGTACAAGTACCCGATGACAAATAGCGACTGAGGATAATCCGCTTCGAGCGCCTTCAACCGGTAAGGCATCGCCTCTTCGCCCAGACCCGAGTAGCCATACGCGCGGCCGAGTTGGTAGTTGAGCCTCGGGTTATCAGGGTCGGCGGCGACTGCTTGCAGGCAGGCCGCAATTGCCGCGGGCTTATCCATGCCACTGCTACTGACAGCGGGCGCGACATGGCCCGGGTCCCGACCGTGTGAGGCCAGACGGTCGCATTCGGTGACTTCCTGCGAAAAACGACTGAAGTCGTAATCTTCAAATTCCACTGCGTGTGCGATTGGGGAGGCCATCGCGACTACCCAGCCCAGCAGACATAACACTCTCATCTGACTACCCTTGGCTTTTAATCATTATTGTGAACGTCAGCCTGCGCTAGCCGCGAGATTTTTTCAATCGAGCCGCGCTGCGGTGACGATTGGCCCCGTGATAACCTCGTACACGGGAATCGGGCGCATCAGCCCGAGAGACAGTGAACAGCGAAAAACTGCTGAAAGGTATGGATGTATGAATGACGCCTTAGTTTTGGCGAGCGCCGAAGACGGCATTCTGTGGCTGACGCTGAATCAGCCAGCGCGTCGTAATCCCCTCTCCAGCGACATGATCGCCGCGCTCTCCGCATCCATTGCATCAGGTAACGAAGACGCCAACACACGGGTGATTGTGATCAAGGCGGCCGGCCCCGCGTTCAGCGCGGGCCATGATCTGCGGGAAACGCGGCGCCGCGACGACGAGGATCAAAGCGCTTGGCAGGCGAGAATCGATGCGCTTCTGCAGGATTGCGCCGCAATGATGACGAGCATCCTGCACGCCCCCAAACCCATCATTGCCTGCGTACAGGGGATCGCCAGCGCCGCCGGCTGCCAACTGGTGTCTGCCTGCGATTTGGCGATTGCCTCGGAAGATGCCACTTTCTGCACGCCAGGTGTCAACATCGGCGCCTTCTGCACCACGCCACTGGTCGGCATCGGCCGCAATCTCTCGCGAAAGCATGCATTGGAAATGGCGCTGACCGGTGATCAGTTCGACGCCGCCGCCGCCGAACGCTTTGGGCTCATCAACCGATCTGTACCCGCGCCCGAACTGGAGCAGGCAATCCAGGCGTTAGCGAACAAGATTGCGTCTCGCTCTGCCGAGAGTATCGCCCGGGGGAAATCGGCTTTTTATCGCCAGGTCGAGATGCCCCTCGATAAGGCGTTCGAGCTGGCCAATCAGGTGATGCGCGACAACCTCACGGCTGACGGCGATGCGCGGGAGGGTATTGGCGCGTTTCTAGAAAAACGCGACCCCGAGTGGGGTTAGTCACTCCGTGCGTCTTGAGTCCGACGAGGCCATTGCCCAACTGCTCGCGCAGACAAAACTGATCGCCTTGGTGGGCGTGAGCGCAAAGCCCGAGCGACCCAGTCATCAAGTGATGCGATTCCTGCTCGATGAAGGCTACAAAGTCTTTCCTATCAACCCGGGCTTGGCGGGGCAAAAACTGCTCGGACAAACGGTGCACGCGTCTTTGGCCGAATTGCCAGCGAGGGTGGATATGGCAGACATTTTTCGCGACGCCGCGTCTCTGCCCAAGGTCACACAGGATGTCGTAGCTGCCGGAATACCCGCGATGTGGACACAGTTAGGTGTCGTGCATAGCGAAGCCGAACGCACCGCGGCTGCAGCGGGCTTGCAAATGGTGATAGACCGCTGCCCGGCAATCGAGATACCGCGACTGCGAGACGCAGGATTGCTACCGGCCCGCCGGCTACAGTGACCGGCCTCCCGTCTCCTCCAACTGAGACAGTGACCACAGCGTGAGGCCAGCTGCCAGCAGGATGTAGACCGACACGTAAAAAATGCCCAACTCATTCCATAACAGCACCGCAATGGTGGGCGCCAAGGCACCACCAAGAATCGCGCCGATCTGATAGCCCAGCGAAGCGCCCGAGTAACGGACCTCAGTAGAAAACAGCTCGGTAAAGTAGGCGGCCTGCGGGCCGTATTGCATACCCAGAAAGATCATTCCGACGGTCACCGCCAGCGTGATCATTAAGGGGCTACCGGTATCAATCAGCGGGAACAGCGCGAAACCCCAAACGCCGGTCAAAATCGCACCCCAGCGGTAAATCTGTTTTCGCCCGACCCGGTCTGACATACCCGAAAAATAGAACAGCGCGGGGATCATGGCCGCGGCGGCGATCAATACCGACGTCAACATTTCATCCCGGCTCAGCTCGACCGACGGCGAATTCAATCCATACGCAATCACAAACGCGATGAGAATGTAGAACGTCACCTGAACGGACAGAAACGCGCCGGCTGCGAGCATGATGCGCCGTGGGTAGCGGCGTAT
>CAXPKH010000105.1:0-7108 GCA_964217615.1 Luminiphilus sp.
CAACCGAATTAATTGTAACAGTGGCGTTTACCCGGGACACGATGTCCGACACAATACGCACCCTTTTTTTCAGGCCCCTGACCGAGGTAACCCAGTGAGCAATTATTTCAACTCTCTCCCCCTCCGCACGCAATTGCAAGAATTGGGTAAGTGCCGATTTATGGACCCGAGTGAGTTTGACGCTGGCGTCACACCGCTTGCCGGCAAAAAGCTGGTCATTATTGGTTGTGGCGCCCAGGGCTTCAATCAGGGCCTCAACCTACGCGACAGCGGACTCGATGTCGCCTACGCACTCCGTGAAGAGGCAATTGCAGAGAAACGGCCGTCTTGGGTCAAGGCGACCGAAGCCGGTTTCAAGGTAGGTACTTACGCAGAGATGGTGCCCGAGGCTGATCTGGTGCTGAATCTGACGCCAGATAAGCAGCACAGCAATGTGGTTGAAGCGGTAATGCCGCTGATGAAACAAGGCGCCTGCCTGTCCTACTCCCATGGCTTCAATATTGTCGAAGAGGGCATGAAGATTCGCGAAGACTTAACGGTCATCATGGTTGCGCCCAAATGCCCTGGCACTGAGGTCCGGGAAGAATACCTCCGCGGGTTTGGCGTGCCGACGTTGATTGCCGTGCATTTGGAGAACGACCCCGAAGGCAAAGGCCTCGAGTGGGCGAAGGCCTACGCCGCGGGAACGGGTGGTCATCGTGCAGGGGTACTGGAGTCCTCGTTTATCGCAGAGGTTAAGTCTGACCTGATGGGCGAGCAGACCATTCTCTGTGGCATGCTGCAAACCGGCTCTCTGCTCTGCTTTGACCGGATGGTAGAACTGGGTATCGATAGCGCCTACGCCGCAAAACTGGTTCAGTATGGATGGGAGACGGTGACCGAGGGCCTTAAGCAAGGCGGGATCACTCATATGATGGACCGCTTGTCTAATCCTGCAAAAATTCATGCCTTTGATCTCGCGGAAGCAATGAAAACGATACTCCGGCCGCTGTTCGAAAAGCACCAGGACGACATTATGTCTGGGCACTTCTCCAGCACCATGATGGCGGACTGGGCGGCAGACGATGCGAACCTGCTGAAATGGCGCGCCGAGACGAATGACACTCCGTTCGAGCTACAGGCCATTACCGATGACCCTATCGACGAGCAGACCTACTACGACCAAGGCATCTTGATGGTGGCCATGGTCAAGGCAGGCGTGGAACTGGCCTACGAGACCATGGTTTCCGCCGGCATCATTGAAGAATCAGCCTACTATGAGTCGCTGCATGAGACACCGCTCATCGCTAATACGATCGCACGCAAGAAACTGTATGAGATGAATGTGGTTATCTCGGACACTGCGGAATATGGTTGCTATCTGTTCGACCAAGCGGCGCGCCCACTGCTCAAAGGGTTTGTCGCCAATCTCGGCGCCGAGGTCATCGGCGGCGGCATGGCCGGCAGTAACGCGGTCGACAACCGCCGCCTGATTGAGGTCAACGCGGAGATTCGAGCCCATTCTGTTGAGGTAGTAGGTGCCCGCCTGAGAGGTTACATGACGGGCATGAAAGCGATTTCCTCGGCCGCCTGATTCGCGAATGAACGATTTATTTCATTACCACGTATCTAACGGATAAATCCCATTGATAGGGGCTCTGCCGGTCGTTAGACTTGCGCCCCATTAAATTTTGAACCGTACTCACCAGGAAATCCTATGAGCTTTGATCTGACGTTGCCACCCATTCTCGGGGTGGTCGGACTCGCAATTGCTTTTGCAATTTATACCGTGATGTCTCGAGCCCCGGCAGGGGAAGGGAAAATACAAGGTATCGCCGAGCAAATTCATATCGGTGCGATGGTATTCATGCATCGAGAATATAAGTTGCTGCTGGCCTTTGCGGCTGTGCTGGTGGTTGGGATTCTGGCTTCGCCGCTGGGTACCGACACGGCAATAGCCTTTGTAGCGGGCGCCGTATCCTCCGCGACGGCAGGGTATCTGGGCATGTATGCAGCTACCAAGGCCAACGTCCGCACTGCGGTGGCTGCCAATCAGGAAGGCGCGGCGGCCGCGCTGACTATTGCCTTCTACGGCGGCTCTATCATGGGCCTGTGCGTTGCTTCGCTGGGCCTGCTTGGCCTAGGCGGGCTCTACTACTACTTTGGTGGCGATCCCGAAACTGCCCACGCCATTCATGGCTTTGGTATGGGTGGCTCGGTGGTCGCCCTGTTCTCGCGCGTTGGCGGCGGCATTTACACCAAGTCCGCTGACGTCGGCGCAGATCTGGTGGGCAAGGTGGAAGCCGGCATCCCGGAGGATGACCCCAGAAACCCGGGCGTTATCGCTGACAACGTCGGCGACAACGTCGGCGACATTGCTGGCATGGGATCCGATATTTTCGAATCCTACTGCGGCTCGATGATCGCCTGTATCGCTATCGCCTCCACCATGGCACTGAGCGCTGAGGCACAGAGCGCTATGATGGCATTCCCTCTGGCATTGGCCAGTATTGGTCTGGTGGCATCAGTCGCGGGCATTTTGATCGTGCGTGCGCGCTCCTCCGCAGCGCCGGAGGCGGCATTACGCAGCGGGACATTGGGCGCCCCCATTATCTTCATCGCATTGGCGTGGTTTTTAGCCCAGAACATGGGTATTGACCAAAATATCTGGTGGGCAGTGGTATCCGGCGCGGTCGGGGGCATCGCAATTGGTCTGATCACCGAGTACTACACCGGCGGAAAGCCGGTGCGCACCATTGCCAAATCCGGAGAAACCGGCTCAGCGACTGTCATGATCACCGGCTTGGCAGTCGGGATGCAGTCAGTGGTTGCACCAGTGCTGTTCCTCGCCGGCATTATTTTTGTGTCCACTAATCTGGCTGGGCTCTACGGCGTAGGGATTGCCGCGGTGGGTATGCTGGCGACCGTAGGCATCACCATGGCGATTGACGCCTATGGGCCGGTAGCAGATAACGCCGGGGGTATCGCGGAAATGGCGGGCATGGGTCCCGAGACCCGTGCGATCACCGACGGCCTTGACGAAGTGGGTAATACAACGGCCGCTATTGGTAAGGGCTTCGCCATTGGTGCCGCAGCCCTCGCTGCACTGGCCATTATCGCGGCATTCGTTGAGACGGTAACCATCAACAACCCTGGGTTCGCGCTAGAGCTTTCTAATCCTGATGTACTGATTGGCATTTTCATTGGTGGCACGATCCCCTTCCTGATCGCCTCAATTACGATGACAGCGGTTGGCGATGCGGCCTTCGACATGATCAATGAGATTCGTCGTCAGTTCCGTGAAATCCCTGGGCTGCTTGAAGGCACGGCAGAGCCGGACACCGCGCGCTGCGTGGATATTGCGACAACTGCGGCACTCAAGCGCATGGTGGTGCCCGGCGCCATCGCAGTACTCGCGCCGGTCGTGGTGGGTTTCGGGCTGGGCGCGACGTCCTTGGGCGGCATGCTCGCGGGCGGGCTACTGGGCTGTGTTTTGATGGCGCTCATGATGGCTAACGCTGGCGGCGCTTGGGATAACGCCAAGAAATATATTGAGAAAGGCAACCTCGGCGGCAAGGGCTCCGACACGCACGCTGCGGCCGTAGTGGGAGACACGGTGGGAGATCCCTTCAAGGATACTTCGGGTCCGGCGATGAACATCCTGATCAACGTGATGGCGATCGTAAGCCTGGTGATAGCACCGCTACTCTGATGCCGTCTAATACGAGAAAAGGGGCTATTAGCCCCTTTTTTTAGTCCTAACAGATGAGAGTCAATGCGCGTCAGCAGCTCTAGGGTGCGAGCACTTTCTCTCCTCGCGCCATACCCGCAACGCCAGAGCGGACAACTTCCATGACCTCAGCTTCCCCCAACGCTTCAAGAAATGAGTCGAGTTTTTCAGAAGGGCCCGTTAGCTGAACAATATAGGTCGTGGGTCCTACATCAATGATCTGCCCTCTGAAAATCTCCGTGGTGCGTTTGACCTCATCGCGCTGCTCTCCCTCGGCACGCACTTTGACAAGTAAAGTATCTCGCTCAACATGCGCTCCTTCGGTGAGGTCCACGACTTTCACGACGTCGATGATTTTGTTGAGGTGCTTGGTAATTTGTTCAATCTTGAGATCGTCGCCGGTAGTGGTCACTGTAAGCCGAGACAATGAATGATCGTCTGTCGGTGCCACGTTCAGGGTTTCAATGTTATAGCCTCGCTGTGAAAACAGACCTACAACGCGGGACAACGCGCCCGATTCGTTCTCCAGCAGTACCGAGAGTATCCGTCTCATCACGTTCTCTCCGTTTTACTAAGCCACATATCTTTCATGGCGCCATTAGGCGCGACCATCATGGGGTAGACGTGCTCGTCAGGGTCGACGTGAACGTCAAGAAACACCAAACGATCTTTTAACGCAAACGCCTCCTCCATGGCAGGTAGCAGATCCTTCTGCGCTTTCACTTCCATGCCGACATGCCCATAAGCCTCGGCCAGCTTTACAAAATCTGGCAATGAGGCGGCATAGTGGCTCTCGGAGTAGCGACCCTCGTATTGCATGTCCTGCCACTGTTTCACCATGCCCAGATAATCGTTACGCAGATTGATGATTTTGACGGGGCAGGCATACTGGCTACAGGTGGAGAGCTCCTGAATATTCATCTGGATACTGCCCTCACCCGTAACGCAGGCAACCTCTGCGTCGGGCAATGCAATTTTGATCCCCATGGCGGCGGGCAGCCCAAATCCCATGGTGCCGAGGCCACCGGAGTTAATCCAGCGCCGCGGATAATCAAACTTATAGTATTGGGCAGCGAACATCTGGTGCTGACCCACGTCGGAGGTCACATAGGCCTCGCCTTTTGTCGCCTCATAGAGCGCTTGAATCGCATCCTGAGGCATGATGGCGTTGGACCCACCGTAGCGCCGTCCGTGCCAAAGCCCATGGGCCTCGCGCCAGCTGTCGATTTGCTGCCACCATTTGCCTAACGCTTCGGAGTCAGGTAACGGGCGATCTCCCGTTTCCATCTGTGACGCCACCTGCTTGTCGAGTTCGTCAAGGATGGTATCAACCGGCCCGACGATGGGTACGTCCACTGGTACGATCTTGGCAATCGAGGCAGGGTCGATATCAATATGAATAATCTTGGCGCCCGGACAAAACTTTGAGACGGTATTGGTCACCCGATCGTCAAAACGCGCGCCAACGGCCAGAATGACATCGGCGTGGTGCATGGCCATATTGGCCTCATAGAAGCCATGCATGCCCAGCATGCCCAAGAACTGTCGGTCGCTCCCTGGATAAGCGCCTAAACCCATGAGTGTATTAGTCACAGGGAAATTAAGACGACGTGCAAGGGTGGTTAATTGGGCCGAGGCCTCGCCTTGAACGACGCCTCCGCCCGCGTAAATCACGGGCCGCTTGGCGCTTAGCAGCATTCTGGCGGCTTTGCGAATCTGCCCCGAGTGTCCTTTTGAAGAAGGCTGGTAGGAGCGCAGACTCACCGTTTCGGGGTATTCATATTCAAACTTGTATTCAGGGTGCGTCAGGTCCTTGGGGATATCTACCACCACGGGGCCAGGCCGGCCGGTCGAAGCAATAAAAAACGCCTTTTTGATGGTGGCAGGGATATCCTCAGCCCGCTGCACCAGGAAACTGTGCTTCACAATGGGCCGCGAAATCCCGACCATGTCGGTTTCCTGAAACGCGTCCTCTCCAATCAGGTGGCTCTGCACCTGCCCGGAAATCACCACAAGGGGGATCGAATCCATGTATGCAGTGGCTATGCCCGTGATCGCGTTGGTGGCTCCCGGGCCCGAGGTCACCAAGACCACACCGGGCTTACCTGTAGCGCGAGCATAACCGTCGGCCGCATGGGTCGCCGCCTGCTCATGGCGTACCAGAATGTGGGGGACTTTTTCGCCTTTGAACAAGGCATCGTAAATGTGAAGCGCCGCACCACCAGGGTAACCAAAGATGTAATCAACACCTTCGTCTTCAAGGGCGCGGACGATCATTTCGCCACCGGATAGCTTTGGCATCGCTAGTCTCCATCTCGTTCAACAAGAGGTGGGGAGACGCCGTAGCATTACCCACCACACGTCGCACGAGACACCGGCCGGATCGCTCCGACGCCCGTCAGATCACGACCACGAAACCCGTGTATCGGTGACCTGCGAGGTAGCGCAGTGTCGAGCCCGAGCGGCAGAAGCAGGGCCACTACCTAACGGAACCCGCAAACAGCCTTGAGAACTATCCCGTCCTGAAGGTAGGCCAGAGGGTAAGGGTACTTACCAATCGCCGTTGCCGCTCGCGTGACAGCGCGGATTGTCTGGGCGTAGCCACCGCAAAGTCAATAGCGCACGACAAATGACCATAATCAGCAATCCGAAGCGCCCGGGGCGTTTGACAACCCACACGCGGATGGACTCGTGAGCACGCCGGCGACACCCCGACTCACCAGCCGCGCGGCGACGCTAGAGCTTGTCGATATTCTCTACTCGAAAAGCTTCGCGAACTTTGCTGGGTGGCGAGGGCGTGATATCCACGACCTCAAAGCCCTCAAGACCAATAATGACTGACACCACATCATCGGTAATGCGCCCTGGCCCGCAATTTTCTTCGCAGGTCTCTTCAGCGTCAGACAATCTCACGGTCACAATAATGGGCGGGATTGGAATGCCCTCCCCAAACGCCTTACCCTCGACGGCCTCGGGAGCAAAAAGCGGGACGCGATAGGCTTTTGCTGTGCCCAGGTCACTGCAAAAGCCGTTGCTGGAGCCTTGCGCCTGAAAAGAATTGAAAAACACATAACCGCCGCCAATCGCTGATTGATTGACAACCTGCTCGCCCCGATCTGGCAAATCGAGGTACCAACCATCGTATTGGAGAATATTTTCAATCGGGCCCTCTTGCTCGGGGCTCGACGCCAGCCCGGTCGAGGCGTCCAACAGGGTATCGAGATCGATGGTCGTCGCGCGGGGCGCCAATGGTGTGTCAATAAAGGCGTAAAAGCGATTTTTAACCTGCTTGTCGTAGGGATAATTTTGCTTCAACGGACGCTCACGATCACCTGAACCCAGCGTGATGAAGATGTTGTTTCCCACTTCCGCCGCAACCGGCTGATTCATAAAACGCAG
>CAXPKH010000106.1:0-9537 GCA_964217615.1 Luminiphilus sp.
TGAGAGGCGATCCATCATCACCTGCACCCGCTCGGCGCGGTGACGAAAGCTCGCTGACAAAGTCAGGGCTTCTGTGCTTTTCAGCGGGCGTGTCTGCAGAGGCTCGCTACCCGTTCGATCGAGCAAGTGGAATCGCCGCGCGCCCCACAAAGGCACACCCACATCAATATGGTCTCTGTTCGGTGCGGCGATCAAACCCAGGACGGCCTCCGAATCCACGATCAAAGCGATATTGATAGTGAACTCCCCGGTGCCCTCGATAAACTCTTTGGTGCCATCGAGCGGGTCAATCATCCAGCATACTGGCCAATCCCTTCGCCCGATCAGTTGCTCAAGGGTCGATTCCTCCGAGAGGATGGGAATTGCTGGCGTGAGTTGCTGTAATGTCTGACAGATCAAGCGATGCGAGGCATGGTCGGCTTCGGTCACCGGGCTCGAATCAGACTTTTGACTCACCGCCACCTCACCCGCCTGCGCGTATAGATCGAGCACGCATTGCGACGCGTCCGCGGCCAACGATAAAAGCGCATCAAGCAGCTCGCTAAAACGCAAATTTGTCTGTTGCAACAGCCCATCTAGACGAGGGTTGCCGCTATAGTGGGGAGCATTCATGGCTATAGGGTAGCACTCGATGGCACTGACGGTTGCCAATAGTCTGCAGGTCGAGCACGTCGACTGGGCGCAACTGGATACGATCCTGCTCGATATGGACGGGACATTGCTGGATCTGGCATTCGACAACCACTTCTGGGGAACGGTAATCCCAGAGCACTGGGGGCATCGTCACGGCATGGACCTGCCGAGCAGTCAGCAGCATCTGGCACCCATTTTTGCCAGAGAGCAGGGCAAACTCAACTGGTACTGCCTAGACTTTTGGGGGCAAACACTAGAGCTCGACATACCGTCGATCAAGTCTACTTATACTGACGGTATTCGATGGCGACCCCAGGCGGAAGCATTTCTGCACCGGCTTCAGGCAAGCCATCTGGATGTGGTGCTCGTCACCAACGCCCATCCCGTAACACTCGAGATCAAAGCGGCAAAACTGCCCTTGGCAAAATGGTTTGACAAAATGGTGAGCTCTCACAGCTACGGCACTCCGAAAGAGACCGCGACGTTTTGGCAGGCACTGCTTGCAGACCGCCCCTTTCATCCGCATCGCACGCTGTTTGTCGATGACTCGGAGCACGTGTTGGATTCTGCTCACACTTTTGGCATCGCGCATCTTATGACGCTGCGCCAACCAGACTCTTCGCTACCGCCGAAACAAACGACTCGCTACCCCTCCATCCATCACTTCGATGAAATCATGCAAGGGCTGCCAGCCATTGACTGAGCCAGAGAAAAAATCCAGCAAGGTGCGTGTGGATAAATGGCTGTGGGCCGCAAGATTTTTTAAAACACGTACATTGGCGAAAACCGCCATTGAAGGCGGCAAAGTCCAGATAGACGGGCAACGCGTTAAGGTCTCGAGGGAAATTTCGCCGGGCGACATCCTCCGCGTGCGTCAGGGTTGGGATGAGCGTGAGATTGTCGTCACTGCAGTGAGTGATCAGCGCCGAGCAGCACCGATAGCGCAAACGCTTTATGAGGAAACCCCGCAGAGCGTTGCGCGTCGTGAGCGCGCCACAGAAGCGCGAAAGGCGGCAGGCGCATTGGCCAAACCCACCCAAAAACCGGGCAAACACGAACGCAAAGCGTTGGAACGTCTTAGAAAACAGTTCGACCCCAACTGACGAAACCCATCGCGGACTGAGACAGTTGGGGTATGATCGGGTGCATGATTGAAGATCTACCCACTACCCGACCCGATACGCCACTGCTCGATACTGTTGTGAGCCAGTTCGACAAGCTGGGCGAGATGGAAAGTCATGAACTGGTGCGCCTTGCGGATGAGCTGCGGCAGGACCTCCTCTATTCCGTGGCGGGGACCGGGGGTCACTTTGGCGCGGGGCTGGGCGTGGTTGAGCTAACCGTTGCACTGCATCATGTCTTCAACACACCACACGATCGCATTGTCTGGGATGTAGGGCACCAGACTTATCCCCACAAGATCCTCACCGGACGTCGCAGTGAAATGGTCACGATGCGGCAACTTGCGGGGCTGTCGGGGTTCCCGAAACGCTCAGAGAGCCCATTCGATACCTTTGGCGTCGGTCATTCCTCCACCAGCATCTCCGCAGCCATGGGAATGGCGATGGCGGCAGAAAAACAGGGTATAGACCGGAAGGTCGTCGCCGTTATTGGCGACGGCGCCATCACGGGGGGCATGGCCTTTGAGGCGCTGGCCCACGCAGGTCATGCGCGGCCTAATATGCTCGTCATTCTCAATGACAACCAAATGTCGATTGGGCACAACACCGGCGGCCTTGCCACTTACTTCGCCAAAATCTGGGCCAGCAAAACCTACACCGCCCTGCGGGAAGGCTCCAAAAAGATTCTCGGTCACGTGCGAGGTGCATGGGACCTCGCCAAAAGAACCGAAGAGCACATGAAGGGCATGGTAGCGCCCGGCACCATGTTCGAGGAATTGGGCTGGCATTATATCGGGCCATTTGACGGCCATGACCTTCCGCAGCTGGTGAGCACACTGCAGGTCATGTCTGAACTAAAAGGGCCGCAGTTTCTGCATGTCCGCACGATAAAAGGCAAAGGGTTTGCTCCAGCAGAGCGCGACCCTATCGGCTATCACGCCATTAACAAGCTGGAGCCGGCAAAGCCCGCGGAAACCAAAAACGTTCTCGCTAAACCCAAGCCGCCAAAATATCAGGATGTGTTTGGTCAGTGGCTGTGCGATATCGCGGCGCAGGATGACAGAGTGGTCGGTATTACGCCGGCGATGTGCGAGGGTTCGGGCATGGTGGCCTACGCCAAGCAATTCCCGGATCGATTCTTTGACGTTGCCATTGCAGAGCAACATTCGGTCACTCTCGCAGCGGGGATGGCCTGCGATGGACTCAAGCCGGTGTTGGCAATCTACTCGACTTTCTTACAGCGCGGCTACGATCAGTTGATCCACGACGTGGCGCTTCAGAATCTTGATGTCACGCTGGCCATTGATCGAGCAGGCCTTGTTGGACAAGACGGTCCTACCCACCATGGCACCTTTGATCTGTCTTACTTACGCTGCATCCCAAATATGGTGATCGGCGCCCCAAGCGACGAAGACCAGTGCCGCAAGATGCTCCAGAGCGGCTGGCTATATCAGGGTCCAGCAGCCATACGCTACCCCCGAGGCGAGGGAACGGGTGCCGCCCTCGATTCAAGCCTGACCACGTTGGAGATCGACAAAGGCCATATCGTGCGGCAGGGAACCGAATTGGCCATTCTCAACTTCGGCGTCCTACTGGACCAAGCCGTCTTGGCAGGCGAAAGGCTTAACGCGACGGTAGTCGATATGCGCTGGGTCAAACCGCTGGACGAAAATCTGATCCTCTCGCTGATCGAAAACCATGTCGGCCTTGTCACCGTCGAAGAAAATGCAGTCGCCGGTGGGGCGGGTAGCGGTGTAGCGGAGTTTTTGGCACGGTCAGGGGTCGTCTGCCCGGTAAAACAGATTGGCATCCCTGATCAGTTTGTCGCGCACGCAGGTCAGGGAGAATGTCGCCAAATGGCAGGACTGACCGCTGACGCCATTGTCGAGGCTGCAGGCAGTATGCTCCCACGTCAGAATCAGCAAGCCTTGTGACGTTGCGCTTATCAGGAGATAACTCACTTGGCCAAATCCCCAAAAACTTCCTCCACACCAACGCTATCGCAGCAAATGACTGCGCTGGGAGAGTTGGTAGAACAGCTTGAAGACCCCGAGATCGAGCTTGAAACGGCGCTAAAGCTGTATGAGGAAGGAGTCAAGCTGAGCCATATCATCCAGAAAACCTTGGAGGAGGCGGAACAGCGCGTTGCTCAAGTCACTCAAGACGGTCAGGTGCGAGAGGAAGACGTTCCCGAGGAGCAATAGCTCACCTATGAAACCGTTTGCCTGGCTCACTTGTCCCGATCCACAACTTGCGGACGCCCTGGCGTATCTGGCGCAACAACCGGGAAAACAATTGCGCAGCAAGCTGACGCTAACCTGCGCGGAACTCATTGCAGGAGAGCAGGTACCATCAGCCCAATTCGTGGGCGAGGCCATTGAACTGCTCCACACCTATTCACTGGTGCACGACGACCTCCCCGCCATGGACGACGACGATTTGCGGCGCGGGCAACCCACGCTGCACCGAGCGTTCAACGAGGCCACTGCCATTCTCGCGGGCGACGGGCTTCAGGCAGCCGCCTTCCAGCGGATTACTGAGATCGAAACTCTCAGCGCCGAGCAACGGCTGGAAATTGTCCAACTGCTTAGCGCTGCGGTTGGCTTCAACGGCATGGTCGGCGGACAAGCGCTAGACCTCGCCGCCGAGCACCAAACCCTTGATGTGGCCTCCCTCAGGAACATTCACCAATTGAAAACCGGCGCGCTGATTGCCGCGGCCGCAGAGAGTGGGGCGATCTGTGCTGGAGCATCGCTACCACAACGATCGAAGTTGGTTGAATTTGCCCGAGCAATCGGGCTCGCGTTCCAGGTGATGGATGATGTGCTGGACGTCACCGCCGACAGCGCCGCTTTGGGCAAGACCGCGGGCAAAGACGCGCGAGCAGAAAAATCCACCTATGTCAGCACCCTAGGCCTAGAGGGAGCGCGTGCCGAAGCAGACGCCTTGCTGAGCAAAGCATTGGAGGCATTAACGGGATTTGGTAACGACGCGGAGGCACTGAGGCAACTCGCGCGACAAATGGTTCACCGGCAAAGCTGAATCGATAACGTAGCGCTCAACCGACCGTTTGGGCGATCAGAATAATCACCACCGTAAAACCGGCCATCGCACCCGCAACCAAATCATCAGCCACCACCCCCACGCCACCCGGCAAACGACGCTCAACCCAGTTCACGGGCCAGGGCTTGGCAATGTCATAAAACCGAAACAGCACCAACGCCAGCAGCATCAAGTGCCAGGCGTCTATCTCGAACGCCAACAAGGTGACGGGGATCAGGTAAGCGAGCCACACACCGACAATCTCATCGATGACAATCGCCGGGTGATCGATCACCCCCCAGTCAGCGCCCGCTCGGCCTGCAGACCAAACCGCAAGAGCGCAAGCGACCGTCCAGATCAGCCACACTGGCCCCACGTCCAGATAACCCAGCGGCCAGAGGCACATCGCACCCACGATACTGCCCGCTGTTCCCGGCGCGCGGGGGAAAAGTCCTGAGCCAGCTCCACTGGCAAGGAATGTCGCGAAACTGTGGATACGCGGACGAACAGGCGCCTCGTCAGCCTCAGTGCCCAAAATGATCATATCCCGTTAACTCTGTCGCACCATCGCAATATACGCCCGAACCCTCGATCACCCGACCGATTTCAGTGCAATCTTGAGGCAGTGCGGCGGCATCGGGCAGTGTAAAGAGCAGTTCGTAGTCGTCACCCCCGCGCAAAGCCCACTGCAGTATTCGATCAGGATCAGGGTGAGTACTCAGCGCAACAGAGATCGGAAGGGCACGGCTATCGATGGCAAGGCCGACTCCCGAGGCTCTCGCCAGATGACTGGCGTCAGCCAATAAGCCGTCAGATATATCGATTGCGGAGGTGGCCACGCCGTTCAATGTCTGCCCCAGTGTCAAACGCGCGGTTGGACGATAATATCGCTCTCGTAAAAACGCTACGTGGGCGGATGCAATGGCAGTATCTGCCCCTCCTAGCAACGATAGCCCCGCTGCCGCATCTCCCAGAGTGCCACTCACACAAAGCCGATCACCGGCGTGGGCGCCGCTGCGCGTTAAAAAACAAGCCTTTGGCGTAGAACCCAACACGGTAACCGTCAGCGACAAAGGTCCGCGGGTGGTATCCCCTCCGATCAACGGCAATCGGGTCACCTCTGACGCCTGTCTAACCCCCTCTGCAAAAAGCGCGAGCCATTCAGGGTCCGCCTCAGGTAGCGTCAATGCCAATAACATGCCCTCTGGCTTGGCTCCCATTGCGGCCAGATCACTGGCCGCAGCCATGATGGCGCGATAGGCAATAACCGCTGGCGGGGCGTCGGATAAAAAATGCACGCCAGATACCGCCGTATCGGTGGATACCAGCAGCGCATGGCCGTCGGGCAGTTCGAGAGCTGCGGCATCATCGCCAACCGCCAAGCGGACAGACGGGGAATCGCCAATCTCAGTAAAGTACTGCGCGATTAGATCGAATTCACCGAGCCCCATTACTGCTCTGCTGCGAATTCAATCGTCCTGAGGTCGCGCGCCACTTTGTCGAGCACGCCGTTGATATAGCGATGCGACTCCGTTGCACCAAACTTTTTTGCCAGCGACACCGCTTCGTTGATCACGACCTTGTAAGGGACGTCGATTCTGTCCCTAAGTTCATAAGTCCCCAGTCTCAGCAGGTTACGTTCGATGGGGTCAAGATCCTCGAGGGATCGATCTAGGGCAGGTGCAAACAAAGCCTCTAGCGCATCGACATCGGACGTGACACCCCTCAACACCGCTGAGAAATAGTCGCCGTCGGTATGACGAAAATCATTGTCCACGCGAAACTCCGCCTCGATATCAGACAACGCGGCTCCCGAGAGTGTCCATTGATACAGGGCTTGCAGGCCAAAATGGCGGGCTTTTCGGCGCTGTGCGGCCAGTGCGTTGGGCTGTGACATTAACTGCTGAGGGACCTGAGCAAGTTGACCATTTCCACCGCGCTCATGGCTGCCTCCGCTCCCTTATTCTCTTCGTCATCAGCCGAGCGCTCCAGCGCCTGCTCCAGAGAATCCACCGTGAGCACGCCAAAGGCGACGGGCTTGCCCGTTTGTAAAGCCACTTGCCCGATGCCCCGGGTGCACTCCCCTGCAACGTACTCAAAGTGGGGCGTGCCGCCCCGAATCACGGCGCCGAGCGCAATCACCGCATCGCAATCCTCGCGCGCAGCGGCCGCCTGGCATGCCAGGGGAATCTCGAACGCGCCCGGCACTTGCACCACATGAATCTGTTCACCGGTAATACCTGCATTATTGAGAGCCCGCTGCGCACCTCCCAGTAAACCCTCAACAATTGCCGTATTCCAACGCGTCGTCACAATAGTGTAGCGGCCATCATTACCCGTGACCTGGGATGGCGAATTATCAATGCCCTTACCGACCATAACCTCTGGCGTCCTTCATCTAATCCAAGGGGGTTTCGGGCGACAGGAAATCGATGACTTCCAAACCGAACCCCGCCAACGCATTGTACTTGAGCGGCGCACCCAGTAGGCGGATCTGGCCTACGCCGAGGTCGCGCAGAATCTGCGCACCCAGGCCAATCTGATTGTAGCCATCAAAACCGGGTTGCGAATCCATTGGCATCTGACCCATCAGTCGGTCCATGTCGCCCAACAGGTCATCGGCGGTCTCAGGCTTGCTGAGCAACACTAGAACGCCGGCTTCCGCGGCCGCAATGGCTTTGAGGCTGGCATCAAAAGACCATGATGTGCGACCTTCCAGCGTCGTGCCCACCAAGTCTCGCAGTACCGCCGTGACGTGCACACGAACCAGGGTCGGCCGATTGGCGCTAATGTTGCCTCGTTTCAGCGCAAGGTGAATCCGCCCCTGCGTCATGTCACGGTAGGCGAAAACCTCAAAGGGTCCGTAGCGCGTCTGCAGCGGCCCCTGTCGCAGCAATTCGACCGTTTTTTGATTGGCGAGGCGGTAAGTGACCAGGTCAGACACCCGACCCGCAACCAACTGATGTCGATCGGCAAACGCCTCAAGAAAAGGTCCGTCTGCGAGGGCGCCCTCGTTGTCCAGCACCTCGGTAAAAACCGCGGCCGGCGTCAAGCCGGCCAATATCGCGAGATCAATCGCCGCCTCGGCGGGCGCAGTCCGGTTGAGGACGCCACCAGCCGCCGCCGCGATCGGAAAAATATGTCCGGGCTGCACCAGATCCGCGGCGCGACTGGTCGCGTCGACCGCGACCCTCACCGTGCGGGCCCGATCGGCGGCCGAGATGCCCGTATCGATGCCGGTCGCAGCCTCGATAGATAGCGTAAAAGGCGATTGAGAATTGTCCCCCTCCACCATCAAAGGTAATTCCAGCTCAGCACAGCGCGCAGGTGTCATGGCCAAGCACACTAACCCTCGGGCCTGCCGTGCCATAAACGCGATATGGTCAGCCTCACAGTGCTCGGCACCCACGACGACAAAACCAGTGACACCACCGGCACTGTTCTCATTGAGCATTAAGCAGCTTTGCCCATGCCTGAGCGCACTGAGCAGTTCATCGACCTGCGCGAAATCCGTCATCAGGAAGGCTGTTCCAGATTCGTTTGCTCATATTGCATGAGACGTTCAAGGTAGCGAGCGATCACGTCGACCTCCAGGTTCACTGCACTGCCCACCTCGTAATCGCTGAACACCGTCTCGTCCCAAGTTTGCGGGATGATGGTGAGCTCAAAACTGGCACCAGCAACTTGATTGACTGTCAGGCTGGTGCCGTCGACACAAATACTGCCCTTCATCGCAATGTAACGCGCAAGATTATCGGGCGCCTCAATGCTGACACGCCAGAAGCGGGCATCCTCGACAATGGATTCTACTCGCCCTACCCCGTCAACATGACCGCTCACCAAGTGTCCGCCCAACGGCGTATTCAACGTGAGTGATGGCTCCAAATTAACAGGATCACCTACTGCTTTCTGGCCCAAGGTCGTTAGAGACAAGGTTTCGGGAGAGACATCAGCCCAATACCCGTCGCCGGGCAGTTCTGTAACGGTAAGGCAGACTCCACTGGTGGCCACGCTGTCACCCAAAGCAAGGGAAGCCAAGGGAAGCTTCCCGGTAGCGATTCTCAGGCGGATATCCTGACCGTCGCCCTCAATCGCCGCGATACGACCAATTGCTTGAATAATGCCTGTAAACACCTTGACTCCCTATCGTAAAACGCTTTTAACGCGGGTCACTGAATGGTGGCGGCGCGCGTCGCAATGATACGCAGATCCTCACCGATACGGGTCACATCCTGAAATACAAAGCTGGGGGCATCAGACAAGAGATCGATTTCCAATCCGGCGATCGGACGCGCCGAAGCGCCCAGCAGTTTTGGTGCTTGGTATACCAGCAAACGGTCGACCCAACCCTCGCGGATAAGCGCCCCGGATAATGTCGGGCCGGCTTCAACCAAAATTTCGTTGAACTGCGCGTTGCCGAGCATGCCTATCCAGTCTTTCAGTGATACGCGGCCGACCTGATCGGCGGCAAGGACCTCGACTTGCACGGACTTTGGGAAGTCGGTGGCACCGGTGGTGACCACGAGGGTTCGGGCGCCCTGCAGCACCGCCGCATCGCGGGGTGTTCTGCCCCGGGAGTCTAGAACCATTCGCATAGGCGGATGGGCTAGGGCCCGCGCTTTATCGGCATCCCCCAGGAGGAGATCCTCGGTGCGCACAGTGAGTCGACAGTTGTCGGCAATCACGGTTTCCACGCCGGTAACCAACACATCAGATTGCGCGCGCCAGAGTTGCACGTCCC
>CAXPKH010000107.1:0-3766 GCA_964217615.1 Luminiphilus sp.
GCGCTTTTACAGGCCCTCGCCACCCAGAGCGAAGTCAGTTGTGTGGTAGAAGGACACACTGCCCGTGTTAGCGCCGATGCGTTGCGCGCGGTAGGTCAGCGCTTCTCAGCCGCCCTGGCGCCGTTGATCCCCGCCGATATCTCTCTCGTCGCTTTCGACAGCTTATTGTCGTCATTACCGGGTTTATCCCTGTCCTCAAAGCAAGGCCAGCCACTGCGCACCCTACCGGTCTCCCCAGACGCCATCCTCGCCGGTGCAAACCACCTCTCGAGCAACGGCGGCGAATTGGTCTTTCAGCGCCGGGTGGCGTGCGCCGGTGTGTCTCCGTCGGATACTGCAACATCGCCGGCACCGGCAGCCGAAACCCGGGGCGTCACCCACTACCTGGTTGCGGGACGCGCACTCGCGATGACCCCAGGCACAACCCTTGCACCGGGCGTCAGCGTTACCGGCGCAACCACCATCACCGTTACCCAGGGGACTGAGGCTCAGGTAAACGGCCACGGCGTTAATGGCGACGTCACACTGGCAGCGGATGATCGCCTGACAGTGGCTGATATCGAGGTGCGCTTTATTACTGTGGAGTCATGACCGGTGCCGCGCCGCAAGCGACAAGCCTCCACGTTTAACCTCAGCTTTCTCGACATCATGTCCTGCGGCTTCGGCGCCGTTGTGCTGGTGTTCCTGATTATTGATCACTCTCTGGAGATTGAGATTCAGACCGTCAATGCCGAGGTGCTCTCGGAGGTCGACCTGCTGGAGGAGGATATCCGTGAAGGCGAGGCCGGTCTGGTACGACTGCGCAACGCCCTTGATGAGGCTGATCTGGAGATTGTCGAAGCCGACGGCCTCGCTCGGCGGATTACCGAGGAACTCGATGAATACGAGGCACTGATTGCCGCGATTGAAGAATCTGGGGTGAGCGACACCGACGCCGTTGCCAAGCTTCAGGCCGAGATCAATCAACTCGAAAAGAAGATCAAGCTGCTACAGGAAGCCGCGGAGGCGGAGGCGGGCCGCAGCGCGAGGGAATTCGTGGGCGAAGGTAACCGCCAGTACCTCACCGGCCTGAACCTCGGCGGGCGCCGGATCGCCATACTGGTGGACACCTCGGCCAGCATGCTCGCCAACCAGCTGGTCAATGTGATTCGCCTGCGCAACATGGATCCCGCGGTGCAAAAGCAGGCGGATAAATGGGTACGCACCCTCAATACCGTCGATTGGCTCACAGCTCAGCTGCCGGTGAATTCACAGTTCCAGGTCTTCACCTTCAATACCGAAGCAAAGCCGGTTCTCGTCGATACCGAGGGAAAATGGCTCGAAGTGGCCGATACCGCAAAACTTGAAACCATCAGCGCCGAGCTGCGCGAACGCATTCCCGCAGGGGGGACCAGTTTGCACAATGCGTTTGCGGCACTCACAGCGCTGCCCAATCCGCCCGACAATATCTTTCTGCTCACCGACGGATTGCCGACACAGGGCACCAACCCGCCCAGAGGGAGCAAGATCAGTGGTAACGATCGCCTAAAACTGTTCCGCGAAGCGATCAGAAAATTACCCTCGGGGGTTCCCGTGAACATTATCCTGCTGCCGATGGAGGGCGACCCCATGGCGGCCTCAGAATTCTGGCAGTTGGCCCGTGCCTCCAGCGGCAGCTTTCTGTCGCCCTCGACGGATTGGCCCTAGGGAGCCCTATGCGAAAACGACGCGCACCTCCCGAGTTTTCCCTGTCTTTTCTGGACGTGATCTGCTGTGGTTTTGGGGCCGTGATTCTGCTGTTGATGATCACCAAAACCGTTCAGCCGCAGGTGATCGAGCAGGCCCTGATCAATGCCGAAGCTGCGGTGGCGGACTTGACCGAGCAACTCTTTGAGATTCGGGGAGAGACCACCATTCTCAATCGCGATCTCGCCGTGAAACGCGAACAAGTCTCGGAATACGAGGCGCGCATTGCTATTTTGCAGGGCGCGCTGGCGCGCACCCGCTCGGAATACGACGCCCTCAATACTTCCCAAAATGCCAACGCCATCGTGCGCGAGCAACTGGCAATAGCCCGACAGAAACTCTCCGAGGAGGAGCTAAGGCTGCTCGGTCGCAATGCGGAGAAAAAGAATCAACTGATTGGCGGTATTCCGGTCGACAGCGAATACATTATTTTTATCATCGACACCTCGGGTTCCATGTTCTCTTATGCCTGGGAGCGGATGCTGCTGGAAATGGAAGCCACCCTCAATATTTATCCCGAGGTCAAGGGCATTCAGGTGCTAAATGACATGGGGAATTACCTGTTCAGCCGCTACCGCGGCGAGTGGATACCGGACACCCCAGCCAGACGCAGCTTGATTCTGCAAAATCTGCGCAACTGGAATGTGTTTTCCAACTCGTCCCCGGTCGAAGGCATTACGAATGCGGTGCGCACGTTCTACGACCCCGGCAAAAAAATCTCGATTTACGTCTTTGGTGACGAATTCACCGGCGCCTCGATTCAGGAGGTGGTGCAAACTGTTGACCTCCTGAACGCAGAGGCCGCCAGTGGCGAGCGCCGGGTGCGTATCCATGCAGTGGGCTTTCCGGTGCAATTTATTCGACCCCCTGAACTGCAGGCGACGGGTGTCCGGTTTGCTACACTGATGCGGGAACTCACCCTACGGAATGGGGGTAGCTTCGTTGGTCTCAACGATTTCAGGCCTTGAGCGCGCTTGTATGTGGCGACGGCTCCTCTTGCTTTGTCTCACTCTGCTCTTGGCGGGGTGCACAACGAGGCAGGTGGTTGTTGACGGCAAGTTCCCCTCACCGCTTCTGGATCCGTTGCCCGTGACCCTCGGGGTGATTTACCCCCAAGCCTTCGCAGAGCATGAGTTCTTTGACGAGGCCAAGGGGCGCGCCGAGACCGACTGGTTGGTCAAAACCGGGGAAGCACAGGTGGTTTTTTGGGACAAGATTTTTAACGGCATGTTCGATGAAGTCGTGCATATTCGCGACTGGGAAACGGTACAAGCCCGGGGCGCCGATATTGACGGCGTTATCATCCCCGCCATCACCGACTTGCAGTACACCATCCCCACCCATACCAACGTTAAAATTTATGAGATATGGATGCGGTACGATTTTCGTCTGGTCGACATTAGCGCCATCCATCGGCAAGAAGACGGCGCGCTCACCGTCAACCCGGATGAACGTCTCGTGGCCTGGCCGATCACAGCCTACGGCAAAACGCCTACCGCCTTCCTGCAGACTGATGAGGAAGCCGTGAACCTGGCTGCGGTGGTGGCCTTACGAGATGCTGGCGCGCATTTCATTTCGACCTTTGGGGCAACCCCCGATATTGCAGTGTGGCTAGATGGGCTCGCTAATGGCGGAGATCAAAGCGATCCCCTGCCAACGCCCGACACGATCGACGAGCCGGTACCTGTGATCGAGAATGAGAGCCCGGCACTCGACGCACCCGGGGGCACCGACGATCCAACCACCACAACCGCGGAAGGCGGGAGTGAGTTGCCCACGGCTGGCGCGGGGAGCGCGTCGTGATGCGCGGTGCTTTGCGGCAACGGTGGATTTACCCAGCGAGCGCGGTGCTGAGCGCGCTGTCGCTGGGTGGCTGCGTCAGTGCCACGGTCGATGAGATGACCTACAACGAACCCGTCGCCGGGATTGGAGAATCCAGTGTGGTGATTCTCGGCCGACGTCACGCGCCTGATTACGACACCGAGTTCGATTTTATTGAATGCATTGGCGATCACATTCACAGCGGCGATCCCAGCATCGA
>CAXPKH010000108.1:0-4759 GCA_964217615.1 Luminiphilus sp.
CCTCTCCTGGGCACCATCCTCTTTCATTTAGGCAACCACCTCTGCGGATCGCAGATCGAGCTTCGGTTCGAGATGAGGACTATTCCGGCCACTCAGCGTAGCTGAGCGGCGTTCGCTTCGGCGCGACGCACGCGTTGCAAACGCCGAGCTCACCCTCTCCTGGGCACCATCTCTCCTGTAGATCCGCTCTGGCTCATGTCATACTGTCGCGGTCGCAAACCTCGCGCCGAAATAACGGGTAAATCGCTCTGCCTAAACTCACCACAGCTGCTCTGGTCGCGTTCGCTTGGAAATCTCTCCCAAAGTTTTTATTCAACCAAAGTCTGTATCGACTGACGGGCAAGAAAACGCTCGCGCTCATTTCTATATTGCTCATGCTGGCTTGGACTTGGTATTCACGTAGCCAACAACCGGAAGCCCTTACCGAGATGGAGCAGCCAAACGAAAGCCAGATACGATCATCTGGCTCATAAGAGCAGCCATTGCCTCAAATATCGCGGGGTCTTCGTAAGGATCATCGGCGACCCCTGGTTCAAACAGTAAAACCCGCGTTACTGAAAGGCAGTTCTCGCACGCGCTCGCCGCAGGCGGCAAAGACCGCGTTGCCTACCGCTGGCGCCAGTGGCGGCAAGGCAGGCTCGCCGGCACCGGTTGGCGCATACCCCGAAGCCAACATCTGCACGTGTACCCGCGGCGCCTGGGGCATGCGTAGCAGGGGGTACTGATCAAAGTTGGTTTCCTGTATCCGGCCCTCGCGAATGGTGATGCGTTGGTTGGCCAGCGCGCTCAAACCATCGATAACGGAACCCTCAATCTGATTCTCGACACCGCTGAGGTTAATGACCTGTCCGACGTCGGCCGCCACCCACACGTCATGCACAGTCACCTTACGGTCAGTATTCACACTGACTTCGGCCACCTCAGCAACGTGGCCGGCGTGACTAAAGAAAAAGGCCAATCCTAGGCCTCTGCCTGCGGGTAAGTCCCTCCCCCAATTCGCGCTTGTACACGCGGCTGAGATCACCGCCTTGGCGCGAGCGGTGTTGAGGGCATTGCGATCGCCTTCCTTGAACCAACGATCATCACCCAGCAGCTCAATTAAAAAGTCGCGGTAATCGCGTCCCGCAGCGACCGCCATCTCACACAAAAACGACTGCTCGGCGAAGGCATAAACATTGGAGACAGGCGCCCGCCATGCGCCCGTCGGCGTCTTGGCAGCAATCAACGTCTGGCTGATCTCAACATTGGGAACCAGATCTTCCGGGAAGTTTTGCCCTCGATAATTCGCGCCGTAGTTGGCTCTCTGTCCGTCAGCTGAACCGGATATCACGTGATGCTTCCACGCGACAAGACGACCCTGCTGGGATACGCCGCCCTCCATATTGAGATATAGCGGGGAACGGAAATAATCGAAAGCCATATCGTCCTCTCGGGACCATTGCAGTTTGACGGGCTTGCCGACGCGCTGTGAGATACGCGCCGCCTCAAAAACGTACTCATTCGACAAACGACGTCCGAAGCCTCCACCGCCACGCACTGAGTGAATAGTGACCGCCTCTGGGGGTAAAGCGAGAAATGCCGGCAACAACTGCTCAACGGCCGAGGGGGTCTGGCTTGAAGTCCAAACCTCGGCTGACTGATCGGTTACGCTGGCCACACAGCTCTGGGGCTCCAATTGCGCATGGGAGATAAAGTCAGCACTGTAATAAGCATTGGCTGTACTGCTGGCCTCGGCCATCGCTGCGGCCACATCGCCCGACGAGCGCACAATCTCGGTGCCCTTGGCTTGCTTCGCCGCGGCTCTGGCAGCTGCCGCGATCTGTTCACTGTTATCGTTTGATGCCAGCGACGTGTCCCATTCGACCTTCAACGCCTTTCTCGCTCGCATTGCAGACCAAGTGTCGCTCGCTACGATCGCCACACCCGGTGACACCCGCACAGAATTTCTGATGTCAAAGGTATAAGGGCCGGCCTCGCCTTCGAGAATAAAGGCATCGAGCACACCGCGTTGTGCTTTGATCCCCTCCAGATTGGCAGCTACGGGAGCCCCGCCAATATGCGGGCATTTCGCGAAGCAGGCGTAGAGCATGCCGGGCACCTGGACATCGATACCAAACAGTGGCTCACCCTTGGCAATCGCGGGCGCCGACGCATTGGTAATCCGCCGACCCAACAGTCGATATTGATCACTCGTCTTGAGCACCACCGAGTCACTGGCCGGCAGTGGCACCGCCGAAGCCCGAGCCGCCAATTCGGCATACGATAGGCCACGGCCGCTGGCTTCGTGACTTACTCTGGAATCACGGGTGCTGAGCGCCGTCGCCGGCACATCCAGCAGGTCACTTGCGGCTTGTACCAACATGGTGCGCGCCGTGGCACCCACGCGTCTCAGCTCATCCCACCGCATCGGGATCGACAGCGACCCTCCCGCAAACTGGGCGCCAAAGCGTTCCGCATCGACTGCGGCAGTGACCGCTGTCACATCGTCCCAGGCCGCATCCAGCTCCTCGGCAACGATCATCGGTAAAGCGGTGTTTACCCCTTGACCGACTTCTGGATTGGGTGCGCCGATGGTAATCACACCGTCTTGTCCGATCGAGATATAGGCACTCAATAACGAGGCATCAGGGTGAGCAGATGCCGCTGCCTTTATGACACGGCCTCCAGTTGTCAGCGCCAAGCTGAACCCAGAGTACTGCAGAAATTGTCGTCGATTCAGAGAGCCAGCCAGCGTGATCGCGCTCATGACAACACCTCCGCTTGAACTTCGGGGTCAGTCGACGAGATGCTGGCAGATGGGTCATAGAAGGCCACCCCCGTCTGAAGACTGTGCGCGGCAGTTTTGATGGCCTTTCGGATCCGCACGTAGGTCCCGCAGCGGCAAATATTGCCCGCCATAGCAGTATCGATATCGGTGTCAGACGGATTGGTGTTATGCGCCAACAGTGCAGCGGCGGACATAATCTGCCCGGCCTGACAATAGCCACACTGGGCCACATCGTGCGCAATCCACGCCTGCTGAACGGGATGCAACGACTCTGCACCCAGACCCTCGATGGTCGTGACGGACCGACCCGCTAATTGACCCACCGGCAATTGGCAGGCTCTCGTAGGTTCATTATCCAGCCACACGGTGCAGGCCCCGCACTGTGCGATCCCGCAACCGTACTTGGTACCCACTAGACCCAGATGGTCTCGCAGGGCCCATAGCAATGGGGTCTCGGGATCGATGTCACTGAGGTCGTGCGACTCGCCATTGATTGTCAGCTTCAGCGTCATAGGCCCTCTCTCTGGGTTAATTGTGTGGAACTCGATAGACGCCAGTCCGGTGCTCCATTATGTGGACAAACGCGCATCTTCAAAACGATCTCGCATCAAGCGCCATCAAAGGGCGTGAGTGTTGCATCAACTTCGCACCACCGAGGCGCACTGCCGCCAAAGTACGCGATCTCTGGCGCAAATTTTGTAGGATCATCAAAGGTCATGGCATTCACTGATGCCACACCCAATGCGTCGGACTGCACCATAATCTGGGTGCCACAGGTGCCGCAAAAATGTCGGGTTACTTCGCGACCAGAACCGGGATCGTAGGTATATCCGGTTAAAGTGCCTTGGAGCAGATGAAAATCGGACGGGGTAACAGCGTAGGAAGTCCAGTGGGAACTGCCACCTACCCGCTGGCAATCGGTGCAATAGCACAAGCCTTGCATCCGCGATTCCGCCGATAGCTCATATTTCACAGCGCGACAAAAACAGCTCCCTGAAATCATTGTCGTTACTTCTCCTCAGCGATGCGATACCTAAAAACAACGCCCCATAATGAACGGCTACGTGCCAAAGATAACCGCATGCATCACTCGACCCGGCCATAGGGTGAATAACCCTGTTATCAGTAACGCCAGAACATACAGTAGCACCATCCAGATCTTATGCTGTCGAATATTGCCCCTGCGGGCATGAAAAATAGCCATCACCAGAGAGATTAACGTCCAGGCACTGAGCAAGTGGATTGGGCTGTACGCACCCCACATTTTGATTTCGCTGATAAGAAAAGAAGACGTGGCGACATAGGCCATCAGAGCCACCCAAATCCAACCCAGAATGCGATGCTCTGCGGTTCCTTTCGTACGACTCAGCTGCAGGCCGCCCAGCAAGACCGCCAACAAGGCCACAAGCGCGTGGCTGGGGATAGGAGCGGCTTCCTGAAACAAGATTTCCATGCAAAACCCGGGCGCGCGACCTTAAATTAAGTGTTACTGTTTCGGGGACACAGCGATCATTTTCGCACTGCGCCTATAACCACTCGACACTGGATATCATCATGAGATCAGCGACGATTTTCCTTATTACCTGTCTGTTAATCGCAACGGCGAGCCACCGCGCAAGCGCGGAGTATTACAGCGGCAAAGGCCTTGTGGCCAACTGTAACAGCGAGGCGACCTACGAGAGCGGCTGGTGTGCGGGGTACCTCGGTAGCTGGGCCGATGCCGATATTGATCAGGTGCGAAGAAAAGCCTGTATACCGCGCAACACCAGTCTGGGAACACTAAAAAAAGTGCTGATGGACTATGCCGCCGAGCAACCTGGCGAAGTTGACAGCATGACGGGGGGTGAGCTGCTACAGCGCGCCTTCAGTCGCAAATGGCCCACAATCTCGACTGACGACACCGAGTCTGAAATCTATCGGCATACCTGCTGAAAAGTCAGGCGGCACCAACGCTTCTAAGCATTCTGTCTGCGTGACGCTCGAGTCGGTCCA
>CAXPKH010000109.1:0-3914 GCA_964217615.1 Luminiphilus sp.
GTGTCCCAATGACCCCCGCACACAGTTCCTTGCAATGCGAGAGGCTGCCTTGTCGATCGGCGGGCCAAATGGGGCTCCGATCGTCAGCGCGCCGCACCGGTTTGGCGGCGAGAGAGAGGGACTTGGCCAGCGCAGTTGCCAGTAATCTGCCGGCGATGAACTCTCGTTGTCTGGGAGCGGCGGCAGTAGCAACGTCCTGCCACTCAGTAGGGTGAACAGTCCCTTGTAATGCGTCGATCGATGCCCAGCCTATGGCCAAGTGGGGCCCAGTCATTTCAGGGAAAGAGGTTGGAATTCCATAGAGAAATAGTAGCACCGCCTGTGCCCGGACTTTCTTCAATCCGCGCCCGCACTCATTTGGCAGGCATCCCTATTCCACTCCGATCAGGATTTAGCATCCTCGCTGGAATTGATGCCAAGAGAACGTTGCGACGCCCAGCTTAAGATTGCCAAAGCTACCGCGAGCAGAAGGACTGCCCCGGCCTCGAACAATAATTTGCTGGGTTCGGCTTCTTTGCCTTGAAGGATAATCAGTCGGGTAATGCCGGTGATGGCAATCAGCACTGGCAGGGTGACGGGTACGCTATGGGTAGCGTAGTAAGCATAAGCCATTCCAATCACTTCAAGATAGATAAAGAGCAGCAGGAGATCGGCCAACCGGATCTGTCCCGTGTCCGCAAAGTGCGCGAGCTCCAGGGCTACCGCCAACATGGTTAGCAGGCTAATAATCACCAGCAATATGCGTTCTGCAGCACTCAGAAAGCCCAGTACGCCGCGATCCAGTTTGCGAGTGGCCTCGGGATAATCATTACCCATATGGTCTTTGGACATTGTCGAGATCTCTTCTACATCCTCAGGATTTGATACGGAAGAAATGACCAAGCCGTTCACGGCCTGGAATGGCCGTATGCCGGTGCGAGTTTCAACTGAAGCATCGGCTTACAGCGGGGGGATCGTCTTCTCAGCAGGTATCCAGGGAATGTCGACCACCTCCGCCGCGCGCCAGCCATCCCCAGCATCCAGCGACAACGCGGTGCCGGGTGCGGCCAAAGCAGAGGGTACGTTGATCAGCGCAATATTGTGCTCCAGTCGCGGTGACCAGCAATAGCGCGTCACATGGCCGATCAATTCGTCACCCGATTTCACGCCCATAAAATGTTGGTTGGGTATGACGGGGTCGCCGCCGAAGTTGGCACCGACCAAGCGGCGTTCCGGGCCCGTTTTGGCGATCGCTTGAAGGGCGGCCTTGCCCACATAATCGTAAGGCTTGTCGATATCCAGCAGTCGATCCATTCCGATCGTAAAAGGGCTGTCGTTTAACGTGATATCGCTGCAGTAAGAGAGCAGTGCGCCTTCCATACTTCTCGCCAGCGATGGGCAGGCGACCTGAATATCAAACTCGGCACCTGCCTCCATGCACAGGTCCCATAATGCCGTACCTTTGCTGGCGTCCTTAAGGATAATCTCGTAGCCCAATTCGCCACTCCATCCTGTGCGACTGAGCACCACCGGGATACCTTGTAACGCGGTATGACAGAAGTGGTAATAGCCCAGCTCCAGCGCCAGGTCACCAAACAGCTTGTGTGCTACACGTGGGGCCAGCGGCCCCTGAAGTTGCAGGGGAGAGGCGTCGGGCTCGCGAACGATAACGTCCAAGCCGCTTTGGGCAGCAACACCTTTCGCCCAGAGCAGGACATCGCCGTCACCCGGAGACAGCCAAAAGTGGTTTTCGGCGTGTCGGTAGAGCACTGCGTCGTTGATGATGCCGCCATTCTCATCAACAAAGACCACATATCTGGCTCGGTTGATCGGGCACTTGTCGATATCTCGAGGTGTCAGCAGTTGCGTCAGGGCCAGCGCGTCGGGGCCGATGATTTCCACCTGACGTTCTGCCGCGACATCCCAGAGTGAGACGCCTTTGACGATCGCCCAGTATTCGGCGGTTGTATCGCCATAGCTGGTGGGCATGAACATGTGGTTATAAATGGTGAATGCCTGAGCGCCCGCCTTGACGGTGGCGTCATAAAAAGGGGATTTACGAACCCGGGGTCCGATGGTGATGGCAGGCGATGACATGGCGTTGCTCCACAGTCGGTGGGTTGGCTTTTATTTTGCGCAGAATTATGGCGTTGGACGCCGCGCCACGGAATCTTTTTCTTTTTTAAATGCGCTCTGGGTACTGCCGCTTTGTCGATCACACACGACCGCTGTCGCGCCAATGCGACAGCGAATCCTCTGTTCAATTATCAGGCAGCTGCTCTAGTGAAATCGGTCTCGGTATATTCCAGCGGTGCGTCGAGTTCGCCATCGGCGGGCGCGACCGGTTCGTACTCGACTTCCTCGTCGGAGCGAGGGTCTTGGTCGAACGCAGCTGGCGCCATCGCCGATGTTGCGGCTATGAAGGCACCTTGCTCTTCAATGGTGACTGCGGTGCGGCCTGGGGGTTGCAGGATGATGAAGACGCCGGTGACAACACTCGCAACGCCCACCAAGGCAAATAGCGCGCCGTCGCCCATACTGCGCATGGCCCAGCCAATGACCAGCGAGCTACTGGCAGAACCCAATGCGTTTAGCAGCAATACGGAAGAGCCGATGGTCACGAATTCCTCGCGCTTTGAGTTGTCAGCGGCCTTGGCGAGCGAAACGGCATACAAAGAGTTGGCGAAAGCACCGAAGGCAAAAGCGCCTAACAATAGGGCCTGCTGCGAGCTGGCGAGCATCAAACCAAAAGCAGAGATACCGCTTAAGGCGCAGAGCGCTGCGAGGACATAACGACGATCAATGCGGTCGGATGCCATGCCGATTGGGTACTGCGCCAAAGCACCACCAATAATGTTGGCGGCGATAAAGGTGGGTACAAACCCTGGGTCGTTGGTGACGCCTAAGGCATAGATGGCTCCCAAGCCCCAGAATCCGCCCAGCACGACACCGGATCCGAGTGCGCCCGCAAACGCGGTGTGCGAGCGACGGTAGAGCTTGAAGAAATCAAAGCGTGTTGCCGGTACGGGGGCCGGCGCGAGCGAGCGTGTCAGGCTAACGGGTACGATCGCCAGGCCCACGAGTAGTGAGACCAGAATGAAGGGGTAGAGCGGGTTAGCCTCGGTGAGGCCGAGCAGGTATTGCCCCACTGCCATCGAGCCCAGAACAATTGCGGTGTAAACCGACAACACGCGGCCGTGATGTGAGGGGTCACTCTGCTCGGCGAGCCAGCTCTCGATCACCGTGTAAGAGCCGCACATAACGGCACCCAATACAAAACGTACCAGCACCCAAAAGATGCCCTCATCGACGAGGCTCAGGAAAAGGAAGCTGGATAAAAATATGGCGAGCAACGCCGTAAAACTGCGGATGTGACCGACACGGGCAATGATCGGCGGGATGACCAACGCGCCGGTCAGAAATCCGAAAAAGTAGGCCGATCCACTCAAGCCAATTAACGTTTGGGACAAGCCCAGCTCGCTGGCACGCAGGGGCAAAAACGTCATGTGCAGGCCGTGGCCGGCCAGCAGAAAGGCTGTGGTTAACAGCAATGACGAGACGGGCCGCAGGGTGCTCATAATGCGCGCTCAGCTACAGTTTCAGGTTACTCAGAGAGGCGCGCATTTTGCCCTGAAACTTCTGGCCCGCAAGCAACAACTTTGTGAATTTTTGGCGGCCCCAACGGTTCTCTTAAGTTTGCCTAGATTTGGCGGTTCCGGCAGTCAGCGGGCATTGAGATCTGACCACCGCAAATGCTCCAAACCCCGCTGATCGATTAGTTCCTTCAGCACTTGGATGTGCGCCGGACCCACCTCACAGCATCCGCCGATCACCGTGGCGCCGGCGTCGAGCCAGGTGGCGGCGTATGCAGCATAGGCTTCGGGCTCGAGGTCCTGGCGCGCCTGCAATACATCCACAACGCCACCGGGCTTCAG
>CAXPKH010000110.1:0-3506 GCA_964217615.1 Luminiphilus sp.
GCCTCTTGCACCGCGGTTATCGCAGCCGCCATGACCTCGAAACTGTCTGTTACCAAGGTGGGTAGGTACGCCGTGGTGCCAAAACGGGCATGGGCATTACCCATTGTCCTGATCGAATCAACAGTCGGTGCGTCGTTGAACAACACTCCGCCCCCCCCATTGATTTGAAGATCGATGTAGCCCGGTACGATTGAATGACCTTTCAAATTAATTACTTGCTCGACATCGTCCGGCAAATGGGCACCAGGCACTAGGTCGCGGATAGTTTGACCCTCTATGATCAGCGCGTACTGAGACAGCAGTCGATCACCGTCAAAAATCTCCGCGTCAATCAGCGCCGAAATCATCTGGCTAACCCGACCTGATGAGCACCCAGCATTGCCGCCCCGCGTACACCACTGGCGTCCCCAAACACAGGAGGCAGCACGGGCGCGAGTTGCACACCTGGCATTAAGTGAGGTGCCGCTGCTTGCTGACAGTCGCCGTAAAGGCGCTTCACTTTCGACATTCCTCCACCTAATACAATGACGTCGGGGTCATAGAGGAGCATAAGCTGAGCAAGGAATGCGCCCAAACAGTCCAGATATGCAGCAAAGGCCTTTTGGGCCGCGGGCTCTGTGTCGAGCTGCTCGATAACTGTCTCGGCTGCCAGGGTACCTGAACCGAAGTGGGCTGCCATCCAGGACAAACCTCTTCCCGAGATGTACTCGTTGTAACACCCGCTTGCACCACAACCGCACTCTATCGACGCCATTTGATAGCGAGCCAACAGTGCGGGTGGCATCGGGACATGACCAAACTCAAGTGCCACACCTTGTTTCGAGCTATAAATGTTGCCATCGATACATAATCCACCGCCCACACCTGTTCCCAAAACGACGCCGAGCACTTTGGCGACATCTTTCCCAGCACCGCCCCTCGCTTCGGAATAAACAAAGGTATTGACGTCATTTTCAAAAACGACGGGCCTACCCAGTGCCTGCGCTAGATCTTCGCGAACGGGCTTTCGATTAATCGCTGGTATGCTGGCAGAAAGGGCCGCGCCCGCACTGTCAAAAAGACAGGGCAAGCCCACACCTATTGATCTGGCAACGCCCCGTTCCGATTCAGCGTCGAAGATGAGGCGCGTGATTGCTGATAGAAACGTCTCGTAATCGTCGGTAGGAGTGTTTACGCGCTTCGTAAAGGTGCAACGATACTCGCTATCGAAGATGGATAGCTCGATCTTTGTTCCGCCCACATCCACTCCAAATCTCATCTCGAGCATTCCCTTACCCATGGGGTGCTGCAGCGCGTGACCAGCGAGAGAATGTGGTGACAATAGTCAGCTCTCACTTGGTCACCTCGACATCTGTTTTGACCAAATCAATCGCATCCATACGTCTAATGAGAACAATCAGGGTCGCGATTGAGACAGCGACAAGCGGCAGACCTTTCATCGGTTCGAGTCGGAGCAAAAAACCAACGCCAAAAAGTCCTGCATAAATCGATACGACGCTGATCAGGCAGCTCAAGAGAAGATAATTAAGCGATCGCCCCCCTGATAAACCGCTGGAAAAGCTACCCCAGAATCCATTCGGCCGGATTGTCTTCACAAATAGCGCAAGTTGCCCAGGCTCCACCGGCTTAGTGACGAGGGTAGCTACCAGAGCCGCCACACATGCCCCCAGCGCAATCCAGGTGATGACATGAATGGGGTGCGAAGCAAGGACGGACGGCAACACCGAGATCTGCTGCGCAGGGAAACCCCAAATTTGGCCATAGACATAATTACCGAGCGCTAGCGCAAACCCCACCGACATGCCGGCAATCTCTGTCCAAGCGTTAGCTCGCCACCACAACCAGCGCAGGAGGTGGGGCAAGCCGAGGCCCGCCATCAGCCCTCCGTACAGTTCCCACATCACCCCAATATTTTCGATAGAAGCGGCCACCATAACCGCCAATAGGGTAATCATCACCGTGGCCAAGCGGCCGGCCATAAGCAAGCGTTTCCCAGAAGCCGCCCGATTGATGAATCGGACATACACGTCGTTCACCAGATAAGCAGCCCCCCAATTGATCAGAGTAGATACGGTAGACATAAAAGCGGCCATCAGAGATGCCAGTGCGAGGCCCAGCAAACCTGCGGGCAGAATGTCCTTAAGAAGTGCCGGGTATGCTCGCTCCCTATCTTGTTGGAATACGACAGGAACTTTGTCGCTATCGTCATTCATTATTGACTGACTCTCGGTATCAGCTCGATACAACAGCGCATACTCTCGGATTTCACACTGGTATCGATCGTCTAAACATTGCCTCATCTCAACGGAGCAGCGTGTCGAATCGAACTCACACTGATTTGCTGCTTCCACGACGCGTTCTACGTCTTGTTGCGGATAAACCACCAACGCTGCAACACCGACAATGATCCACGGCCACGATCTGAGGACAAAATGAGCAAACGCAAACCAGAGAGCGCCTTTTTCTGCGTCACTCTCGGTTCTCGCCGTACATAGCCGCTGAGCAGTGAAGCCCGAGCCATCAACAGCTGCATTGGTCCACCAAAGCACACCGATCGTCATCAGAAAGGCAGAGAAAGGCATGCCCAACCCGCCCATCACACTGTCACCAAAGGCGGGAATGAAAGACTTCACTGCCTCATGGGAGAGCCCTTCTGCTGCGCCAAAGGTCTCGCTCTGAACGGGATACAGCGTCTCAAGCTTCAACCACATTGCCTCGAGGCCACCAACCGATTGAACTACCAGCACGCTAAACAGAATGGACATGACAATCGCTAGAAGAAACTGAAACAGATCCGTCAAAATCACTGCGCGGAGACCGCCTAATGCCGAGTACGCTAACGTAACCGAGAGCAATACGATGAGCGTAATGCTGTTATCGACCGACTGGAACACCAAATACTCGGGTAGCTGGGACGCGGCAAAAGAGTATGCCTGATCGCCAAGGAGTCGCCTCCAATCCATAAAGGGCTCGGCAATCTTGGCCATACCAGCCAAAACCCAGCCCAGCACCACACTATTCACTACCAATGCGTTTAACGCAGCCTTGAATGTTCTTAACGTCGTGGCAGCCGAGCCTCCGTAACGCAGCTCGCATAGTTCCGCGTCTGTCACCACGCCAGAGGCTCGCCAGTGACGGGCAAATATTGTTGCCACAGCAACGGCCGCGATCACACCGCTCCACCAAAACCAATTGCCAGAAATACCATAGGCTGCTACCCACCCGGTGATCACCAGCGGGGTGTCAGAGGCAAAAGTCGTTGCCACCATGGAAGTACCCAGTAACCACCAAGGCATATCCCGTCCCGCGACGAAGTAGCCGGCCACACCGCCGTCAGCGACTTTACTTCTGACCAACAAACCGATGACGAGCGATAGCGACAGCGTAAGAAAGATGATTGCCCAATCGATCGAAGAGAGGACAGACATTGCTGGCGAGGGAGTCATGGGCATTACTCAGTGCACCACAATCTCATCGATGAAGATGGTGGTAGGCACCATAGCCTC
>CAXPKH010000111.1:0-10191 GCA_964217615.1 Luminiphilus sp.
AGCCAAAGATTCTTTACCAGGAAACAGCAGAAGTGCCCGATGAGATGTATACCATTCCCTTCGGACAAGCCAATTTCGTCCGTGAAGGCGATGACGTCACGGTGGTGGCGTTCGGCCAGATGGTCCCGAAAGCCGCGGCAGTGATCGACGCGCTGGCCGAAGAGGGCATCAGTTGTGACCTCATCGATCCGCGCACGACCTCGCCATTGGATGAAAGCGCCATTTTGGAATCGGTAGAAGCCACAGGCCGACTGGTGATTGTTGACGAGGCGCCGCCACGTTGTGGGTTGACCGCCGATATCGCCGGGCTCGCCGCAGACAAGGCATTCAGTAGCTTGAAGGCGCCCATCAAACAGGTTTGTGCACCCCATAGTCCGACGCCCTTCTCGCCCGAGTTGGAAGCAGCGTACTTGCCCGATGCGGACAAAATTACCGCGGCGATTAAGGCAACCCTAGCCTAAGGGAAATCAAAGCAGGAGTGTAGTTGTGAGCGATATCTATCCGATCGCGGTTCCCAAATGGGGCATCGAAATGGTCGAGGGCACGATCACCAGTTGGAATAAATCAGAAGGAGACGCCATCGCCAAGGGCGACGAAGTCTTCGAGATGGAGTCCGACAAGATCGTGAACGTTTGGGATTCTCCCGTGGATGGCATTCTGCGCAGAGTGCTGGTTGCAGAGGGTGACGCACATCCGGTAGGCGCCCTGCTCGGTGTGATCGCCGCTGCGAGCGTCGCCGATAGTGACATCGATGCCTTCATCGCCCAGCACAGTGGTTCCCCCACAGAATCCGTCGTTGAGGCTGATACAGCGCAACCCGCGGCACAGCAGACTGTTCAGACCGGGGACGCCTATACCCGTTCTTCGCCCAGCGTCCGCAGGCTGGCCGATGAGTTAGGTGTGGATCTCGGTAAAGTCACGGGTACCGGGCGCCGCGGCCGCATCACCGACGAAGACGTAAAGGCTGCAGCCGGCGGTAACAGCAGCGCAGCCGAAGGGGTCGAAGTCATCCCGCTTAGCGCCACTCGAAAAACGATTGCTCGGCGGTTAACGGAAGCCAAACAAACAATCCCTCACTTTTACCTGACGGCAGAATACGAACTGGATGGATTGCTATCGCACCGCGCCGCATTGAATGAATCGGGTGAAGTCAAAGTATCCGTCAACGATCTGATCGTATGGTGCGTGGCGCAGGCACTGATAAAAGAGCCGCGCGTCAATGTCAATCTGGTCGGAGATGATATTCATCAATTCAGCGCTGCGAATGTGTCCGTAGCAATTGCGACCGAGGATGGCCTCTACCCCGCTACTGTTTACTCTGCCGACAGCAAATCGCCGGCTGAGATTGCCGCTGCGACAGCGGATCTCGCAAACAAGGCCCAAACCGGGAAGCTGACAAAGGAGGACATCTCCGGAGGATCATTTACCGTCTCAAATTTGGGTATGTACGGCGTTACTCAATTCACGGCTATCGTGAATCCGCCCATGGGCGCCATCCTTGCGCTGGGTAAAGCCAAGCAACAGGTAGTGGTTAGTGACGGAGAACAGCGTATCGCCACGTTGCTCAGCGCCACGCTGTCCTGCGACCACCGTGTGATCGATGGTGCCGTGGGGGCTCAGTTCCTCGCTGTGCTGGGTGAGACCATCTCCGCGCTTCAATAAAGCTGGCTCTTCTTTACGCAAAGGCCTTGTGCCGGCGTTGTCTCGGCGCGAGGCCGTGAGTCGGCAGGGCTTCTTGTCGCCCTGTCCGCTCAGGTTGCAAACTTCAATATCATCCAAAACGCATTAGCGGGAAACCGGCGCGATCTTCGGCACGAAGATCTGCAGTAGCAAGGCTGAGATCAGGTGAAGGCTGGCAATGAGAAGGAATACGGCCTCGTAGCCGGTTGCTTCGATCAACATCCCTGCCAGAAGTCCTAACAGGCTCCCCCCCAAACTGCCCACCGCACCGAACACCCCCCAGACTGTGGCGACACGATCTGCGGGGAAGAGATCCGTGGGCAAAGTGAAGAAGACCGATCCCTTGACCTGAATGGCAAACAAACCAAAACAGATCAAGGCCAAGGCCAAGGTGCTCGACGCGGTGTAATACGCCGGAATGACCGCACAGGCGACTAACACAGCGCCCGCCCATATCACGATTTTGCGCGCACGATTAACGCTGCTGCCGCGGGTGACCATAGCCGAGCTCATCGCACCGCCGGTCAGTGCCCCAAGGTCGGCGAAGACCCAGGGAAGCCAGGCAAACAGCGCGATGGCTCGCAAATCAAACCCGCGAACATCCATCAAGTACTGAGGCAGCCAGAATAGAAAAAAGTAGAACGGGAAATCGCTGACCACGCGCGCAATCAAGATACCCCAGAATTCCCTGTATGAAAGCAAATCAACCCAACGCCCCGCTCCCCCTTGAGGAGATCGCTGCTCAAGAATGAGCGATTGCTCTTCAGTGCTGATCGTCGGGTGATTTTCGGGTTGGTGATACCACCGTTGCCACAGCAGCACCCACAGGAGGCCCAAAGAACCCGGGATAATGAATGCCCATTGCCATCCCAGTGCCTGAAGCGTCCATACGGTGAGTGGTGGCGTGATGATTGCACCCAACCCAGCCCCCAACATAAAAATTGCCACCGCTGTCGACCGTTCGCGGGTCGGGAACCATTGGGCAACCGCCTTGCTGGCCGCAGGGAAATTGGCTGCCTCCGCAATGCCCAACAGCATGCGTAGGGTAAAGAAACTCCACAACCCGCGCCCCAGCGCGTGCAAGATAGTCGCCAAACTCCAGAATATCGCCGCGATACTAAACGCGCGCTTAGTGCCAAGCCGATCGATGAGCGGGCCTGAAATTAACTGGCCAACACCGTAGGCAAGCAGGAAGCCGCTGGTGATGAGCCCGTAATCGGCATCGCCAATATCGAATTGCTTGCGCACCACTGGAGCAACAACGCCGAATACCGACCGATCGATGTAGTTAATCGTCGTAATGACCGCCAGCAAAATGGCGATGCGCCATCGAATGCCCATAAGACCTTACCCCCCAACACCCAGCGTCTTCAGGCGGGCTTTGCAAGCTTCAAGAGCACCACATTTACCCGGTTTGCTCATCCAGTGAGAATTATAGAGAGCGACAGAGTAATGAGTATCACGCCGAAAAAGCGGTTCAACAACCCGATGCGCTCCTGAAACCACTGCAGGACCGCCGCTCGGGTCAGCAGCACCGCCACCACCGCATACCAAAGGGCGTCAATGGTCGCCGCGGTGCCCGCAATGATCCATTGCTGGGCATTAGGGGCCGTTGGGCTGATAAACTGACTGAAGAGCGCCGCGAAGAAAACGGCAACCTTAGGGTTACTCAAGGCGATGATAAAACCCTCGCGGGCGGGGGATCCTGCGTAGGCGCCGAGAGCAGCGGTGCCGGTACTCAGCGCTGCCTCAGCGGGCCGAGCCCGAATCGCCTGCAAGCCCACATAAAATAAGAAAGCCGCGCCCGCCAAGCGAACCGCAAAAAAAATGTCGGGGCTTGAGAGGAGCAACACTCCCAAACCGCCCACCATCATGGCCGCCCAGAGAAAAATTCCAAACGCGTGGCTGAATGCGCAGACGATACCCGCCCGTCGGCCTCCAGCGAGACTGTGGCGAACGACCATCGCCAAACTGGGTCCCGGAGACATCGCGCCCAAGAGACAAACCAGTGCGAGAGAAAGCCATTGTGAATCAGTCATATAAACTCTGCGTCCTGCAGTGACCGGGATGAGCGCACATAACTTAATGAGTGGCCATTTCAGTGAGTTGCCGGCGAGAGTAATCTCCTATATCGTCGGGTGCAAAGTTTTGATATCCGCAGAGTATTCTGGGAATCGCCAGCAACTAGATAACCGAATGCGTCACTCTATGAGGGCGTTCACGAGGAGAAGATCATGGCCAAGGCGTCAGGACAACCTAACTCTATCTTCCGACGCAGAGCGATTGCAGCTGGCGTTACGGCCGCTATCGGGTCGGGTAGCGCAGGACTCGCCTGGAGCGCAGAACTCGAGGAAGTCGTAGTAACCGCCCGCCAGCGAGCAGAGTCCTCGCAGGATATTCCGATGATGGTGCAGTCGTTGTCTGGCGAGGAGATCCAAAAACAAGGTATCACCACGCTGGAAGATTTCTCCCGCTTCGTGGCCGGCCTGAATATTCAGACCACCACCCCCGGTCAAAATACCATTGTTTTCAGGGGTGTGAGTGATGGTGGCGGCTTTCTAGTCGACCCGACGGCGGCAATCTATCTTGACGAGCAACCGATGTCCCAGACGTCGTTTGCACCGGATATCTACCCTGTGGACCTTGCCCGTATCGAAGCGCTTGCTGGCCCACAGTCAACGCTTTACGGCGCATCGTCGCAAAGTGGTGCGGTTCGAGTTATCACCAACAAACCTGACCCCAGCGGATTTGAAGCCAATATCGGAGGCGGTGTTTCCAGCACCACTGATGGTGGCACCGGCTATGACATTGACGGCACGGTAAATATTCCCCTAAGTGACTCAGTCGCCATCCGGCTCTCTGGATTTAGTGCCCGCGATGCCGGCTATATCGACAATGTGTTGGGCAATACAGTCGTTGACGACTATTTCGGTACCGGTCTCGGCGGGCTCAAAAACAATAGCGGCCTGCTGGCAGAGGATATCAACGAGGTGGACTGGCAGGGTGCCCGGGCCGCCATACGCTGGCTAGTGAACGATAACTGGACTGTGACCGCCACTGCCAATTATCAAGACGTCGAGGCTGATGGCTTCAACGACTATGATCCGGGCGTGGGCGATCTGGAAACAGTAAAGTTCGCCAAAGAATTTAGAACCGACGAGTGGATGCAAACCAGCCTGGTCATCGAGGGCGATTTGGGCTTTGCCCAACTGGTATCGGCAACCTCCTACTATGACCGCGACATGTTTTACCAACACGACACGCAGTCCTATGCGGCCTACTTCCACTACCTGTTTGGCAAGTGTTACTACACCAACGAGGTTACGGGCGCTTGTGAAGGCGGCTTCCCCACCTACGACTTTGGTTTGGACCCCACGGGATACCTGATCAACGATCAGAACAACGAGAGCATTACCCAAGAGATCAGATTATCAGGCGCTACTGACCGCATAAATTGGACGGTAGGCGGCTTCTGGCAAGAGTCTGAAGAGTTCTGGGACTTTTATACCTATGTTGATGGATACCGCAACTCGCCCGCCTTTGAGGCATGGAGCTACTACTATCCAGGCATTGCACCAACAGATGTCTGGTGGAATTCGTATCAGGGCACGGACCGCACCGACAAGGCGATCTTCGGGGAAATGGACGTCGAAGTGATCGAAGACAGACTGACGTTGTTGGTGGGCGGACGCTGGTATGACGTAGACAGAGAACTCAGTTATGCCGTTGAGCGACCAGATAGCCGCGTAGATCAACTCCTGCCAGATAGAAGTGCCACCGATGACGGCTTCATTCCCAAGTACGGACTCGAACTGCAAATCACCGACGACATTATGATGTACGGTATTTACTCAGAGGGTTATCGGGTCGGAGGCACCAACCGGGGTCGAGGTCTGGACAGAGGAGGGCCGACACTGCCAGTGGTTTACGAATCAGACATGTTGGAAAACATGGAATTCGGTTTCAAGTCTACGTTCGCAGACGGGCGCGTGATCTTCAATGCGGTGTATTACGACATGCAGTGGAAAGACATGCAATTGGAGGTGACTGACCCCAGCTTTAATTTGGGTATTCCTTTCCAAATTGTCGTCGGCAACGTCGGGGACGGAACAGTTAAAGGTTTCGACATGGAGTTAAAAGCTCTCCTTGGAGACAATCTGGAGGTGGGGTTCAATCTCACGGATATTCAGGATGCCTACGTCGAGGCACCTGAGTTCTATGATGAGCCGCGTGCGGAAGGGGGACAAATCGCGTCGGGACTGGAGGCGCGGTCAGAGTTGCCACTGTTTGCTGACCAAAGTTATTCGATGTACCTGGAGTACTCCGGCATTAATCTATTTGGCGGTACGGGCGCGTTGCGACTGCAGCACAACCACGTTGGCAAATCACTTAACCAGCTAACTGATGGGGCTTCGTCCGCGAGGATGACGCAGGGCGACTATGACGTCACCGACGCAATTTTCACCTACGAAATTGACCAATGGCAGGCCAGGTTATTCATCAATAACCTTTCAGACGAGAGAGGCATTACCTATGAAGACACACAGGACTTCGATCCTGTGTGGGGCAGAAATAGCTCCAATGTCATTCGACCCCGAAACTTTGGCATCTCACTGCGACGCTACTGGTGAGACTGCACCGCAGGTCACAAAAAGGGGCGCTTGGCGCCCTTTTTTATGCCCAACGCGCCGGCCAGCGCTCTAATCCGTGAATCGCGTTACGAATATCCATTGTCAAATTCACTGCGGTGATCGTCCTGCCCTGCCTTAAATCAATGATCGATATTGTCGAGGGTGAGGAGCCAGCCGCCACAAGATTCTCACCAATAGGGCATAAACCGCGACCGAATCCCTGCCTGGCGATGCGGGAGTCGTCTACTCCCTGATACTCGAGCTGATCTTCGGGATAGACCGGCACGGGCACCGCGATAGGCGCCGACGATCGAGATACAAAGCGAACAACATCAGCCGCCGTATCATTGAATAAGACCCCGTCACCGTGGGGCATCGCGTTATGGCAACCCTTGGGCAAGCTACAGATCTCGCTGATCGACATATCGCTGGAAAGTCCTAGTAATGCCCGGGTATTCAAACCGCTAAACGACACGCCATCTGTATCAACACGAACCATATTCAGATGGTAAGAATTGACAAAGGCTGGCCCCCCACGAGCCTGCGGGTCAAAGGGTTGGCCTATCCAATCGCTGCCGTTCTTCGAAAGATATAACCCCCAGACAAAATGGCGAGAGTTAAGATCAAACGCCAAAATGGAATCAAAGCCTGTTGATGTCAAAAACAGCAAATGATCCTTGCGGCTTATCTCGTGGCAATGGCGTAAATACTGATTGCGATAGGAACCCACCAATTCAAAATCCGGCGTGTAGCAAAAAAGCTCGTCGCTGGCCGCGATCCAAATCTCTTCATCGGTGAATTCGATACCGCGCAGGCCCCGATCCCAGCCTCGCCCCGTAAAATCGATGTCGCCCGTATTCCAGTCCAGCTTCTGCTCAACCTGCTGACTCCTAAAATCAATGAGGTAAACGCCGCCATGGCTCTGACCTTTCTGTGAACCGCGAACGACTGAGGTCGCGATCAACCTAGGCAGCGAATCGGTCATGGCTCACCAACTTGCACAGGCGGCATCACCGGCGCCAGAATTTCCGCGAGTGGATCAAGGTGGGCACCGTAACGCTTCCACGTGGCAACAGAACCCCGATAAATTGGTTGCCGAACCTGTTCGGAGCTAGCAGTCCTGACAGAACGCTTATTCTCATGAAAATTGATGCAGCTCTCTTCAAAAGGGAGACCGCAATAATCCAAAATCCTTTCGACTTGTGTTTCCAGATCTTCCACGACTTCCTCGTACTGAACACGCAAAACCGCACCAGGTAACGCGGCGTCCCAGTGGTCCATCATCTGGCAATACTCCAGATAAAACTCACCCAGTTCGAACAAATCGTAAGAAAAGGTCTGACCCTTGGCAAAATGCTGCTTGAAACAGCCGAAACAGCTGTCCATTGGATGGCGACGAGCGTCAATTACTTTTGCGTTCGGCAAAATCGTTTTGATGAACCCCACATAAGCAAAGTTATTGGGCATCTTGTCCGTGAAGAACGGTGCGTGTTGGCGGTGTCGACGCGTCTGCTCGAGGTATTGCTCACCGAGAGTCAGCATGGTTTCCAGTGGAAGATCTGGAAGGCACTGGGGAAATACCTGCCCCGAGCGAGGCTTGGTCAGGCTCTGGGCAATTAGCGAAATGTCGGGAAGTTCGCTGGTACCATCCACCTGAGAATGACTGGCCAGAATTTGCTCAAGCAATGTTGATCCGGAACGCGGCAGCCCAACAATAAAGATCGGATCGGGGGATTGGCAGCCGGTGTCGCTGGGCAAGTCCTGGAAAAATTCTGCGCTGAATGCCTCCCGCATCCGTTGATGCGCCACTTCCGTTTGTACGGGGTCATAGGCAATCGTCTCGCGATGAAGTTCATTGGCCATCGCATAATATTCGAAAGATTCGTCGTAGGCTTTTTGGTCTTCAAGCGCCTTCCCGAGGGAAAAAGCAAAATGGACCCGGCACTCCACGGGCAGTGACTCATTGGCCAAACGTACTTTCATCTCGGCAACTTCTGCGTCTGTAAAACGAAAGGTCTTCAGATTCGCCAAGCTATAGTATGTCTCGCCGAAGTCAGGCCGAAGCGCGATGGCTCGACGATACGCATCGATGCCTCCATTTTGATCTCCCACGGTTTTGAGTACATGCCCCAGACCAATGTGAGCGCCCGGCAGCTTCGGATCCAGCACAACAGCTTCTCGATAGGCCAAAACAGCATCTTCCGGACGGGCAGCCATGGCCAGCGCCGCGCCATGATAGTAGTGGGTAACGGCATTTTGGTTGTCTAGTTCGAGTGCTTTGGTCAGCACTTCGACTGCTTCTTCATATTGATGTAACTCTTTGAGCACGGTGCTCAGGTCGTGCCAGGCAGCCATATAACGCGGCGCCTGTTCAACAATTTTCTCGAGAATGGGCTTGGCGTCCTCATAGCAACTCGCCGTCATAGCCAGCCGTGCGAGCAGCAGCGCTGAGTTGACATCTCTAGGATTCTCACGAACCAACTCTTTGGCCAATGTTTCCGACTCGCGGAATTTTCCGGCCACAAATAAACGCGTTGCCTCATCAAGTTTCGCCTGCGCGGGCGACAAGGCTGACGCCTCCCCGCGCAATCGGGTGGCATCTTCTTTTCGCCCTGTATTCTGGTACGCCGCGCTGAGCTTACTCAGCAGAGACGCCGAGGGTGCTTGTAATGATCTCGCCTTCTCCAAATGCGGCACCGCCTCATCGGGCCGGCCTAAATTAAGGTATAGGGTCCCTAGGTCCTCCCTAGCTCTGGCATTACCTGGCGCCGCACGCACGGCTCGGCTGAGCAGCTCAGCCGCCTCCTCCATCTCACCGCTGCCTGCGAGAATGGAGCCGAGTAGAGATACAAAATTGATATCCCCCGGGTTTCGCTCCAAGGCTTCGCGACACAATGCCTCCGCGTCCTCGCGCGCGCCTCCCTTGAGTAGAGCAATGACTTGCTCGTAAATTGTTCTGGGATTGTCGTCAGTCATTTAGGACCCCACTGCGAACTCAGCAAGCTGAACCCGATACCTGTCTGAAGTGTGCCAGATTTCATACCGGACAACACGATTGTGCGTTGCTATTCCCCGAAGTGGATGCGAGAGTTACTGCTCAGCTATGGTCAATGAGCACCCACTCTCCAGAGGCTCCGCAAGATGACTTCCCCCACCGCCAGCACCAATCCTTTTGATCAGCGTGGCCCGTTTCTTCTCAGCCTGTTTATGACTTTGGTGGGCTATAGCGTGCTGGTAGCGCTCCCAGCCATTAACGGTGCCTGGGTGGATCAACTGGGGTTCACTGAAGTGCAGGTCAATCGGGTCGCTTCATCGGATCTGCTGGGGTTATTCATCGGAGCCGTATTAACGAGCGCTCTAATCAGCAGGTGGGATCGACAGCGACTCACCTATCTGGGCATCACATTGGCCATTGCCGCCAATGGACTCTGTACACAGTATGTCGATTATCAAATGACGCTGATATTGCGATTCGTCGCTGGGCTAGGGGCCGGCTTCTACACCGCAGTCGCAGTCGCAGGGCTTGGCGCCCACTCCAAACCGCGCGAGGCGTTTAACTGGATGCTACTGGCGTTCGCGATCTCGCAGTTTCTGGAACTGCAGCTCATACCGCATCTGACAATGAACGGTATCTACCTGTTCTTTATTGCCACGTACTTGGTAACGGTACCCTTCGTCAGACTCATCCCGACGACCAATCCACCCGCGCCTTCCGCCGAGCCTGTAGCCGTTGGGCAACGACCCTCATTACTTGCCTGGGTCGGAATCGGCGCCATCGTCATTGCCTACATCAATATCGGTGCTTACTGGTCAAATATTGAGCTCGCCGCCGAAGCCGCCGGCTTAGACGGAGACTGGGCCGCACAAGTGATTGCCTGGT
>CAXPKH010000112.1:0-37558 GCA_964217615.1 Luminiphilus sp.
CTATTAAAAGCGGCTGCGTTGCCCGAGTTCTCCGATCAGGTTGCTGCACTCGCGGCATCGCGGGATGCCGTTGCAGACAAAGTCGATCACTTTGCGGTCAGCGTTGGCGCCCAGATCAACCAAGTAATCCCGGGCGTGATCAGTACCGAAGTCGATGCGCGGCTGTCTTTTGATACTGCCGCCACCATTGCGAAGGCCGAGAAGCTGATTGGGCTTTACGCGGATGCCGGCATTGGTGCTGACCGCGTGCTCATTAAAGTTGCGGCGACCTGGGAAGGCATTCGGGCAGCGGAGGTACTGGAGCAACGCGGCATCCATTGCAACGCGACACTGATTTTTAGCTTTGAACAGGCTTGTGCCTGCGCCGATGCCGGGGTGTTTTTAATCTCACCTTTCGTCGGACGGATTACCGACTGGTACACCGCCAATACCGATCTAGTGATTACCGACCCCTCAGATGACCCGGGCGTGCAATCTGTGACCCGGATTTATCAACACTTCAAGGCACACGGCTACGAAACGGTAGTCATGGGTGCCAGCTTCCGCAACACCGGTCAGGTAGAAGCGCTCGCGGGCTGCGACCGGCTGACCATCAGTCCGGATCTGTTACAGCAGCTTGAAGCCGACGACGACGCTCTCCCACAGCGCCTGTGTGACGATGGCGACCGATCGCCGCGACCACCAGCACTGAGCCAGAGCGCGTTTTTATTTGCGAATAATCAGGACCCGATGGTTGCCGAAAAACTCAGCGATGGGATCCGACGTTTTGTTGCGGACCAGGAAAAGCTGGAAGCGCTACTCAGCCACTGAGAGCTTCAGGCGCTCTGCGAAGCGGGAATGAGATTTTTCGCCAGCTCGTTGGCCGGACGATGGATACACCACGTACCGGCAGGATCATAAATATAGGCGAGACAGCTATTGCAGCTGTCGCACTTTGAAGGCTCAGTGGGCAATTGCCGCCATCGATTGATGAGATTCGGCTCACGTAGCAGAGCGCGCCCCATCACCACCGCCTCGAACCCCCCTGCCATAATCTGCGCGACATTATCGGTGCTTTTGACACCACCGATGTAAGCCAGTGGCACCGAGACCGCATCGCGAATCTTGACGGAGTAATCCCAAAAGTAGAGTTCTCTGAAGGTCACCTTCGGCGCAGTTTTCGCGGTACTCGCCACCGCAATCCCGGTCAGGGTCCATTTGCCAATCACACGCATCATTGCGTCGAGATTCATGCTGCTACCGAAGGTAAACCAATTGGATTCCACGTTACGGCCGCCAGAGAGTACGAGCATGTCCGCACCCGCCGCCTGCAGCGCCAGCGCCGTGACAATCGCATCTTCGACGTGGGCGCCGCGGGCGCGACCATCGTCCACATTGATTTTGGCCAACACTGCAATGCGATCCCCGACCACCTCTTTGACAGCACCCAACACCCGTGCGGGAAAGCGCACCCGATTCTCGGGGCTACCACCGAATTCATCCTTGCGACGATTATCCAACGGCGAAATAAATTGATTGAGCAAATAGCCGTGCCCCATGTGAATCTCGACCGCGTCGAAACCGGCGGCAACACACAGCTCAGCGCCCTCGACAAAACGCGCAACCATCTCATCCATATCACGCAGATTCATCGCCCGTCGAAATACATTCCCGCACAACAGACCCGCCGCATTGAGCCCGCCACTGGCGCTCTTGAGGGGTGCAGGAACAAAAGTGCCCGTAACAAATGAACCGCCGTGGGTAATTTGCGCCGCTATCTTGCCCCCCGCCTGATGCACCGCGTTGGTTACCGCTCGCAGATCCGGCAGGATTTCAGGCCGCAACCAGATTTGATCAGCGAGGGTTATTCCGGTTTTTTCCACGGCCAGATAGGCCATCGTGCTCATGCCGACCCCACCCTCGGCCAGATCGCGGTGATGCTCAAGCATAGCCAGCGTGGGCACACCCTTTTTCGACATATTCTCGTTAGTCGCCGCTTTGATAAACGCGTTGCGCAGGGTGATGGGGCCGATCTGTAGCGGCTCCCAAGCTCGGGAGAGCGCATCTTGAACAGAAGGGTCTGGGTTCACGCGGATTCTGGTGCTGACCTGATCGAGTGCAGGCAGTATAGCCCGCGTGGCGATGCACCCGGATAGTCCAAACGCACGGCTTTCTGAAGCCGGGCGCCACGCCTGTCAGCGTCAATCAGCTCAGAATATCGGGTAATTCCTTGGTCAAGGCCATGCGTTCCTTGACCGTCTGACCCGTGAGGGCAAAGCCTAGCAGGTCGCCGGCGTCAGATCGGAATAACGCCTTGATATCAGGGGCCTCGCCCTCAAAGTGCCAATCACCCTGCGCATCTGGAGCGGGTGGCGACACGACCACCGGGCACGCCGGTGTTTTGATGGCAACCGGCATCGCAGGGTAACTCACCGCTGTGGGCTCGCCGGCCAATGTTGCAGCCAGTGCGCGCGCACAGGCCATGAGCGGCGCTACATAAACCAGCACGTGCCCCGCGACTTCGGCGCAATCTCCCATGGCGTAGACATTGGGTGCACTGGTGAGTAGTTGCCGGTCGGTAACAATGCCACGATTCACCGCAATGCCAGCCTCACTCGCAAGCTGCGTTCGCGGTCGCACGCCGACGGCGCACAGCACCGCATCGGCCTCAATCGCGTCGCCATTATTGAGTGAGACCACATAGCGCTCACCGGCGTGATTGACTTCTGTCGCCAGCGGGCCGAAATGAAAGGTGGCGCCCTTTTCTTCCAGCGCCGCCTGCACGGCCCGACCCGATCGTTCCGGCAGCAAGGTTGGCAGACACCATCCCATGGGATCCACGGCTTCGACGGTGAAGCCCCCGTTGACCAAATCATTGGTGAACTCACAGCCAATAAGGCCGGCACCGATAATCGCAACCTTCTTCGCGCCCTTGGCGGCCAGTAGGTCCTGAAAACGGCGATAGTCGTCCAGGTCGTTCACACCGAGGACATCACCCGCTGCATCGCCTGCAATCGGAGGGCGAATCAGCTCTGCACCGAGGGCCAACACCAACTCGCTGTAGGCGAGCACTTCACCGCCCTCGAGGTGAACCTGCTGGGCACCGGTATCGATGCTGGCCACCCGGGTCCGAGTACGCACCGTCACGTTGAGCTGCTCTGCCAGCTCATCTGCACGTTGCGCCGTCAATTTATCGGCGTCAAAGCCTTTGGTGTAGCCGGTCGATATCATGGGCTTGGAGTAACCCTCTCCCCCATCGGACGTCACTACCGTAATCGCCACCGCGTCATCCCTGCGCCGCAACTCGCGCACCAGTCCGTAACCAGCAAGCCCGGAACCAATCACGACCACGCTGCGGGCGGGGGCCTTAGGGGATGCATCAGCATCCGCGGCCTCGGTGGGGCTTTCATCGGCATCGGAACCGGGAATTAATTCAAAATCTGCTTTGCCGACGCCGCAATCGGGACACGTCCAGTCCTCAGGGACATCCTCCCATTTGGTACCGGGGGCAATGCCATCCTCTGGCCAACCCTCTTTCTCGTCGTAAATCAGTCCGCAAACAATGCATTCCCAGCGAGCCATGGGTGACTTTCCTCTCTTTAACACTCATCACATGCGGCGCGCAGGGTGCCAGCGAAAGGCCCTTGTGTCACGCGCAAATGTATTAGGGGGCGAGATGCGCCTAGATCGCAGCCGCGAGTCGGGTCGCCTGATTGATCGCGGTTTTGGCATCCAGTTCGGCGGCCTCAAAAGCACCGCCAACCAACTCTACCGACACGCCTTTGGCGTCGAGCGCATCGTACAGGCTGCGCTCCGGCTCCTGACCCGCACAAATGATCACCGTATCGACAGCAAAGGTTTTGGGTTGACCGCCAACCAGCACATGCAAACCATCGTCATCGATGCGCACATATTCCACCGCATTGATCATATTGACCCCGCGGCGGTTGAGGAGCAGTCGCTTTGTCCAACCAGTGGTCTTACCGAGGCCACGACCAACTGGCGTATCTTTGCGCTGCATCAGCCACACCTCGCGGTCAGCCTTGTTCACTACAGGCTCAACCCCTGTGACGCCGCCGCGAGGGTGATTTTCAAAATCAACGCCCCACTCCTTCGCAAACAGATCGATATCCAATGCAGAGCTGGTGCCCTCGTGGGTGATCAGCTCCGTAACATCAAATCCGATCCCCCCGGCACCTACAACCGCGACATTTTTACCTACCGGCTTATTACCCTTAATCGCATCGATGTAGCCCACTACTTTTTCATGATCGATGCCGGGAATTTCAGGCACCCTCGGATTGATACCAGTCGCCACCACAATATGATCGAATCCTGCTTCGCTGAGGTCTTCCGCGCCAACGCGCACGCCCAGCTTTACCGTGACGTCGTACTTTTCGAGCATGGCGCGGTAATAGCGAATCGTCTCGTGGAACTCCTCTTTGCCTGGCACCTGTTTTGCCAAATTAAACTGGCCACCAATCTCCTCAGCACCGTCGAAGAGCGTCACCGTGTGGCCGCGCTCGGCGGCGACGGTGGCGTAGGCGAGCCCCGCGGGCCCGGCACCGATGACCGCAATGTTCTTGATCGCGGTGGCGGGTGCCCAATTCAGCACTGTTTCGTGACACGCCCGAGGATTGACCAAACACGACGTGGTCTTCATCGCAAAGGTGTGATCCAAGCACGCCTGATTACAGGCGATGCAGGTATTGATTTCGTGTTCACGGCCCTCAGCGGATTTTTTCATCAGCTCGGCGTCGGCCAGCATGGGGCGGGCCATCGAGACCAAATCTGCGTCGCCATCCGCCAGCACGGCTTCGGCCACGTCCGGCATGTTGATACGATTTGACGTAATGACAGGCACAGATACCTCATTGCGGACACGCCGCGTCACGCCGGTGAAGGCCCGCCTGGGCACCATGGTGGCAATCGTTGGCACCTGAGATTCATGCCAGGTAAAGTGTGTTGAAATGATTGATACCCCGGCGGCTTCAAGTGCTTTGGATAACAAGGCAATCTCGTCCCAGCTCATGCCGCCCTGCAGCATATCCATCGCTGCGATGCGGAAGATCACAATGAAGTCAGGCCCTACCGCTTCGCGCACCCGCCGCACCACTTCGACAGGAAAGCGCATTCGGTTTTCATAATTGCCGCCCCATTGATCCTTTCGTTGATTGGTTTTCTCCACCAGGAATGTGGAGAGCAAGTAGCCGGCAGAACCGATGATCTCAACGCCGTCGTAGCCCGCTTGTTTGGCCAGCACTGCGCAATGTGCATGGTCAGCGATCTGCTTTTCGATCCCCGCTTCGTCCAGCTCGTTGGGTGAGAACGCGCCAATGCGCGACCGCACCGGCGACGGCGCCACGGCGCCCGCGTTGTAGGCCAGCGGTCCCATATGCAGAATCTGTAGACAGATCTTGCAGTCGGGTGCTGCGCTATGCACTGCATCGGTGACAATCCGATGGCCCGCAGCTTCTTCCTCAGTATTGAGCTTGGACGCCGCCGCCAATGGCTTCCCGTGTTCGTCGGTCACCACCATGCCCCCTTCTTCGTTGGGAGAGATGCCACCGGTGATGATCATGCCTACACCACCCGCGGCCCGCTCAGCGTAAAACGCGGCCATGCGCTCGAACCCGTCCGGCTGCTCCTCCAAGCCGGTGTGCATCGAACCCATGATGCAACGATTACGCAGTTGCGTATGCCCGAGATCCAGTGGCGAAAACAGGTTTGGGTAACGGGTATATCCAGGCAAATCAGCTTTGGCATTCATAGTAATAACGTGTCTCATTCGGTAACGAATTGGCCGGGCACCTTAACTCAGGCGACCCACTGAAAACAGGGGGCGCTGCGTGTGGCCTCAAGCCTCGCCATAACTTTTCTGTGGGCTGCACATAGTCTCGACAGCGCTCGCAATGGTCCTCCTTCCTACGCGGGCGGGGGTGATCTGTCTTACTTTTCATTGCACGGCGTCGCTGCCGCGAAGCCTCGGGTGAGACCGCTGACCGCAAATTGCACCGATTCAGTGGCTCCACGGGTCCCAATGTCACTTTTCGTATAGATTGTTAGACATAAATACAGTAAAACTATTAGTACAAAGGGGCAGTCTTGGTTCGGGGTCGTGACGAGAACCGCATTATTGACAGTTGGGCGTTTTCCCGCTGCGCTGACATTGGCGCGGGCGTTGCATCGCAACGGCGTCAAGGTCATTGTGGCTGACCCGCTCAAGCGCCAACTCTGCTCGGTGAGTCGATCGGTCGCCAAAAATTATCAGGTAACGGCGCCCAACGAAGATATCGACGCCTGGGAACAGGACATTCTTGAGATCATCGCGCGTGAGCAGGTGACGGATTTAGTGCCTGCCTCCGAAGAAATCTGTCACGTCGCGCGGCTCGCGCCGCGGCTGCCCGCCCATGTCCGTTACGTGGGTCCCGCGGCCCATTGGATTGAGCTTTGGCACGACAAGCTGTCATTTGTTGACCATGCCATCGCTAGAGGCGTGACCGCCCCCTCCGTTTTTACCACCGCCGATCCCGAGACCCGAGCACTGATCAGACAGACCGACTGCGTTTTGAAACCCCGGAGGGGCTGTTCAGGCACCGAGGTCTCATTTATCGATCGCGGCAACAGCATACCCCCACCGTCAAACGACATGCTCTTGCAACGCAGGGTCGTCGGTACTCACCTCTACACCCTGAGCTGGGTGGACAACGGTGAAGTCAAAGTTACCGCCAGCTATCGCGGTAGCACACACAGCGGCACCGTCGCAGTCGGATTTCAGAGCGCACCCACCCCGTTTTCTGTGAAACGCTGGATCGAGCAATTTCTTGCCGATACCGGCGTCACCGGCTTCATCAGTTTCGACTTCATCCTCGATCACGGCGGCATCCCCTGGGGCATCGAGTGCAATCCGCGGCTGAGCAGTGGCATTCATTTTATCGACGAAGCATGGCTGGGCGCTGCGGTTGTGGGCAAAGCCGCTGAGCCTGCACCCATCAGCACCGCCGGAAAACGCGCCCAGTGGGGCTATTCCACTTTGACAGAAGCTTACAAACACCTTCTGCGCTTTCAGTTTGGCAAGATGCTGCGCTGCTGGCGTGACCTGCTGACTTCTCGCGACGTGGTTTGGTCCTGGCGCGACCCGCTACCGTTCCTGCTGATGACACCCTTGTGCTGGGAATTCATCTGGCGATCGATGACCGAGAAAATGACCATTGGTGATGCGAGCCAGTGTGATATCGCCTGGCACTGGTTTGCAGAGAGCCGTCGAGAGGAGGTAGAAACTATCGGCCACGGTGAGCAACGTGAAGCATGATCTGGTTGGCCGGACGGGTAGTCATTCGGGCTGCGGGACGCACCGTTTGACCGGGGCTCAGCACCCAGTCGAAATGCCGCACCAACTCTGCCAGGATCAGCACGCTCTCAGTCTGCGCAAACCCTGCCCCCACACAGGTATGCGGCCCTTGTCCGAAGGGAATGTAAGCGCCCGGCGTCAACGCGCTTTCGTTTTCAGGCAAAAAGCGCTCGGGCCGAAAGGCGTGGGGATCAGCCCACCATTTCGAATGACGCTGCAACGTCCATGGCGCGATCATCACCAGCGCGCCTCTGCGCAGACGTCGCCCCGCTACCGTTGTCTCCCGCAATGCCACCCGAGGCATAAACGTGATTGGCGGGTACAACCGCAGAGTCTCTTTAAAAAATGCCTTGACCAGGGGCAACTGCCGCGTCAACTCGAAGGTGAGGGGCGCTTCCCCCGCCACCCGATCAATTTCCTCGCGAAGACGACCCAACCATTGGGGCTGTGCTGCGAGAATGTAGAACGCCCAGGTCAACGCGCTGGCCGTGGTTTCGTGGCCCGCCAAAAAAAACACGCCCAGTTGATCGATCAGTTCCTCCCGAGAAAAAGGCTCTCCGGTCTCCTGATCCCGCGCCGCAATCACGCTACTGGCGATATCGTCATACCGATCAGGCTCGTTGAGATGAGAATCGACCAAGGTGCCAAGATGGCGGCGAATGCGCTCGCAGGCGGCCAACACCTCGGGCGGTTGCGGGGTATCACTCCAAGCAGGCTTCACAATCAACCGCAATACATCCACCTGCACCGCCGAGCGCTCGAACAGCGTGAAGTCCTCAAATACATCAACCGCCACCCCCGATTGCAATGGCGTGGAGAACACAGTGCGGCAAATAATGTCGGCGGTGAGATGACTCATCGCGAGATCGAGAGAGAACTCGGCTCCCGATTGCGCTCTATCTCTCAAAGTTGCCAAATGATCATTGACCGCCGCCTGCATGGCAGTAAAGGCGTGGCTGATCCGCATGTGCGAAAAAGCCGGGTCGATCATCCCACGCTGTCTTTTCCACCGCTCGCCGTCGGTGACGAAAATACTGTCCCCAATAAGATGCTCGAGGGCGTTGACCATCAAATCGCTTTTGGGGAACACGCCGTCGGCGTCACGCATGATCTCGCGGACAGCCTCTGGGTCATTGAAGAGCACCGTCGAGCGCCGCGAGTAACCGAGATTGCCAACGTCAAAATGATAAGCAGCGGCCGGCAACAACTCGAGCAAGTTACCGTCTCCTTTCCACAGCACGCGCGCCAGCGCGACGACCGACCAAAGCGACAGTGGCTTGGGGGGAATGTAGGGGGCCGACGCAGTCATCTCGGACTTCCTTATCAGAACACTCAGTATGGATGGGCGGTCTGATGCTGTCGACCCACACGCTGTTTGAATGGCTGGTTGGCTTACATATCGCTACCGGGTCCGTCGGGCTCTGTGTCATCTGGATACCCGTTGCCGGGCGCAAAGGTGGGCGACTTCATCGGCGTGCCGGCACCCTCTTCGTCCAATCGATGATCGTCACGGGGTTCACGGCCGTGGCGATCAGCCTGACAACGCTCTACGACCCCACCGGCACCCATCCGCACTTAGCGACGCACCCCGTTTTTGCGGATCCACAGGCGATTACCAATATTTTTGGCTGGATGATGCTCTATCTCGCGACGCTGACCATCAACCTCGCGTGGCAAGGCTGGCTGAGTATGCGCCATGGCGTCGAGCACCATAGAAATCGGGTGTGGCACAACCTGCTGTCCCAGGCGCTGTTGACCGTTGTGTCTGCCAACTGTTTGCTGCGCGGGTTCGCCGCATCAGAGCCGATGATGATGGGCATCTCGATGGTGGGCTTTGCGACGGTGGCGACCAATCTCTGGTTTATCTACAAACCCCAGCCTTTACCCACTGATCGCATCAAGGAACATATCAAGTGCCTGATTGGCGCAGGCATTTCGGTTTACACCGCATTTTTTGCTTTCGGTGCGGTGCGCCTTTTCCCCGAGCTGGCACTACAGCCCGGTCTCTGGGCTGTCCCGCTGGTGGTGGGTTTAATACTCATCATTTACCACCAGCGCGCAATCACTCGGCCCATCTCGCAAAAGTGGCGGGCAGCATGACTGCCAAACACGCCATCGTCGTCGGTGCAGGTGCTGGCGGCCTTGCCGCAGGTATTGATTTAGCCAGGTCCGGGTTTCGGGTCACGCTACTGGAGCGTGCCGCTGCCCCCGGAGGGAAAATGCATGCGCGCGAGGTCGATGATCGTATGGTCGATGGTGGCCCGACGGTGCTCACCATGCGCTCTATTTTTGAACAGCTGTTCACTGATGCCGGTACCTGCCTGCAGGACCATGTCACCCTGCTACACAGCCCCATCATTGCCCGACACGCATGGAGTCATGGCGGGGTATTAGATCTTTATCCCGATCTGATGCGGTCGCGGCAATCCATCGAAGCATTCGCAGGAAACGAAAATGCGGTGGGTTTTGAGCGCTTTTACAGCCAGAGCGCAAAGATCCACCGCACGCTGTCGAACACCTTTATGAGTGCCCCCAAACCCAGTCCCCTGGCACTGGTGAGCCGGGTACTCCGTGAGCACCATCCCAGCTCCCTCGTTGCCGCGCGCCCCGCCCCCAACTTGTGGCAGGCACTGGGGCAGTTTTTTCCAGATGAACGCCTGCGACAGCTCTTTGCCCGCTATGCAACCTATGTCGGCTCATCTCCCTTGAGCACGCCGGCAACCCTCATGTTGATTGCCCACGTTGAACTGGAGGGCGTGTGGCTAGTCGATGGGGGTATGCATCGGCTGGCTGGCGCCATGGCGGCGTTAGTGAGAAATCTTGGGGCTGATGTGCACTTCAACACACATGTGAGCGAAGTGCTGATCAAGGGCAGCAGGGCAGCCGGGGTACGCTTAGACGATGGGACGACCCTGCCGGCTGACGTTGTCATTTTCAATGGTGATAGCAACGCACTGGCGACCGGCCAGCTGGGTACCGAAGCAATGCGCGCGGTAAAGCCCCGGCCTGCCCAGCGACGCGGGCTTTCAGCGCTCACCTGGTGTATCAAAGGCAAGAGTTCAGGCTTCAACCTGGACCACCACAATGTCTTTTTTGAATCCAATTACCCCAGCGAGTTCAATACGCTTTTCCGCGATCGCTGCGTGCCGAAAAAGCCGACGGTTTATCTCTGCGCACAGGACCGAGGTCCCCAGCAATCGCTCAATGGCTCCGAACGGATGTTGATGCTGGTGAACGCGCCAGCAAACGGCGACCAACATCAGTGGAACGAGAATCAGGTATCCAGAGCCCGAGACAACGCCCTCGCCGTACTGGACCGATGTGGCCTGAACCTGACCTTCCGCGACACCGACTGCGTGAGCACAACACCGTCGGACTGGCACGGGCGATTCCCCGGCAGCGGCGGGTCACTTTATGGGGGTGCCTCACACGGCATCTGGTCCAGCTTTACCCGCCCCGGTGCTCGAAGCCGGCTTCGGGGACTGTATCTGTCTGGCGGTAGTGTCCACCCTGGCCCCGGCGTGCCGATGGCGACACTCTCAGGCCGATTGGCGGCGCGCGCCGTCCTCCGCGATTTCAGTTGAGGCCGTTGCCCCGCGAGCAGGTGGCACCCAGAAATCTTCAAGCGCGCTGATGGTCTCGCGGGTCAGCTCCCAATGGGGCAGACCAAGACTTGGCGACAGCTGCTTGGCGGCCCAATTGCTGCAGACCTCCGTTAATTCTGGCAGTCGCTCAAAGCTGATATTTGGATCTTGGTCAAATAGCACCAGGCAAGGAATTTTCAACCGGCTGTACAACCGCGAAATTGCTTGTTCAGTGAACAGGTTGAATGTCAGGAATTTTAGCGGTGCGTAATGCGCGCCCGGCTGCCGCGTGGTCTTACAGGCGTACTGCACCAAATATTCTGGTGTTGCGCCAACAAAGGCTTGCCCTAAAAACCATCGGATGCTCGGCCGACTGGTTAACGCCCGAAACAGGGGCTGTCCCACCCAGCGCGATCCCAACAAGCGATCAATTGGCGAGCCCTCGGACAACGATCGAGGCATCCGATTGCCCATTCCCGTCGGCGATATCAAGCTCAGGCTGCGCACCCGAGTGCCCTGTTCCAGAATGGCCCGCGCCATGAATTCGCTCGTCAGTGAGAGCGCCACAATGTCGGCTGGCGCGGGCAGGCTATCGAGCCACTCCGCCAACCAGCGAGCGTAGAGGGCGCTGCTATAGCGCACGTCTGGCCGGTCCGACAGACCGAATCCCGGCAAATCGGGAGCCCAGACCGGGCGCTTATCGCGGAAATATTCGAAGAGCGGGCGCATTTCCATAGCACTTGGAGCAGCGTTGATGCTGTGGAGCAGCACCAGCGGCGTGCCCTTGTCGACTTCGCCCCGGTAACCGCGCAGCGTGACGCCGCCGTTCAGCGCAAAAGCAAATTGTTCCGCGTCCAAAGCAGGCGTCAGCGGCTTGGCCATGGTATAACCATCAATGACATTTGACATTTTGTTAGTATAGATTGTCTGACAACATAAGGGGTAGCCCCTCAAGGGGATGAGCGGCACGGCAATATTCACCACGCGGGTGACAGATGCCAACCCAAAACGAGGAGTCTCAGGGGGCACTGATGAGCATCGCTTTTCCCTTTACCGCAATTGTCGGCCAGGACGATATGAAGCAGGCGCTGATGATCGCCGCGGTGGACCCGGGTGTTGGCGGTGTGCTGGTCTTGGGCGAGCGCGGGACGGGTAAATCCACAACGATTCGTGCTTTGGCGGCAATGCTGCCCACCATCGCGGTTGTCGACCAATGTCTGTATCAATGCGACCCGACCGAGCCCAGGCCCGGATTGTGTGGCCAATGTGGCAAACCCTCCGAAACCCCCGCCTCACGCGCGATCACCATCCCCGTTGTCGACCTACCCTTGGGCTCTACCGAAGATCGCGTTGTCGGGGCCTTGGATATTGAGCGAGCCCTGGTCAATGGTGAGAAGGCGTTTCAGCCGGGGCTCCTGGCTCAGGCCAATCGCGGCTTTCTTTACGTCGACGAGGTTAACCTGCTTGAGGATCATATTGTCGATGCACTGCTCGATGTCGCGGCATCCGGTGAAAACGTGGTGGAGCGTGAAGGCTTGAGTATTCGCCACCCTGCGCGCTTTGTCCTTGTGGGAAGTGGCAATCCCGAAGAGGGTGAACTGCGTCCGCAGCTCCAGGACCGCTTTGGGTTGTCCGTGGATGTTCGCACGCCCACCGACGTGCCCACACGCGTGGAAATCATTCGCCAACGGGAAGCGTTCGATCATGATCGCGCCGCTTTCAGAAAAAAATGGGCGCGCAAAGAGGGCGCATTGCGTCGAAAAATCCAAAACGCGCGAGCCTGTCTGGACGATGTGGATACCCCCGCCGAGTTGCTCGAGACCGCCGCGCGCCTCTGCCTCTCTCTGGGCACGGACGGCTTGCGAGGCGAGCTTACCCTCGTTCGCAGCGCCCGGGCACTGGCTGCATTACAGGGTAAAAACGCCGCGAATCTCTCTCACCTGAGAACCGTGGCAACCTCGGTCCTAAGACACCGCCTGCGGCGCGACCCGCTCGACGAATCGAGTGCCGATAGCCGCGTCGAACGCGCGGTATCTGAACTATTCGGTAATGACAACGACAGATAGCGCTTCCCTCTGGCAGGATGCCGAGTGGGCAGCAGCGCTGATCGCTCTGCTGGGCCACGCGTTGGGTGGCATCCATCTGCGGGCACCGCCAGGACCCGTGCGGGACTATTGGCTCGATCGCGTCAGAGAACTCTCACGGCAATCCGTTTTGCGGAAGATTCCCGCGAACGTTCCGGAGGCGCGGTTGCTGGGTGGCACCGATCTGAGCGCCACACTCGAATGGGGCAAACCGGTGGCCGAAACGGGCATGCTGGCAGAGTGCGATGAGCGCATTGTCATCGCCGCCATGGCTGAGCGCATGCCACGCAACACCGTGCATCATCTGTGTGCCGCATTGGATGAAGGTCAACTGCGTATTGCCCGCGATGGCATCATCGATACCGCCGTCACCCGACTCACACTGATTGCCAACGACGAGGGAAACGAAGAGGAAACGATTCACCCAGCACTGGCTGATCGACTTGGGGTGACCGTCAATCTCGACATCATCGGCATTCACGACACAGAAGACGAGACATTTACTGCCCACGATATCGACCGTGCTCGAGCCTTATTCAAACAGGTTGCGATCACCCAAGAACAGGTCCAAGCACTGAACACAATCGGCGTTACGCTCGGCATCTCTTCACCACGCCCGATACTCGCGGGTCTCAAAGTCATGCGCGGAAGCGCTGCTCTGGGCGCACGAGACAGCGCGAATGAGGAAGACCTCTTACTGGCGGTACGACTATGCCTGGCACCCAAGGCGCAACACCTGCCCGAATTGAGTGAGCCTGAAAATGAGGCGCCACCGCCGCAGGAAGAGAGCGAAGAAGAACAGGCGCAAATCCGACACGAACAACAGCCCCCAGAAGAAGATCGCCTGCTCCAAGCCGCGTTGGCTTCGCTACCCCCAGGGTTGCTGGAACAACTACAAACCCGCGCCGCCAAATTACGGCAGAGCAGCGCCGGCGCATCCGGCGCGCAGCATCGACATCAGCAGAGAGGACGTCCCACCGGTGTCTTTCGCGGCGATCATCGCAAGGGAGGCAGAGTCAATATTCTGGCTACCCTGCGCGCTGCGGCGCCCTGGCAGCCCCTGCGCAAACGAGAGCGGGGTCCTCGCGCCCGAAGACTGGAGATTCGACGCGACGATATTCATTTGACCCGTTTTCAGCAGCGTCGCCAAACGCTCACACTCTTTGTCGTGGATGCATCTGGCTCGGCTGCCATGCAACGGCTCGCAGAGGCCAAAGGCGCGGTGGAGCTCCTCTTGGCGGATTGTTATGTGCGCCGTGATCAAGTGGCCCTGATCGCTTTTCGCGACGACGGCGCCGAGTTGCTGCTACCACCGACTCGCTCGCTGGTGCGGGCAAAAAAAACCCTCGCTGCCCTGCCGGGTGGCGGCGCCACACCCATGGCGGCGGCACTGGATCTGACGCGAGAGACCGCTAAACGTAGCGCAAAGCAAGGCCTGACGACCCACTACGTACTGCTGACCGACGGTGCCGCAAATGTAGCGCGTGACGGCGTTCGAAATCGCGAGGCCGGCACGCGAGATGCACTGATCGCTGCCCGCGCCCTGGCACAAAGCGCCACAAACGGCCTTGTCATCGACACAGCACAGCGCCCTCAACCCCGCGCACGAGAGCTTGCTGACACGCTCAACAGCGCCTACATCGCCCTACCCAAAGCCGATGCAAAGACCCTGAATCGGACGATTCGAGCCGCGACGCTATGACCTCTCAGCAGCGTTGGTCGGAAGTCACCGATTTCTGGCCCCTGTCGTCGGCCAGTCAATTCATTGCGATTGACGACATTCATTTTCATGTGCAGGTAACAGGGGACGGCCCCGACCTGCTGATGCTGCACGGGGCTGGCGCCTCGAGTCACTCCTTTGCCGGTATGACCCAAGAACTAGCCCAGCAATATCGCGTAATCACCCCGGACTTACCGGGTCAGGGCTTTACCACGCTGCTCTCGCCGGAGCGCGTCGGCTTAGCGGCTTTTTCTCAGTACCTGCGTGCATTGCTGGAGCAACTCAACGCGGCACCCGAGTGGATCATTGGGCATTCCGCCGGCTCAGCGCTCGCCGCCCAATTGGCGCTGGACATGCCACACCCTCCCCATGGGCTGCTCTGCATCAATGCGGCATTTAAACCGTTTGGAGCGATGGCAGCACCGTTTTTCAGTGGTGCGGCCAAGTGGCTTTCCCGCAACCGCTGGCTTCCGAGCGCACTCGCGTCACCGACCCTGCGTTGGCGCGCCACGGCGTCGATGCTCGCCGACACGGGATCTCACGTGACGCCGCTGAGCTCAAAATGTTACGACACGCTGTTAGGCAACCCCGAGCATATCGCCGGGACACTGCGCATGATGGCGGGCTGGAACCTACCTCCCCTGCTCAAACGTTTACCCGCACTCGAGGGGGTCGTATGGCTAGCTGCCTGCGAGGGCGATCGCACCATTCCCCCGAGCCGTAGCACAGCGGTGGCGCCCCTGTTGCGCCGTTGTAAAACGTGTCGGATACCCACGCTCGGCCATCTCGGTCACGAGGAATCCCCCACCGTGTTTGTCGATCTCTTCAACGCGCTGGTCGCCGAAAACGCCGCGAGACCCTAAAAGAAAGCTGTGCAGGCCCGATGCGGCACTGTTACACTGTCAAATATAAATGACAGTAAAAGTGTCGTTATTTTATGAATATCGCGCAGTCCGCCTTCGATGCCCTGAGCACCGCAGACCCTCGCCCCACAGCGCTGGTCATCGGCACAGGCTTTGGCGGTCTGGCTGCGGCGATCCGACTGGGTGCCAAGGGCTACCGAGTGCATATGCTGGAAAAGCTCGATGCACCGGGGGGACGCGCCTACGTCTACCGCCAGGACGGCTTTACCTTTGACGCCGGCCCCACCATCGTCACCGCGCCCTTTCTGTTAGAGGAGCTCTGGAATCTCTGCGGTAAAACCTTCGCTGACGATGTCGACTTGCGGCCTATGGATCCGTTTTTCCGAATTCGTTTTGATGATGGACGCGTCTTCGATTACTCCGGCAACAAGTCGCGCAACATTGAGCAAATCAAAACCTATAACGAAGCCGATGCCGCGGGCTACGAGCGCTACTTGAAGGCCAGCGAGGATCGCTATAAGGTCGGCTTCGAGGGCTTAGTCGACAAACCCTTCGACTCCTTGCTGGCGCTGTTTAAGTTCATGCCCCAGCTGATAAGGCTCCGGGCTGACCGCAGCGTCTACAGACTCGTGTCGCGCTACATTCGCGACCCACAGCTCCGTATGACCATGAGCTTTCACCCGCTGCTGATTGGCGGCAACCCCTTCTCAGTGACCAGCGTCTACACCCTCATCTCCTATCTCGAGCAACGTTTCGGCGTTTGGTCAGCCATGGGCGGCACGGGTAGCATCGTCAAGGGCATGGCCTCACTGATCGAGGGACAGGGTGGACTGATCGAGTGCAACGCAGAGGTTGAGGAGATCCTCGTCGAATCAGGCTCGGTTCAGGGCGTGCAGCTCAAGGATGGCCGCGTTCTTAAAAGCGATATCGTTGTATCCAACGCCGATGCAGCATGGACCTACCGTCATCTGATTAAGCCCGAGCACCGCAAGCGATGGACGGACCGGAAAATTGAGCGCTCGCATTTTTCGAACGGGCTCTTCGTTTGGTACTTCGGGACACGCGGACAATATCCGGATGTTCCCCACCACTCCGTCATCCTGGGGCCCCGCTATCAGGGGCTACTTGAGGACATTTTCAAGCGCAAAGTCTTGGCTGAGGATTTCAGTCTCTACCTGCACAGACCCACCGAAACGGATCCCACACTTGCACCCGAGGGCTGCGATACATTTTACGTGTTGGCGCCAGTGCCGCACCTCGATGCCAATGTGGATTGGCCCGCCTACGCTGAAACTTTCAAAGAGCGAATCTGCAAACGGCTGGAGGAAACCATGCTGCCGGGCCTGCGGGATCGAATTGTCACATCGCGACTGCTGACACCTCAGGACTTCCATGACCGGTTGAACTCTGTCAAAGGTGCGGCCTTCGGTTATGAACCTCGGATCACGCAGAGCGCCTGGTTCAGGCCTCATAATCGTAGCGAGGATATCGGCGGGCTTTATCTGGTCGGCGCGGGCACCCACCCGGGAGCTGGCATGCCTGCCGTCATTTCCTCCGCCAAAGTCATTGATCAACTTGTTCCGACACCTGCCAAACAACATGCGTAACGATCTGCAAATCACCACTCCCCACACCGACATGAGTGAGTGTCGAAAGCTCCTCTGTCATGGCTCGCGCTCTTTCCACATCGCATCGCAGTTTCTGCCATTGACGCTGCGCGAGTCGGCCTGCGGCCTGTACGCCTTCTGCCGAGTCGCGGACGACCTAGTGGATCTGGGCGATGACCCACATCAGGCGCTGGAAACGCTGCACCGCAGACTCGATCTTATCTATGCCGCAACGCCAGAAAACCATCCCGTTGACAGAGTTCTCAGCCAGATTGTCACGGATCATGGACTACCTCGAGCGCTAATCAATGCACTGCTCGAGGGTTTTGAGTGGGATGCGACGGGTCGCCGTTACGAAACATTGGATGAGGTATTCGAATACGGCGCGCGGGTTGCCGGCGCAGTCGGCGTCATGATGGCGGTCCTCATGGGCACCAGGGACGCCAACACGCTGGCGCGCGCGGCGGACCTTGGCGTTGCCATGCAACTCACCAACATCTGCCGGGACGTCGGTGAGGACGCGCGCGCGGGACGCCTGTATCTTCCTCGAACGTTGATGAAAGAGCAGGGCATCAATCCCGAAGAATTTTTGCAACATCCGCGCACGAGCCCCGCATTAACGGCAGTACTCAGACGCTTGCTCAAGGAGGCAGACCTGCGCTACCAACGGGCCGACGAGGGCATCAGACAGTTACCTCGCCGCTGCCGCCCGGGAATTAGAGCAGCGCGGCGGCTCTACGCCGAGATCGGCCGCAACCTGGCACAACATGGCTATGACCCAATTAGCCGGCGCGCCGTAGTCTCAGGCGGTCGCAAGAGCCAAATTTTGCTGGGTTTGATGCGTGGCGCCCCCGCCAATCCGACAATATTGTCAGCGCCCTGCGCGCCGGAAAATCAATTCTTGATTAATGCGGTGCCCCGCGGGAACGATTGGCAACGTTCCGAATCACCGCGACGCTTTTCACCCAGCGCCTCGTGGATGCTGGAGCTCTTCATTGTCATGGGCCAACGTGACGAAATGGCCATTCACGGCCAATCCGGGGAACAGGACTAACCTTGGGCGCGTGACCCAGCCACGCGCGGCATTCTGAAGGGCAACAAGCCCTGTACCCATGGCTTACAGAAGCGGGTGAGATCAAGACTCTCGTGCATAAACTGACTGACATCCGTCTCGATCAGTGACCGCGTGTAAAAAGGCGTGTCTTCCAAAGTCCGGACGCGACACGACATCGCCGTGTCCATCCGCGCGGGCCGGGCAACCCGCCAAATGGGGCCTTTCGGCAAATCACGCAATCCCGGTGTTTCAGTGCGATATAAACCACCCTGATCATCCAGCCGCAGGGATAAATGCTTTTCACCGCCGCTGCACAGTTGCGCGTCGTAATGAATTTCACACCGATCTGTCGTTGAATGACCACGACACCAGTTCCACGAGGTAAATGCGGTCTCTAACGGCGCGTCGCCGCCATTGCTGTCCAGATAGCCATTCCCCTCCCAGCGTAAATCGGGTCGTTTCATGTCGACTTGAACGCGGGCCTGAGGCGCAATAGGCCACCACCAGTGGTGACCTCGCCCATCCAACTCAAAGCATTCGTCTGAAACCTGCTCCAGAGACAGGGTTATGCGGCCCTCAACCGATTGACCCAGCGGCGTGGCGCGCTCCCTGACGTCGATCATCAGAGCAGAGTCTGTCAATTGGAGCGCACTCGGCCCAATCTCTAATCGTTCTGCGTGCTGGACCAACGCGGCGGCGCCGCGCTCTGTCATGCACCAACGGTTGTTCCCACGACCGTAGAGAATCACGTTGAGACTGACATGATTTTCGGCCAGTGCACCTGCACGTCGCCGCGCACGAAAATAATAGGGCGAGAATACACTCCCAATAAAAGCAATAACGGTGATGCCGAAGCGCCCGCAATCGCTAAAACCATCGACGTACCACCATCGATAGCCCCCGGGCCGCACGGCCAGATCGAAACCCAGTCCGGTAGTGGCCATACCTGCCAAAGACGGGGTCGAGGATTGCATCACGGTTGTTTCAGTCATGGGGGGTTGCACCCGGCCAACGAGTGGCGTAGCGTGTCATCTTAATATAACAGCATATTATGTCATTTAATTATGACATCTGCGGGAGTGCGCGCAATGCAGGACCCACTACTCGACTGCGAGAAAGACATTCAGGAATATCTGGCCGAGCATGTGACCGCGCAATGCCCACCGCTTTTGGCAGAGGCGATGCAGTATGCCGTGTTCCCCGGGGGTGCTCGGGTACGGCCGCAGCTCTGCATGGCCGTTGCCCTTGCCAACAATAGCAGTGACCGGCCATTAGCCGCGGCTGCCGCCTCGGCGGTGGAATTTCTCCATTGCGCCTCGCTGGTCCACGACGACCTGCCGTGTTTCGACGACGCCTATGAAAGGCGAGGTAAGCCGTCAGTGCACGCCAAATTTGGCGAGCGCATTGCCGTTCTGGCAGGGGATGCACTGATTGTTGCCGCCTTTCAAACGCTGGCCGTCCACGCGATTCATAGTGTTCGCGCCGAGCGCGTACCATTGGTTCTGTCCATTCTCGCCAGAGGCGTCGGCGCACCTCATGGCATCGCGGCGGGTCAGGCGTGGGAATGCGAATCGAGTGTCGATGTCTCGCGCTACCATCGCGCCAAAACCGGCGCGCTATTCATTGCCGCGACCTGTGCCGGCGCCGCCTCGGCGGGCGTCGATCCCGGCCCCTGGGTCAATCTGGGTGCGTGTATCGGTGAGGCTTTTCAGGTCGCGGATGACATCAAGGATGCGGTGGGCGATCCCGACATTATCGGCAAGCCCGTCGGGATTGACGCCAAGCTCGGACGACCGAGCGCCGTACAGGAACTCGGCATGGATGGCGCGACCGATCGTCTGAAATGCTTGTTAGAAGAGGGCCTCGATAGCGTGCCCCATTGTGCGGGCAGGGCAAATTTGGTGCGACTCGTGCGCGCGCAATCGGAGCGATTTGTGCCGGAAAAAATGGGCCGTACCGCGGCCTGATTTATGCTCGCCGACCCCGACGCCTGGCCCAATCCGCAACCGACCCCCTCAGACTGGCGGTGTCGCTGGCGTCTGCTTCGTAATCGGATTCTGGCCAACCAGGGATTCCAGAAGTGGGCAGCGAGAACACCCCTCCTGCGGCGCATTGCCAGCCAAAAAGCCGTTGAACTTCATCATCTTACCGCTGGCTTTGTCTACACACAGACGCTGACTGCAGTTATACAGAGCAATCTCCTAGCGGTATTGCAAGGCCGCATAGAGACCACGAAATCGGTAGCTGCCATGTGCGGATTAAGCTCACAGGCAGCTTTTACGCTGCTCACCGCCGCCCGGGCACTGAAACTCACCGACGAAGTCTCACCGGGGCACTGGATGGTCGGGGAACTGGGTGCCGCGGTACTGGGCAATCCCGCTGTGGCCGATATGGTCCGGCACCATGCGGTACTGTATCGCGACCTTGCAGATCCACTGGCGATTCTGCGCCACCGAGACAAAACGGGGCTCAGAAACTACTGGAGCTACGTGCCGGGAGGCACGCAACTCGAGGACAGCCACCGCGAGTACAGCGGACTCATGAGCAGTTCTCTCGCGCTGATTGCAGATCACATTCTCGACAGCTACCCCCTGAAGGCATACACCTCGCTCATCGATGTCGCCGGGGGAACGGGTCAATTTGCGAAAGTGGTGAAGCGACGGTATCCGGATCTGAGCGCCACCGTTCTGGACCTACCTGAGGTCGTCAGCGAGGCGAAGACGCAGGGCACCCAGCAGGATATCCGCTTCGTCGCAACCGACATGTTTCACTCCCCCCTCCCACAGCACACCGAGCTTTTCTCACTCATCCGCGTATTGCATGACCACGATGATGCGCCCGTGAGTCAGCTCCTCGGCCGCCTGCATGCGGCTTTGCGGCCGGGCGGGCATCTCATCATTGCAGAGCCGATGGCTGGTACCCCCGGCGCAACATCGATTGGTGACACCTATTTCAGCTTCTACCTGTGGGCAATGGGCAGTGGTCGTCCGCGCACTGCTCAGGAATTGCAGCAGATGTGCCTCGCTGCCGGGTTCTCACGTGTTCGCGAGGTGAAAACCCCGATTCCCGCGCTGACGCGGCTATTGGTGGCAGAAAAATCATTGGGATAGTCAGGGAAACACACCGACGAAAAAATCGTTTTGTATGTATTATTTGACACATTTACGTGTTAATTTAAGCTTACAACTAGGTCCAATTGAGCGTGTGCGCCCCAAAAAGGTGCTATCAAGCCATCAGAAGGCGGTCATGCGGGCCCGTAAGCCGAGAATAAAAGGCAAGAAACAGGGTAGTTAGGTAAACAGAGAGTACCGCCATGGGAGCAACGTCTACTGCGGTGGTTTTTGAGCAGCCGGGAGAAATGTCACTAAGGCCCGTCGAGTTGCCAGAACCCCTCAGCACAGATTGCGTTGTAGAGGTCCAGTGGACCGGCATTAGCACGGGCACCGAGAGGTTACTGTGGGATGGTCGTATGCCGCCCTTCCCCGGCCTCGCCTACCCGCTGGTTCCTGGATATGAAAGCGTGGGCAATGTCGTCGCCCGCGGCACCGACACCCGGGTGGATGTGGGTCAGCGAGTATTTGTGCCGGGCAGTCGCGGCTTTACCAACGTGCACGGCCTATTCGGCGGCGCAGCACGAGCCCTGGTGGTCCCTGCCGAGAAGCTGGTGCCACTTCCCACGGAAATGGCATCAACCGGTGTGCTTTTGGCACTCGCTGCGACCGCCTGCCATGCCTTGCGGCGCATTGAAGATTTGGGTCCGCCGGAACTGATTATTGGTCATGGCGCGCTGGGCCGCCTGCTGGCAAGGATCACCGAAGCCCACCATCAGGTAACGCCGACGGTTTGGGAGACGGCGCCCGAGCGTCGCGAGGGTAGCTTTGGTTATCCCGTAATGGATCCCACTACCGATGACCGTCGGGATTACCAGCGCATCTGCGATGTCAGCGGGACCGCGACCATTATTGATCAAGCCGTTCACCACTTGGCCAAGCATGCCACCGTATTGCTCGCAGGATTTTATGCGGCACCGATCGAGTTCAATTTCCCCGCGGCATTCATGCGTGAAATTGATGTTCGGATCAGCGCCGAATGGCGACCGGAAGATATGCAAGCCGCCATGGATTTGGTTTCAGGGGGAGACCTGTCACTGAGCGGCATCATCACCCATGACCAACCCTTCGACAGCGCTGAAACCGCCTACCAACAGGCGTTTTCCGATCCCCGCTGCCTAAAAATGGTCCTTGATTGGAGAGACGCATGAACGCACCGCAGAGTGCCAAGCTATATGATCCAGGCCTTGAATCGACGCGGGAGCGCGCCGATTTACTGGCATCTTCAGGGGACGACGCCCCCAAAACCCAAATCATTGCGATTTATGGCAAGGGGGGAATTGGCAAGAGCTTCACGTTGGCAAATCTGTCTTACATGATGGCTCAACTGGGTAAAAAGGTCCTCTTGATCGGGTGCGACCCCAAAAGCGACACCACGTCTCTGCTATTCGGGGGCAAGGCCTGTCCGACCATCATCGAGACAGCTTCAGCGAAAAAAGCCGCCGGCGATGAAGTGTCTGTCGGTGACGTTTGCTTTAAGCGAGACGGCGTTTTCGCCATGGAACTGGGCGGCCCGGAAGTGGGCAGAGGCTGCGGCGGCCGCGGCATCATCCATGGCTTCGAAACCCTTGAAAAACTGGGCTTTCACGACTGGGATTTTGACTATGTCCTATTGGATTTTCTCGGCGACGTGGTCTGTGGTGGCTTCGGGTTACCCATCGCACGTGACATGTGCCAGAAGGTCATTGTCGTCGCCTCCAACGATTTGCAGTCTCTCTATGTCGCCAACAATGTCTGCTCGGCGGTGGAATATTTCCGCAAGCTTGGTGGCAACGTAGGTGTCGCCGGCATGGTCACCAACAAGGACGATGGCGCGGGACAAGCGCAGGCTTTTTGCAAGGCGGTAGGCATTCCAGAGCTGGCGTCGATTCCCGCACACGACGATATCCGACGCAAGAGCGCCTCCTACGAGATTATTGGTCGCCCTGATGGTGAATGGGGATCGCTGTTCAGTGACCTGGCCACCAACGTTGCCGAGGCGCCGCCCCACCGACCCACCCCGCTGACCCAAGACGGCCTGCTGGAGTTGTTTGACGGCGATACGGTGGGAAGAGACGTCGTGTTGCAGCCGGCGTCATTGGAAGACCTGTGCAACGTTGAACACCTCAATAAACCCTCGCTGGAAGTCATTTATGACAGCATCTGACGCCGTCATTGCAGTGGATACCGAAAACACCGCAGAAGCGGTGGGGTGCCATGCGGGCGAGTCAGTGATGCGTGACGCCGCCTCAAAGGCGGGCAAAACAGCGCAGCTTGAGCAGTTCGACAAAGACTATCCCAAGGGGCCTCATGATCAGCCGCAGAGCATGTGCCCTGCCTTTGGCTCTTTGCGTGTCGGCCTGCGAATGCGTCGCACGGCAACCGTGCTTTCGGGCTCTGCCTGTTGCGTTTACGGGCTGACCTTTACCTCTCACTTTTATGGCGCAAAACGGACCGTGGGCTACGTGCCCTTTGATTCAGAGTCGCTGGTGACAGGCAAGCTGTTCGAGGATATTCGCGAGGCGGTACATGAACTCGCAAACCCTGATGAGTACGACGCGGTTGTCGTCATTAACCTGTGTGTACCCACTGCATCGGGCGTCCCTCTGGATCTGCTGCCAGACGAAATTAACGGCGTGCGCATCATTGGTATTGATGTACCGGGTTTTGGTGTGCCCACCCATGCGGAGGCCAAGGATGTGCTCGCCGGTGCCATGCTGCGCTATGCCCGCAACGAGGTTCAAGCGGGACCGGTTGCGCGCCCTGCGGGTCTGGACACCGAAATCACCGCGCCCAGCATTGCGATGGTGGGAGAAATCTTCCCGGTTGACGCCATTACCATCGGTCGCATGCTGCAGCCAATGGGGCTTAAAGCGGGTCCTGTGATACCGACCCGGGAGTGGCGCGAGCTATACGCAGCACTCGATTGCTCGGCGGTGGCCATGTTGCATCCCTTCTACGCGGCAACCGCGAGAGAATTCAGAGCCGCCGGACGGCCGCTGCTCGGATCGGCGCCGGTGGGCGTCGAAGGCACGCGCGACTGGCTCGCAAATCTGGGTGATGTTCTCAACCTGCCCAAGAAACAGATCGATGCCGCCATCAATGCGCAGCTTTCTGCGATACGCGGCGTTCTGGCGGACAACCCAATCGATGCTCGCATTACCCTCTCAGGCTATGAGGGCTCGGAGCTGATCGTCGCGCGATTGCTGATTGAGAGCGGTGCCAATGTCCGCTACGTGGGCACTGCCTGCGCCAAGTCCGACTGGTCGGCACATGATTGCGAATGGCTGGAATCACGGGGCGTGAGCGTGAAGTTTCGTGCCTCTCTCGAAGATGACCTCTACGCGATGGATACCTTCGAGCCCGATATCGCCATCGGCACCACACCAGTAGTGCAGCACGCCAAAGAGCTGTCTATACCCAGCCTGTACTTCACCAATCTGATTTCAGCGCGCCCACTGATGGGCGTGGCGGGCGCAGGTTCGCTAGCGCAGGTCATCAATACTGCGATCGAAGGCAAATCACGTTTTAAAACGATGGAGGCCTTCTTTTCCGGCGTCGGTAGTGGCACCAAGACCGGCATCTGGACCCCTCAGATCATTGACCGCCACGGTATGGGAGGGGCAAGCTGATGTTGGTCCTCGATCATGATCGTGCCGGCGGCTACTGGGGCTCTGTGTATATGTTCACAGCGGTCAAGGGGTTACAGGTCATCATTGATGGTCCGGTGGGCTGCGAAAACCTGCCCGTCACCTCGGTACTTCACTACACCGACGCCCTTCCCCCCCACGAGCTACCCATCGTGGTCACCGGCTTGGCCGAGGAAGAGCTTGGGCAGCGCGGTACTGAGGGCGCGCTGCGACGCGCCCATCAAACGTTGGACCCCAAAAAACCCAGCGTCGTCGTTACGGGCTCCATCGCCGAGATGATTGGCGGCGGTGTGACACCCGAGGACACCAACATTCAACGCTTTCTGCCGCGAACCATCGATGAAGACCAGTGGCAAAGCGCCGACCGTGCGCTGGTGTGGTTGTGGGATCAGTTTGGCAAGGCGAAAGCCAAAAAACGCAAAGCCAAAAAGGCAGACGATGGCATCAAGCGGGTCAATATCATTGGTCCCGCGTACGGCTACTTCAACACGCCCTCGGATTTGGCCGAGATTCAGCGTTTGGTAGAGGGCATTGGCGCCGAGATCAACCTCATCTTCCCCCTGGGCTGCCCGCTCGACGATGTAGCCTCACTCGCTGACGCGGATGCCAACGTTTGTCTGTACCGCGAGTACGGCCGCAAGCTCTGTGAAGCACTGGAAATACCTTACTTCCAAGCGCCGATTGGTCTCGACAGCACCACCAAGTTCCTGCGCGCCTTGGGCGAGGAACTCGAACTGGACCCCGAGCCCTTCATCGAGCAGGAAAAGCACACCACGCTGAAGCCCGTGTGGGATTTGTGGCGCTCTGTGACACAGGACTTCTTTGGCACAGCCAGCTTTGGTGTGGTGGCCACTGAGACTTATACCCGGGGTCTGCGTCACTTCCTCGAGGGGGAACTGGGCCTGCCCTGCGCTTTCCACTATTCACGAAAAGCCGGGGTAAAGCCCGACAATCAGGAAGTGCGGAATTCGATTCACAAATCGGGCGCACTGCTGGTCTTTGGCGGCTACAACGAGCGCATGTACGTTAACGAGGCCGGCAACAAGAGCGTATATATTCCCGCTTCACTGCCCGGCACGATTATCCGACGCCATACCGGTACGCCGTTCATGGGCTACGCGGGTACCTGCTATCTGGTGCAAGAAGTCTGCAACGCGCTGTTTGACGCCCTCTTCAATGTGCTGCCGCTGGGCACAGATCTCGACAAGGTCGAGGCCACGCCAGCGCGCGCAGCAGAGACACTGACCTGGGCCGATACCGCACAGAACGGTCTCGATCGCATCGTCGCCGCACAACCGATCCTTGTTCGCATTTCCGCTGCCAAGCGGCTGCGCGATGCCGCAGAGCAAGTTGCTCGCGCCGCGGGGGTTGCCACAGTGGAAATTGAGCATGTCCAGCACGCCAGCGAAAGCCTGCAGTTTGGAGATGCCGCATGAATAAAAGCACGACTTCGACAGTGACAAACACGCCCTTTGGGGGGGAAAGACTCATGGCAAATCACAATAAAACAAGCGATGGGCCACACAGTGTCTGGGACCAACTGCAGTTTCGGTTGCTGTTCTTGATGGTGTTCGCGTGGTTCCTGTTCGCCGCGGTACTGAAGTCACTTACGTTGCAAAGGGGCAGTAGCAAGGACAGCTGCTGGCAGGAGGCGCGGCGCGCGGCTTACAGCCTTACGCCATATGCCTTTATGAAGATTTAACCCAATCGACTCTGGCAGGACGCCGGGGCCGAAGGGAAGTTGTATGTAACTGGCGCCAGTCGCCAAAAAGGGAGAGTCATGTCATGTCGATGCTGACGTTTGAAAAAAAGTATCGCGTCCGGGGAGGGACTCTGATCGGTGGGGATCTATTCGACTTTTGGATTGGTCCCTTCTGGGTCGGCTTCTTCGGCGTTACCACGGCATTTTTTGCCAGTCTGGGTACCGGCTTGCTGATCTATGGAGCTGCTATTGGACCCACTTGGAATATCTGGCAAATCAGTATTGCGCCGCCCGATCTGTCCTATGGGTTAGCGCTGGCGCCAATGCAAGAGGGCGGTCTGTGGCAGGTGATAACCATCTGTGCGGTGGGCGCTTTTGCATCCTGGGCGCTGCGACAGGTTGAGCTATCAAGGAAGCTGGGTATGGGTCTCCATATTCCCTTTGCCTTCAGCTTCGCGGTGCTGGCCTACGTCACGCTGGTTGTGGTGCGACCGGTCTTGCTGGGCGCCTGGGGCCATGGCTTCCCCTACGGCATTCTCAGCCATCTGGACTGGGTCTCAAATGTTGGCTATCAGTTTTTGCATTTCCACTACAACCCCGCGCACATGATCGCCGTGACGTTCTTCTTCACGACAGCACTGGCGTTGTCAATGCATGGCTCGCTGATTCTGATGGCAACCGATCCCCGTGACGGAGAAACCGTGAAGACCGGTGAACATGAGAACACATTCTTCCGGGACGACATCGGCTATTCCATTGGCGCTCTGGGGATCCATCGCCTTGGCGTCTTTGTCGCCATTTCAGCGGCCTTCTGGAGTGCCGTTTGTATCGTCATCAGCGGGCCTTTCTGGACCCGCGGTTGGCCTGAATGGTGGAACTGGTGGCTCGAGCTACCGGTCTGGTATTGAGGAGGGACTGCGTCATGAGAGAGTATCAAAACATATTCACGCAGGTGCAGGTCGCTGCCCCTGACTATCCTGGCGTCCCGATTGGCGAGGATGGGCGTAACCGAACCAAAGGCATCAGCCACAATCATTTACTGGGTAAGCTCGGCGACGCGCAAATAGGCCCGATTTATTTGGGCACCCTGGGTGTCTTTGCCCTGATCACCGGTGTACTCGCCTTCCTGATCATCGGAATGAACATGCTGGCCTCTGTGAACTGGGACCCCGTCCAGTTTGTTCGCCAGTTGTTCTGGCTATCTCTGGACCCCCCCGGACCGGAGTATGGGCTGTCCATTCCCCCGCTCAATGACGGGGGTTGGTGGTTGATCGCAGGCGCATTGCTGACGCTGTCCATCATGTTGTGGTGGGCCCGCACATTCCGCATCTCCCGAAACCTCGGCATGAGCAACTATCTGGCCTGGGCATTCGGGGCCGCGATTTTCCTCTATCTCGTGCTGGGTTTCATACGCCCGGTATTGATGGGTTCCTGGAATGAGGCCGTACCCTTTGGGATATTCCCACACCTCGATTGGACCGCAGCGTTCTCCCTCCGCTACGGCAATCTGTTCTACAACCCGTTCCACATGCTGTCGATCGCGTTCCTCTACGGTTCAGCAGTGCTCTTCGCTATGCATGGTGCCACCATTCTGGCCACCAGCCGATATGGCGCGGATCGGGAAATTGACCAAATCACCGATCGCGGCACTGCCGCTGAGCGCGGTGCTTTGTTCTGGAGATGGTGCATGGGCTTCAACGCTTCAATGGAATCCATCCACCGCTGGGCATGGTGGTTCGCCGTATTGACGGTCATCACCGGCGCGATTGGCATCTTGCTTACCGGCACCGTTGTTGAGAACTGGTACCTCTGGGGCATGAAGCACGGGATTGTGCCGGCCTACCCCCCTCTCGAGGCAGCGCCAGTGCTTGACCCAATGATGGAGGGCGCACAATGAAAACCTTTAATCTGAAACTATTCGCCGGCGCCTCGGCGATGGCTGCGTTGTTATTGAGCGGCTGCGACCTCCCTCCACAGGAAACCGTGCAGCGAGGCTATCGGGGTACCGGTATGGAAGCGGTCTATAGCCCGGAAGCGCTTGAAGAGATCGTGGCAGCCAATCAGGTCCCCGCAGCGATTCCCGCGGTAAGCGCGGAGGGTCCAAAAGCCGGCGATATTTACCAGAACGTCGAAGTGCTGGGCCACCTCTCAGTGGGTGAATTCACCCGACTCATGGCGGCGATTACGCAATGGGTCTCTCCCGAGCAGGGTTGCAACTACTGCCATGTTCCGGGGGAAGGCTTTGAGCAAGATACGCTCTATACCAAGAAGGTGGCGCGGGTGATGATCGCCATGACCCAGAACGCCAACCAAAACTGGGGCGCGCACGTCGGGGATACCGGGGTGACCTGCTACACCTGTCACCGCGGAAATAACGTCCCCGAGCAAGTGTGGACGATCGGCGTTGCTCCGAGACACGCATCAGGCCACGTGCATCAGATGCAAAATGTCGCGCATCAGGCATCGAATGCCTACGCATCGCTTCCTTTCGATCCCTTCACACACTACCTGCTAGAAGACAACGCCGCCCGCGCTGCGGGTGATACCGCGCTTCCCACAGGACATGAGGCGTCAATCGAAAGTACCGAGCACATCTACAGCTTGATGATGCACTACTCCGATGCACTGGGCGTTAACTGTACGCACTGCCATAACAGTCGCGCGTTTGCATCCTGGGAGCAGAGCAATTCTGAGCGCGTCAAAGCCTGGCATGGTCAGCAGATGGTCAAGTCGATGAATAACGACTACATCAACCCGACCAACGATTGGCTACCCGCATATCGTCAGGGCCCCCTGGGCGACGCGCAAAAGGTCAACTGCGCTACCTGCCATCAGGGCGCATACCAACCCTTACTCGGCGCGAACATGCTGGCGGACTACCCCAATCTGGGTTCTCTAGCGCCAGCATCAAGTGACCCTATTGAGGAAGCGGTAGAGGCCATGGAAGAAATGGTCGAAGAAGCGGTTGAAGCGATGGAGAGCGCCGGCCTTGAGCAGGACGATCCTTCCATCGGGGAGGCGCACTGAAGGACTTACCGGGGCGACACAGTGTGTCGCCTCACCCCACCAAGTGTAAGGGTGGGACAGTTCTTGAACTGATCAACTTGGTCAGCTCAGGAAGGATGAATACGACACTCGCGAGTGAAGTTTTAATCCAAAAGGCGTCGCCTGACTGCACCTCGGTGCTATCAGTCGGCATATGTAAAAAACAAACGTACATGGGAGGTATTTACCATGAGTAGTTTGTCTGAAAGCGAAGCCAAGGAATTCCACTCAGCTTATGTGACTGGACTCCTTGCCTACGTGGGCATCGCGATCGTTGCGCATTACTTGCTCTACGTTTGGAAGCCCTGGTTCTGAGAACCAGCGGTTACTAGTAACTAAGTAACGGAGACAATTTATGCACAGATTCTGGATGTTATTCGATCCACGCCAAGTCCTGACGGGTCTGACAGTGGCACTGTTTACACTGGCACTGACTATCCATTTCATTCTGTTGAGCACTGACAGATATAACTGGTTAGGTGATCCCAATGGCGGCGGCCTTGCCGTTAGCTCACAGCAAGAGGCTATGCCTCCTGCCCGGAGTTAACTCGTGTTACAGGCCCCTCCTGGGGGCCTGAAAATTTACGACCCGTGGTGACGCCTTTTGGCTGAACCGGTGGAGTCGGAAGTGGAAAAGTCTGCGATCACCCTGCCCCCAGAGCTGTCGATCGCCCTGAAGACTGAGCTACTTTTCTGGCTCTATTTTCCGAACGGAAGCGGGTCATTTTATTTTTTGGGGAACACCTTATGAATTCCGCGCTGATAAAACCCGAGTCGGTCTCCTTCGATGATGAGGCACTCATCATTGTCGATGCGCAGGACCGGATTTTAGGTCACGGCACCAAAGCTGAACTGCATGAGGGTGCTGGCACCCTGCATCGCGCTTTTTCAATTTTCCTTTTCAATCACGATGGCGATGTTTTGCTGCAGCAACGCAGCCACCACAAGCGCCTGTGGCCGCTTTTTTGGTCCAACACCTGCTGCAGTCATCCTCGACAAGGCGAATCGTATGGTGTCGCCACACAACGGCGCCTGAGCGAAGAGCTGGGAATGCGCGCTGATCTAATTTTCACCCATCGCTTCCGCTACCAGGCCCAATATGACGAACACGGCGCAGAGCATGAACTGTGCTCAGTCTACGTGGGCAAAACCGTCGACAATCCCTCGGCCAACCCCTTGGAAATCGCAGACTGGCAGTGGATACAGCCTGACGCGCTGGACAGGTGGATTGAAGAAACGCCGGAAACGCTCACCCCTTGGCTAAAATTGGAGTGGCAGGCACTCCGCTCAGGCGCACACAGCGCATCACTGTCTCAGATCGATCTGAACTGGCTGACAAGCTGATTCCGGCATCTGGGCGCAGCGGCCCATAAGATCACAATGCTCTGAAAGCGGGTGAGGAATCACTCCACAAATGGGGTAACACTGAGCGCCCCAACTCCGTCAGCCGATAGTCACCCTGCGATTTCTCGGCAAAACCCTGATCTATCAGTGGAGACAGCCACTCGGACTCCTGCACGGGCGTAAGATCGGCGACATATTGACGCTGACGACAGATCAGGCCGCGCAGTACCTTGCGTCTCAATATTTCGCTCTCATCGGCCACGACTGCGGCATGCGCCGATAACAAGCCTGCCTCCAGCAAAGTATGCCAATTAGCAAGGTTGGCCTCGTTTTGGTACACCAGACCGGGCAGTTCGCTTAGGGACCCCAGCCCCACACCCAATACGGACAGCGACTGCTCGGGCACATAACCCAATACATTTAGGCCAAGTGTCCCGGCGCGTTGAGCAACCGACAATTCATGATCCGGCTTGGCAAAGACATTGAGCCCGACCCATTGGTAGCCCGCGTCATCAAATCCCACTTGTACCTGATTGAACATGGCCAATCGGTCGGCCAACGAGGGCAGGTGCTGCGCGTCTACTGCGATTTGATGGGGGAACACTGCTTCTCTTCGGTGAAAAGGCAGGCACACCAGCCAGTCTGGCGATAGTGACACCATGGCTTCTACGCTCTGCTCACAGGACTCCACCGTTTGCCCGGGCAGGCCGATCAGATAGTCCATCCCCAGAGACTCAAATTTCACGCCATGGGCGATGGATATCACATCCTCAAGCAGCTCCAGTGAGTGAATGCGGCCGATTTCCTGTTGCACTTTGGCATCCACGTCTCGCACTTCGAGTTTGAGCTGTCCAACGCCCAACCCCTTCAGAAAGTTGAGTTGGGCGCGCGATGTGCGCCGAGGATTCAACTCCATTGATATCCGGGTCGTGGTGCTAATCAAAAAGTGGCGATTGATGTGGGAAAACAGGGTTGCCAACGCCAGATCGGAGAGATGATTGGGTGAGCCGCCGCCAAAATGCACGCGAGCCAGTTGACGCTGTCCGCCCAGTGCCTCGGCGATCAACATCAGTTCTTGTTCGAGGTGGGCGATGTAGCGATCGATTTCATCGTCCCGATGCTGCACCACCGCAACACGATCGCAACTCAAGCACCGAGACGGACAAAAGGGCAAATGAACATTCAGTGCCAACTCGGCACTGTCATTAACCCTCAGCTGGTGAAAAAACGGCTCCAGCTGTTCGGGACCGACGCGTACTGCCCGCTCACCCAGTGAAGATACTTCAGATCGCCTAACCAGCGGTTGTGCTGATAGCGAGGGAGGCCATGCCCCCTTCGTTGACTTCATTACTGCCCCCTACTGCCCTGCTGTCTGGGTTCTACCAAATGGCGACACCGAACACCGCTAACGGTAGCGTCAAGGAAGCTCCAGCCAGTCCGTTATATTCAGACTGCTTACCCCGCACAGTATGACCATCTTTGGGCGGCGTCAAGGAAAACATGGACAACCGCTGGACAGCCTCATCCCGACGACTTGCGTAAATTCACCTCTGCCCACCGCCACAGCGCCGTTTCTCCCATTGGCATCATCAAAAAAACATGTTCCAGCACCGCCAAACTGGCCAGCCAAGCGATGAGAAATAGCGACAATGCGGCCACTGGGTCTGTCGCCATCTGACCCAAAAAAAACAGTAAGTAGGTGCAAAATGCGGCCAAAATCGTTGAAAAGACAGAGAACCAGCTATTCCTTCCTGCACTGAGATAGGAGGTGATGTAGCGCATGTTCTCAGGTAACCACTGGCTGTTGAAATGCTTAACACCCAAAAAGAGGTTGAGCTTGGTGCTCCATCGCATTAACCACAGGACCGCAAGCGTGTTTTGAATCGTCGGATTGGGCAGACCGGCTCCCAGCACGCAGACCAAACCGACTACCCCCACCACCAGCAATTCGTGGTAGATCGTTGTGCCGAGCGCATGAGTGAAGCGCTCGGAAAGGCCCATGGGATTGGGCGCTGAGTGCTTCACCGGTCCGGTGATGTAACCCATCAAATAGCTGAGCTCCAGCCACGCCCATATAACCAGTGCCATCGCGAATCCGATAACCGTAGCGAGCAACGTATGGGTAGCTGCGTTAATCTCCACCCCCATCAAAGCAAACAGCATCACAATACTGGAGACACTGAATATCAGCTTGCGAGAGGCTGCAGGCTGATGCACACATATAAGTGCCAAGCCTGTCATCACCCACCACAGGAGTACGGAGACTGCCATCGCGAGCCAGATCAACTGCCCATACCTGTTTCTGAGCCAGCGATCCGCGACGACGCATGGGCGCGATCGAGCAGTTCAGCAAAGGCGCGGCGATTATCGACCCCAAAGGCCTCCAACGCCATCCAGTAACCGGTCTCTGGATCAGAGATCACAAGACTCCCGTTGTCGAGTAGCGCGAGATGAAAAGCGCCACCGGAATCGAGATGTCTCACGCGCCGCTCCCTGACCAGGCTCCGCAATATTCCGCGCAAAAAGCTCCCCTCGCCTGCGCTATAGCGGGCCAATTCATCGCCGGTCGTGGCAAGAAGCACAACAATTTGGCCCTCGGAAGCATCAACGAATATTAGGTCTATTGAACTTACTGCGGAGGCCGACTGGGGCGGGGGCGGCGTATAGGACACGTCATCCCGAGCCACTCCCCATGCCCACAACAGCGTCATAGCCAAGACCACCCAGACCATTGGGTGCCTGAGTGTTGACTGCGCTGCCGTCTGCCCCCCGGTCATGTTCAGTCTATCCCGCTGGTAGCGGCCCCCCGGCTCCCATCACCGGCACCTGTATTTCCGGTGCCTCAGAAACAGGGTAATGCGCCCGCGCCACTGCGGCAAAAGCCTTGGCGGCGCGCTGCGGATCTTCAAGGCCTCTCAACAGCGGCTTGACCGGTCGCGAGTACCACGGCGAAACATTCGGCCACAACAGCACCCAATACAGCTTTCGATCCTCAGTCGCAGTCAACAGTATGTCGCCGGTGCCGTCCCGATACACCCGCATATCCGCGGCCGTAATCTGCTCGATCGGAACGTTGACCATCATGGGCAAGGCCACTCCTGAGCGAATCACCAGACGTTCACTGGTCAGGGTATACAACACCGAGCCCGCGTAAGCGCGCGACAGCCACCACAAGAGCAGCAACACGATCCCCGCGAGACCAGACTGCCATACCAGTGTGCCCATGACCTGAGCGCCCGCGACCCCCTCCATGAGACGGTAGATGGTATGGCCCGCGATCAACAAGCCAAAATAGAAGGCCAGCTGCGGCACGTAAAAGACCCGTTTGGCCATTGCTGACACCGTGGGCCCACCCTGCCAGATCATCGTCTCACCCTCTGGCAGGTGTCCGGGCAATCCCTCTACCGGCTCGTCTTCATACTCGGTCATACCCATATCAGCGGTTCCGATCGAGATGGCATAGCGTAGAGGTGACCACCGCCGTAGAAGGCTGTGATGCGATCTTCCTCCTGAAGGGTGACCTGATCCGGGTTAGCTAAACCGGGCACCTGAGCAAATTGATCCGAACGAATCGATTTCACATTGATTGTGCCGTCGGCAGACACCATCGCCAGAGTCATCGGTAGCAGGATACGCCGGCCACCCGCGTCGAGCTCGGCGTACCGGAAATGCGGCTCCGCACGGTCAACCCACAGATCGACGACAGTGGCGGCTTGTTGACCGTCACAGCCATAGACCGCTTTACCTCGTGGATCTGGATCGCCGCTATTAACACCATGATCCGTATCTACCCGCAGAGGCACGATACGAGGACGCCCATCGACCGTAAGGTCGGGCCTGTCAGGTCGCTTTGCCCAGGCGGCTGCACCCACACCGTCCACCATCGGGTCACCGTTCGGATGCATGGGCGCACCGCTGGCGTTATAAATCGGCGTTGCATTGACCTCATATTGCGCAGGCTCTGGACCAGGTTTCACCCGCTCTCCCTGCCCATGTGCCAGGCGATAGGTTTTTGGCTTGGGCATGCCGCCCATACCATGACGTAAATCGCCTGAGGACATCTGCAGCGGCCAACCTTCCCGCTTACCCTCGCGATGGAGGTATAACACCAGCCCGAAAAAGAAAAGCCAAAACACATAGAGCGCTAGTTGCGCCACATCCATGTATTCAGTAATTGCACCAGTACCCATGATAGAGTCCTCCCAATGTGGTGATTAACTCGGAAAATCCGCTAGCTCGAGACGTTTGCCGTCTCCACCCGTTTCACCGGGGCGCCTAACCAGCCGTCCCAATGAAGCGAGCGCTACAAACAACAGCGCAATCTCGATGTGATAAACCGCTCCATAACCTGAAGCGGGCGTTTGCAATGCGGCGCCCAAAAGTCCCGCATCAGCCCAACTCGTGACCAAGTCACGAATCGCGCCCCCAGAAAACATGGCGATCCCGGCCGCGGCTGCTTGCACTGCACCCCAGGCGCCAAGCGTCATCCCAGCCATCCTCGCACCCCCAAACACCATGGCGGCTGTCAGCATACCGACGGCAAACAAACCGTTGCCCAAGCCGATCAACACTGCGCCAAGTTGAAAGAGAGCGGGGGCTTGCAATGGCGCAGAAAAAATAACCGCAGCAAAGGCAACGATCCCGATCAAAATGCCCGCGGCCGCTGTCCTAATAGGATCAGCGTCTCTGCCAAGCCGCCGGGCCGTCAGTAACAGCGCCAACACCATGCCCCCCGCGAATAGCGCCGTAAGTAGCGTAGTGCCTGCGACCGAGAGTCCCAGGACTTGCGCGCCATAGGGTTCAAGCAAAATGTCTTGCATGGTAAAGCCCATCGTGCCAAGCCCCAGTGCCCACAGCATTCGACGCGCCAATGGCAAAGTGATAAACGCCTGCCATGCGACACCAAAACTGGGACGGGCGAGCTTGTGATCAGTCAAATCTGGCCGCCGCACCTCCTGCTTGAGCATGGCTATAACATTGAAAACCAGCGTCACCACCGCTGCACTCTGGATGACCTGTATGAGGCGCACGTAGTTAAAGTCGGCGAGGAACGCGGCAAAAATCAGCGCACTGCCGATCATGCCAATCAGCAACATGAGATACAGGAGGGCCACGACCCGGGAACGGCTTTCTTCCGTGGCGAGATCCGTCGCCAGAGCAAGACCGGCGGTTTGCGCAACGTGCATGCCGAGACCCGTCAGCAAGAATGCGCCCATGGCCGCAAACGGCCCCAGCAACGCCGGACCTGCGTGGGGTTCGGTCATCAATATCAGGGCAAAGGGCATGAACGCGAGCCCCCCAAACTGCATCATTGTGCCGGACCACAAATACGGGATACGACGCCACCCCAGAAAAGAGCGATGATGATCAGAACGGTAGCCGATCAGCGCACGCGCTGGCGCCAAGAGCAGCGGAATAGCGAGCATCAGGGAGACCCAGGATGCTGCTTGACCCAATTCCACCACCATGACCCGGTTGAGCGTGCCCGTCAGCAGTACAATCGCCATACCCGTGGACAGCTGAAAAAGAGAGAGTCGCAACAGTCGTCCTAGAGACAACTCTGCCGACGCCGCATCGGCAAACGGCAGCCACCGTTGGCCGAGATCGCCAAGGCCGAAGCGGCGCTTGGAAATGTCCGCCAGCCGCGTCATCGACGTATGAGCTCCATGGCATGGGATTTATAAAACCCCACGTCTACCCGATGCGAGCGACCCTGCGCCCAGAAATCCATCAGACCCATTTCAGCCAAATGATCCTCGAGCCGCCGGGGAGATACCGGCTCAATGGCTGGGGCACGGTCAGCCTTTGGGAACCACCGGCCCGTTGCATGCATGAGAGAAAGTAGAGGCGTTCGCGGTGCAAACGTGAAGACCATCTTACAGTTGATCTGTTCTGCGATCGCATCGAGTGTTCGAACCCCATCCGACACGTCGTAGTGAATGATCGAGTCCATCGCCACGGCATAATCAAAACAACCCAGCCCCAGTTCGCGCATATCGCCGACCAGAAAGGTGACGTCCAGATCTTCTCCCGAGTCTCGCAGGCGCTCCCGCGCCAAATTCACCAACGTCGGCGACAGATCTACCGCCACCACTTCGGCGCCGCGCCGTGCCGCCTCAATCGCCAGCGTGCCAGTGCCGCATCCCGCATCGATCAAGGTGCTTCCCGTGAGGTCGGCCGGTAACCAACTCAGCAAAGTTTCTCTCATGCTATCGCGACCGCGACGCACCGTCCGCCTGATGCGACTGACTGGCGCATCAGATGTGAGCGCCGCCCAAGCATCCGCGGCGGTGCGATCGAAATACGTTTCGATCTCATCGCGACGCGCTTGATAACTCACTGATGCCATCAATCAAATCCCAAAAAGTCAAAGAGGTCGCGGTCCTTCATCGGCTCGCAGGGCAACGGCTCGGTACCCGCCCACAGCTGCTCGGCGAGTTGCAGGTATTCGTCGCACACCTCGGTAAGGCCCGGCGCATCGTCGAG
>CAXPKH010000113.1:0-23669 GCA_964217615.1 Luminiphilus sp.
TCGGTTTTGGTGAGCGGCCCGCGCTCGTCATGGTGGATTTCCAAAAGGGATTTACCGACGCCAGCAACCCGCTGGGACGCAGCGATCATGTACAGAGCGCGGTGGATAATACGGCCACATTGCTCGCTGCGTGCAAGGCAAAGGGTATCCCGGCGGCATCCTGCGCGGTCTCGTGGGGTGGGCCAGATGAGATGACTTACTGGAAGATCGACACCCTGTTCGATGGAAGCTTTTATCACGGCCATCCCTGTACCGAGCTTGATCCCCGTATCCGCGATGACGACTACGTTTTTCAGTTCATCAAAACCGCGCCGTCTATTTTCTATGAGACCCCGCTAAAGCCCTGGCTGGTCAAGCATTGCATCGACACGACCATTATCACCGGATGCACAACCTCCGGGTGCGTGCGCGCCTCAATCGTGGACAGCTTTTCGGCAGGGTTTCGAACCATCGTACCCGCTGACTGCTGCGGCGATCAGGACGAGGAAGCCCATGCCAGTAATTTGCGTGACGTCGGTCGGCGCTATGCCGACGTGGTCGACTTGCAGCAGGTGCTAGCGCACATCAGCGCGCTTTAAGCGTCTTTATTATTTTATTTCATCGGTCCACAGGAGCCCGCTATGCCTATTGCCCAGATTAACGGTCACGACATGTACTACGAAGTGCATGGTGACGGGCCGCCGGCGGTATATATCGGCGGGTGGGATACTTTTTGCCACGGTCGAAGTCACTACCTCGCGCGGGGCATGACTGACCAGTACTCGACCGTGATTATCGACTACCGCGGACTGGGTGAGTCGACGGATGACTATTCGGTGCCGGCTTCTACGCAGCTGTTTGCCGACGACATCATCGGTCTGTTGGATCATCTCAATATGAAGTCGGTGTACTTCGTGGGCCTGGTGGGCATTGGTGCCTGCATTGGCCAGTGGGTGGCAGTGAAGCGACCTGACCTGGTGCGCTGCATGGTCAACATGGGCTGCTGGACCTGGGCTGATCCGATGCTTTCTGATCATCTACAGGCCTTCGGTGATATCCATGAGCATGCCGGGTTTCATGCCTTTCAGTCGATGGTGGCCTCGCTGTCCTTTAAGCCCGACTATTACAACGCCAATCGCGAGAAGTTACTCGGTAGCGGTGGGGTCTGGGGGGCGCTTGAGGGCCGCATCCAGACCCACCTGCGTTTTGTTCAGGCCTGCCGCGGGCATGACATCCGGCCGCACCTCGGGGAGATTGAGGCGCCGACACTGGTGATTCACGCGGGCGAGGACATCATTACTGGGCCCCGTACGACCATGCCGTTGGAAGAGGGGTTGCGTAATTCGGTCGGTGTCACCATGGCGGACGTGGCACATGTGGTAGCGGGCAAAGAAGAAAAGATTGCCTTCTGTAAAATTCTATTTGAGTTTCTTGATAGTCACTGAGCCCGCGTTCATCGCTATCGGCGTTGCCCCCGTCTTCGTCAGCTACTGAACCTAAGATCTCGCGCCTTGTGGCGGCTCCTTCGAAGCGGTCTCTAAATAATCCCGCGTGCCGCGAGATCCTCAAGGTTCTCAACGCCAAGCTCCCCACCCAGAATCGCGGCGTTATCCGCTCCGAGGCCGGCGCCGCAATCGGTAGAGAGTCGTTGGTTATCCACTTTGATGGGATTGCTGAGGCCGCGATAGGTGCCGTACTCGCGATGCTCCAGCGTTTGCATCATGCCGATTGAAGTCACAAAAGGGTTGTCCAGCGCGTTAGGGAGGTCGTAGACCGGTGCCACTGGAATATAGGTTTGCAACAGCGCAAACCAGTGGTCGGTTCCCGCCGTTTGGAAGATCCCATCGAGTACCTCGGTCAGGGCGTCGCGGTTTTCCGCCCGCACCGCCATCGTGTTGAAGCGGGGATCGTCGGCGAGTTCGGTATGTCCGGTGCGGTCCAGTAGGAGCCCCCAGAACTTATCCGTCATGCACATGATAAAGATCCAGCCATCCTCGGTTTTGTAGAGCTGAACCGGTGTGTTATAGGGGTGCGCCGAGCGCGCCACGCGACCGGTTTCAATGCCATGATTCAGATACCAGGTGCCGGGGTAGGTGAGCTGATGCAGCGCCACATCGAACAAACTGATGTCGACATCGCGCCCCCCCTGATCTGCTCGCGCCAGCAAAGCCGCTACACAACCCAGAGCCGCCACAACACCGGTCATAAAATCGATCATGGACAAACCAAAGCGTGCGGGCGGTGTGCCGGGTTCCCCAGTGACCGACAAAAAGCCGCACTCGGCCTGCATCAGGTAGTCGTATCCGGGCCAATCTGCCCGATCATTATCCCGACCGTAGGCGGAGATATGCGTGCAGATGATGTCCGGTTTAACGACTTGAAGCGCCTCGTAATCCAGACCCATTTTTGCGGGCTGGCTGCCCCGGAGGTTGTTCCACACAACGTCACTGGTGCGGACCAGTTGATGAAACAGCGCGCGGCCCTCATCGCTTTTGAGATTCAGGGTGACACTGCGCTTCGCCAAATTGAACGCCTGAAAATAAGCGCTGTCGTCCTCGGCGAGGCGCACCGAGCCAGACTGCCGCGCCGGGTCGCCGCCGGTTGATCGATTCTCGATCTTGATCACCTCGGCACCTAATTCCGCAAGATACATCGAGCCGTAGGGGCCCGCGCCAAATTGCTCAATGGCAAGCACGCGAATACCGGCGAGAGGCTTGATCATGATGGACTCCAAAAAATGTGGGGGCAGGGTGGGATCATACCTTGCACGAGTAACCAGATTGGTGCATCGTTGGCGGTGAAGCGAAATTGTAGCAAATGTCCGGTCAATTGTTTCCAGCGCAGGGGAAGCCCAAGAGCGCTGGTAGCGGGGTCAAGGCGCTAACCGGCCCTGAGCACATCGCAGTGAGATCACATAAGATCCTTAACAAGAGGAGGCCAGTATGCCTTATCGTCTTGGTGTCGACGTCGGCGGCACATTTACAGACCTGATTTTGGTCGACGAGAAATCCGGTTCCATTCATACCGCAAAAGTTCCGAGCACCCCCGCTGATTCATCGATCGGCGTCATGAACGGTGTCGCCAGGGTGTGCGCCAATGCAGGCGTGGATCCGAGAGAAATCTCGCAGGTGATGCACGGGACAACGGTGGCCACCAATACTGTGTTGACGGGCACGGGTGCCAAGGTTGGCTTGGTCACGACCAAGGGTTATAAGCAGGTGCTGCAGATTGCCCGCTCCTACGTCCCGGGTGGCCTTGGCGGCTGGGTGATCTACAACAAGAGCGAGCCGCTCGCGCCGCTTTCTTGCACGGTTGAGGCCGACGAGCGCATGGGCGCTGATGGCAAGGTCGTGCGTAAGCTCAATAAGTCGGCACTGACCAAAGCGCTCAAGCAACTCAAGAATGAGAACATTGAGGCGCTCACCGTTTCATTGGTGAACTCGTACGCGAACCCCGCTCACGAAAAAGAAGTGGAGAAGATCGCCAAGCAGGTTTTGCCGGGCATTCCGGTCTCGCTCTCTTACGACGTGGTGCCGGAGATGCAGGAGTACGAGCGCACCATTACCACGGTAGCCAACTCCTATGTGCGACCTAGGGTAGCGGCCTACGTGAAGAATCTTGAGCGCAAACTCAAAGCCAAGATGAAGGACGTGAAGCTACACATTCTGCGCTCCGATGGTGGTATGGCCTCTGCCAAGGTCGCGCAGTCCCTGCCGGTGAACTTGCTAATGTCGGGTCCTGCGGGCGGTGTGTCGGGTGCGGTATGGGTGGCCAAGCAAGCCGGTTTTGGAAACTTGTTGACCTTTGATATGGGCGGCACCTCCACCGACGTGGCGCTGGTGCAAGACAGCAAGGCCCAACTGCGGCGCGAAACCACCGTAGGCGATGTCACCGTGCGGGCTTCATCAGTTGACGTACGAACCGTCGGTGCCGGTGGTGGATCGATTGCTCACGTACCCGAGCTTACGGGAGCGCTGCGTGTTGGCCCTGAAAGCGCAGGCGCGGAGCCTGGTCCGGCGGCCTATAACAAGGGCGGCGAGTTGCCCACGGTCACCGACGCCAACGTGGTACTGGGATATCTCCCCAGCGAGGTGCGCCTTGGGGGTGATATGGAGATTCGCAAGGATATGGCCGAGAAGGCGATCAAGCCAGTGGCAGACGCCTTGGGCATCTCCATCAAGCGCGCGGCGGCAGGCATTGTCGATATCGTGAACGAGAATATGTACGGTGCGCTGCGCTTGGTGTCGGTGGAGCAGGGCTACGACCCGCGGGATTTTGCGCTGATCGGTTTTGGTGGTGCGGGCCCCTTGCACGCCAATGCACTCGGCAAGCTCATGAACAGCTGGCCGGTGATTATCCCACCGGGCCCTGGCGTTTTATGTGCGTACGGTGACGCAACCACACGGGTGCGTGACGAAGCGTCGCGTACATTTATCCGACGGTTTGCAAATACCTCGACGACCGAACTCACCAAGATTTATCAGCAGCTCGCCAACAAGGCGCTCAAAACGCTGGAGAAAGAGGGCGTGCCCAAGGCGCACCGATCGGTTACTTACCAAGCGGATATCCGGTATCAGGGGCAGGGCCTGCAACTCACGGTCGACTTTGATATCAAGAAGCTCAAGTCCAAGGGCCTCTCGGTGATTGGTGATCCCTTTGATGAGATGCACCGCCAGCTCTTTACCTTTGCGCTGGACTCTGACAAGGAGATCGTCAACTTGCGCGCCGTTGCCCAGGGCAAGAGCGCCGAGATCGAGGCGCGTCAGCTGACAGGTTCGGGTAGCCGGACGCCGGTGGCTGCAGCCAAGATCGGCACGTCGAAGGTATTTATGGAAGGCAAGGACATGCAGGCCAACCTGTACCGCCGGGATATGTTAAAGGCCGGCAACAAGATAGAGGGCCCGGCCATTGTGCTGGAGATGGATTCGACCACGGTCATCCTCTCCGGTCATACCGGTAACGTCGACAAGTTCGGCAACATTCTCATCACGCCGTCAGCTTAAACGGGGAGACAGTCATGCCAGCCACTATTGTTGAAACCAACACCAAAAAGTTTAAGCGCAAGGACATTGATCCCATCACGCTGGACATCATCGAGAACGCGATGATGAACGCGCGCTATGAGATGGACGCCGTGCTATTTAGAACGGCGATGTCGCCGGGGATCCGTGAGCAGCACGATGAGTTCCCGATGATCGCCAACCTCGAAGGCAAGATGGTCGTGGGCCAGTTCGGGAGCTTTATCCATGGCTTCAAAGAAGCCTATGACGGCACCATTGAAGAGGGTGATCTCTTCCTCACAACGGACCCCTATGCCTGCAATGGCGCGATCAGTCACATTAACGACTGGCTACTGTTACGGCCGATCTTCAAGGGCGGCCGCCTGATTGCCTACGCCGCCATGTTTGGTCACATGACCGATGTGGGTGGCAAGGTGCCAGGCAGTTTGCCAACCGATGCCCGCGAGATCTTCGAAGAGGGGATTCGTATCCCGCCGATGAAGATCTACAAGAAAGACGAGCTGCAGTCAGATGTGCTCGAGTTGATTCTGCACAACTGTCGTATGCCCAACTGGAACCGCAGCGATTTCAATGCGCTGGTTGCCGCCATTCGCACCGCTGAGAAGCGGGTGATCGAGATGGCGGAGCGTTTTGGTGACGACGAGTTCTACTCGGCACTGGATGAGCTCTTGGAGCGTAACAAGCGCGCCATGTCCAAGCTCATCAAGACCACGGTCCCCGAGAAGAAACAGTACTTCGAAGATTACATTTGTGACGACGGTCTCGGTATGGGGCCCTATCGCATCAAGTGCGCCATGTGGCGGGAGAAGGACAAGGTCATCTTTGATTTTGAGGGTACCGACCCGCAGTCGATCAGCTCGATCAATTTCTACCTTAACGAAGAAATGTTCAAGATGTTTTGCGGCGTTTACATGATTATGGTGTTTGATCCCCAGATCATGTTTAACGACGGCTTCTATGACCTCATGGAAGTGCGGATTCCCGAGGGCACGCTGCTTAAGCCCCGGGAGCCCGCGGCGCTGTCGTGCCGTACCCACGCGCTGGGGCGTATTTTTGACGTGCTGGGCGGTTTGCTGGGTCAGGGCGATCCAGACTTCTTGGCGGGTGCTGGCTTCTCTGACAGCCCCCACTTTATGTATTCGGGCTATGACAAAAACGGCGAGTGGTACCAGCTTTACTCGATCGGCTTTGGCGGGATTCCCGGCAAGCCCTCGGGTGACGGCCCAGATGGTCACTCACTCTGGCCCAGCTTTACCAACGTGCCTAATGAGTTTTTGGAGAGTTACTTCCCGCTGCGCATCGAAACCTACGAGACCATTACCGACAGTGGCGGCGCGGGCTATAACCGCGGCGGCAACGGCCTACGCATGGGCTATTGCTTTCTGGAGCCGGGCACGATCTCGATACACGATGACCGCTGGCTCACCTACCCCTGGGGCGTCAACGGCGGTTTGCCCGGGCGCCGCTCGGAGAAGATCCTCAAGCGCACCGATGGTAGCGAGGAAAAGCTCCCTAGCAAATGCGACCGTATTGCGGTGGGTGCCGGAGATATCCTGTACTTCAACACCTGGGGGGGTGGCGGCTGTGGCGACCCGTTGAAGCGAGAGACCGAGCGCGTTGAGTTTGATGTGCGGGCCGGGCTGGTGTCTGCCGAGGGTGCCAAGCGCTATGGCGTGGTGATGAACGGCGACCTCACGGTTGACGAGAAAAAGACCAAGGCTCTGCGCGCCAAAATGGCGAAATCTCGTGGGAAGGTCAAAATGTTCGACCGCGGCGGCGATATTGCCGAGCTCAAGAAGCGGTGCAAGAAAGAGACCGGGCTGGACGCCCCGCGCCAACCGGAGTTTCAGGCGTGGGCGCTTAAGTTCCTCGAGCAGCAGCCCAAGGCTAAGGGCCGGATTAAAATGGCGCGCGGCTAATTTCGCCAGACGCCTTTTCCGATTGAAAAGCCGGGCTTCGCCCGGCTTTTTTCTGAATTATTAATGCGATTCAGGCTCACCACTGCGTCGAGGTCTATTTACGGCTTTAACTCGCTTCACAACGTTTGCGGTTGTGTGACGGCCTCTCTGCCCGCAAACTCGGCGCTCCACAGAATAAGAAAGGAAAGCATCATGCGCTCACTGGCTCTAATACTTGTGCTCTTCTCACTCGAAAGCGCCTATGCAGACACCCTGATTCATGCCGGCCGACTTGTCGATGTTGCAGCGAGCGAGGTTTTAACCGAGCAGACAATCCGCGTGCGCGAGGACCGTATTGTTGCGGTGACGCCGGGGTATGCGGAGGATGAGGCGGCAGAGGTTATTGATTTAAGGGATGCGACGGTCATGCCGGGGTTCATGGACATGCACGTGCATCTGCTGCAGGAGTTGGACCCTCCGACGAGCTACGCAGAGGGGTTTTACATGAACTCCGCCGATATTGCGCTGCGGGCGACGGTATATGCCCGCCGTACCTTGGAGGCGGGGTTCACAACCGTGCGTGATCTGGGCGCGCGTGACATTGAGGCCGGTTTTGCCCTGCGTAACGCCATTAATCAGGGCATCGTGGCGGGCCCGCGGATTTTTGCCGCAGGCAAGTCGATCGCTACCACGGGAGGCCACGCTGATCCCACCAACGGACTGCGCGAGGATCTGCGCGGGGATCCGGGCCCCAAGGAAGGGGTGATTAACGGGCCCGATGAAGCGTTGAAGGCAGTGAGGCAGCGTTACAAGGATGGCAGCGACGTCATAAAGCTCACGGTGACCGGGGGTGTCCTGTCGCTGGCCAAGAGTGGCGATAATCCCCAGTTCACCGATGATGAACTGGGGGCAATCATGATCGCAGCCAGAGACTATAACTTTGTGGTGGCGGTCCACGCTCATGGGGCGGAGGGCATGAAGCGCGCCATCCGCGCCGGGGTCGATTCGGTTGAGCATGGCACTTATATGGATGCCGAGGCGATGGAGCTGATGAAGGAGCGTGGCACTTGGTACGTGCCGACCATTTCAGCGGGAAAATGGGTCGCAGATCTCTCGGAACAGGAGGGCAAGTTGCCCGACGTGGTGCGTCCCAAGGCCGCCGCAGTTGGGCCAAAAATCCAGAGCACTCTCGCCGAGGCGTTTCGGCAGGGGGTACCGATTGCTTTTGGCACCGATGCCGGTGTCTCGCCCCATGGTGCCAACGGCCGTGAATTTATCTTCATGGTGGAGGCGGGCATGCCCGTTATGGAAGCGCTGCGGGCTGCGACGGTCAATGCAGCGACATTACTTAGGGTGGATAACGAACTGGGGCAACTCAAATCTGGATACTTTGCCGATGTGGTCGCCGTTCCGGGCGATCCGCTGAGTGATGTAACGCTGTTGGAATCCCCGCACTTTGTGATGAAGGGGGGCGCGGTGGTTGTGGGACACGGCGTGGCAAATTAGGGAGTTGCCCATTAGCGCTCGATGTGACGGTCGGGATTGCTAAAATGGCGCTCAGCGGGGTGTGCACGAAAAATTTCCGTCGATGAGAGCCAAGTCATGACTGTGGATCGCACCGCGCTGATCGGGCGCCGATTGCGTCACGCCACCTACACTGTGTCCGAAGTCGACGTGAACGACTTTCTCGGCGTGGTGACTGACCTTGACTCGGCGCCAATCGATAGTTCTGAGAGTGGCGCTGAGGCAGATTCAGGGCGCTTGGCGCCACCGTCCTTCGCACCGTTTGTCGCGGTACTGGGCTTATTGAAGACCTTCGACTGGCAAGAAGATTTTCTATTTGATTATCGAACGGGCACCGCCATGTTCGGCGAGCAATCCATCGAGTTTCACCGGCCTCTGTTGGTGGGGGAGTCCGTGGCAATCTCGGCTGCCATCAGTGACGTTTATGAGAAGCAGGGCAAGAACCATTTTGACGTCATCGAAGTCACTTTTGAAATCACAGGCAGCGAGGAGGATCTGCTTATGTCCGGCCGGCAGTCCTATATTTTGTTCAAGTGACAGCGCCGATGGATAAGCATTTCTTTGAGGATTACGAGGTCTCTATGGCCCTGCCCAGCGTCGAGTTGGGGCCCATGGATCGCTACGATTACATCCCCATCGCCTTGATCCTGAGAGACACCAATCCGCTGCATCTCGACCGCGTTTATGCTCAAGAGCGGGGCCTGCCCGACGTGGTGCAGCAGGGGCCACTGAATCAGGCTTACCTCTACCGCTATTTCACCTCGCTGTTACATGATCCCTGGGATCTTGTGGCCACCAAGATGCGCTTTGCCGCAAATGTGTTTCCTGAGGATATTTTGACCTGTGGTGGAGAGGTGCTCGCTGTGGCGCCAGTCGAGACGGGTGGCGGTATTGTCACCTGCGCGGTTTGGCAACGAAACCAAGCAGGAGACACCATTCTCAACGGCGAAGCGAAGGCTCGTATTCCTTCGCGAAGCTAGCGGGAGGTCCACAAAAGTCCCGATACCGACTTCAGGCGGGGGTCATCTCAGCGAGGATCCGCTCGCGGAGAGCGGACTTAAGTATTTTGGTGGCACCCATCGGCCAATCTTGCACAAAGCGCACATGCCGAGGGATCTTGAAGCTTGCGATTTCGTCGCGACAAAATTCGATCATTTCCGCCTCCGTCGCAGTTGCGCCGGGCACTAGCTCGATAAAAGCGACGGGGACCTCGCCATATTTCTCGTCGGGCAGACCCACAACCTGTGCCAGCTTCACCGCTGGGTGGAGTGCGAGATAACCCTCGATCTCCACAGCCGCCACGTTCTCGCCACCCACTTTCAGCATGTCTTTGAGTCGGCCGTGAAATGTAATTCGACCCTTGGCATCCAAAACGCCAAGATCACCGGTTCGGAACCATCCCCCCTCCCAGAAAGCTGCTGCGGTTTTGGCTGGGTCGTTGTAATACCCGCCAAACACGCCGCGCCCGCGGGCGACGATCTCGCCGCGCTCTCCCGGCGCCAGCGTCTCCCCGTTTTCCGGATCGCGCACTTCGATTTCGATGCCCGGCAGGGCTTTGCCTGAGCACTGGGAGCGCAGGGCGACCGGGTCGTCGGGGTTACACATCGCCACGGAGCCGCCGCACTCGCTCATACCAAAGCAGGTGATTTGAGTGGTATGCGGCATCAGCGCTTGCATGGCCAGCAGTTCCTCGGGTGGCCCCACGTTGAGCATCATACGCACATCCTTGAAGGTGTCAGGGGTATAGCGGGGGTGGTGCAGTAGCTGCAGGGTAATGGTGGGGAATGCGGGGAAGGCGACTGTCACTTGTTCGCGAGCCATGAGTTCGAGCGCCTCGCCGGGTTCGAAGTGGGTCATGGAAACAAAAGTCCCGCCAAAATGAAGCGTGCCGGTTAATGGTTGCGTGAACGCGCTGTGAAACATGGGCAGCGGGCTCCACACGACATCTCCTTCTCTCAACCGCAACCGATCGGCACCACCCACCACACCGGCATGTTGCAGCACGATATGGTCCAGCGGGCACCCTTTGGGCATCGCTGTGGTGCCCGAGGTATAAAACATCAGAGCGGTGTTGGTTACGGCAGTGCCCGCATGGCGTTCTTCAACCTCGCTTGGGGGGATTGAATCGGCAAGCCCGTAGAAAGTGTCACGATCCATGAATCCGTCCCGCGAGCCCTTGCCCAGGAATATCTGGTTCTGCACCGATGGCATCTGTTGAACCCCGGCCCTGTTCAGCAGTGCAACATAGTCCGTGTGCTGCTCGACGATGTCGTTGGTTACCACTACCTTAATACCGGCATCCGCGGTGACATGGGCAATCTCACGAGCCTTGAATCTGCCGTTGTAGAGCACGGGGATGGCGCCGATGAGTGAAGCAGCGAAGAGCAGGTCGATATAGTCCAGGCTGTTGGCCATGAGGATGCCTACACGATCACCGCGCTCGATACCGAGGGCGATGAGGGACCGGCCAGCCAACCGCGCCCGCGCCTCGACCGCGCCATAGCTCACTCGCTCGTCGTCGATAACAATGCAGTTGCGGTCCGGATGCTTCGCCGAACCCCGCAGCAAGGCCTCGGCGAAGGCGATGGTCTCGAATTCAGGCAGCGACATCGGTTCGCCCCGTACTATTAATACGGAGGACGAGGTGCGGTGTGACCGCACTTTGAGAGAGATTTTGGCCCATACAACCGCCACTCTACCGGCATCTTTTTGTACGTGCTATTACCTGCCTGATGGGGCCCTGCGTGTTGGTATGCGCTTGTCCTTGGGGCACAATGCGCGGGCATCGGGCCAAAAGCGAAGTCGGCCCGGGGATCAACCGACTTTTTGACAGGAAAACCACCATGGCGCGTGCCGTACTCATCAAGTTGCATTTGTATTTTTCTGCCTTCTTTGCCGCGGCAATCGTATTGGTAGCCGTGTCTGGGGGGCTATACCTGATTGGCATTAAGGGTAGCGTCGAGCAAACGCTGGTCGGCTCTCTGGATTCCGGCGAGGCACTGTTGTCGGAACCGAGTCACGCGGCTGTGGAGGCGGCGCTTGTCGCGGTGGGAGTGACGGATTTCACCTTTGATTATGTTAAACAGAGTGGTTTGCGGTTGATTACCCGGCCCACCACGCGACCGTATTACACCCTCGATATCGCGGATGGGCGAGTGACGGTGCAATACAACGAGCCGTCAATACAGAAGCGCATGATCGAGTTACACATGGGTCATGGTCCGTCTGCTTATAAGACCTACCAGCAGTTCTTCGCTGCGGGTATGTTGTTTGTGATGCTCAGTGGCTTGTGGCTTGGTCTATCTTCTGACCGATTACGCACCACGACACTCATCACCTCGGGCAGCGGTCTACTGCTGTTCGCAGTGCTGGTGCTCTCCTGAAATTGGTGCTTTAGATTCGTTTAGGTTAGGGAGCGAAGTCACTAGAGCGCCTCGCTTCTCAATGTGTGGCTTCACAGCGCGCATAAAAAAGCCGGGCATTGCCCGGCTTTTTCCTTTATTTAGCAAGGCATTAGAAGTCCCACTGGAATTCCACCCCGGAAGTTCGATACGCGCCCGGTGTCACGAACGCTCCACCGAACTCGGGTGCCATAATCACCTCGGCGGTATAGTCCTCATCAAACAAATTGCGAGAAAACGCAGTCACTCGCCAACGGTCAGTACCGATACCGATTCTCAGGTTCGTAATCCCATAGCCATTGACTTTGGTTTTCTCATAACTCGTGTCGAGGCCACCTTGTCCGGGCACCAGCCGCTGCAGCCATGCTGGCACCGAGTTATTGGGAGCGATCCCGAGGGCAGGTACACCGGGGTTTGGTGTGTCGAGGTCGTTACCCTGCACCACGTGGTAGAACGTATCTCCTTGGTACGCATACTCAAGTCTCGCAATGAGATTGAGGTTGCCAATCTGCTTATCCCAGGTGAGCGCCGCGTTAGCAGTAAATTCGGCGGCATTCGGGACATCGTTGCCAGCGACATAAGGCCGCACAGTCATGGCGTCGATTTCACCATCGATGGTGCTATAACCCGCATCCAGTCGCAGACTGTTCGTCATTTGCCACGAGGCACCGACCTCGAATCCCTGAATGGTGACTTCGTCAATGCTTTCGACGGTTCTCAAGAGACCGAAAGGCCCGACATAAAATTCGAAGAATTGCATGTCGTCGACTTCTGTATGGTACGCCGCTGCATTCAGCTGGAGGTTGCCATTGAGCAGGGTAGAGCGGAAGCCCACTTCAAAAGAGCTGGAAGTTTCCTCGTCGTAAACTTCTGGGGGCGCGACCGGCAAGCCGTCGGGGTTTACGAGGAAGAGGCTGATGATCTCAGTGCCACCCAGGTTGTTGAAGCCGCCGGTCTTGAAGCCCACGCCCCAGCTACCGAACAGGGTGGTGTTGTCAGATAAGTCATAAGTCAGGCTGACTTTTGGCTGGAGAGCGTCGAACTCCTTACTTCGCTTGTCTACACGCGCGCTTACGGCACCGGTTTCCAAATCGATAAACGCCGGGTTCCACGGTGTGCCACCCAGAGGGGCGCCATTCAATGTACAACCACCCGCAAAAAATGCGCCACAGTAATCGATCTTAGTAGAAAAGTAGCCATCAGCTGGGCTGGGTACAGCGTTAGTCACTTCCCGGTCTTCCACGTCATAGCGCAGAGCAACCGAGAGCTCCAGCCGATCTGTCATATCGTAGTTAATAGATCCAAAACCCGAGAGAACGGTGGTCTCGAAGTCATCTAGAACCAGCGCATCAGTGAGCTCGTTAACGAAGGATCTTGGCAAGTTTGCGCGACCATCATCCTCAAGTTGCGCGACGCCTACGCGTCGGTCGATGTTCAAAAAGTACATGCCCGCCTGCCAACGCAGTCGCTGGTCTGCATCAGAGGTCCATTGCAGCTGCATGCTGATATCTCGCTGATTCCGCTCTTGGTATTGATAGCCGTCACAGGTGGTTGGGCTGTAAGGGGGCAGGAAAGGTGACTGTCCCGGCCCTACAAAACCCAAGTTAAAAGTGGGTGTTTGCAGAGGCACGCCGATAGTTGCATTCGTGCTGTCCACGCAATGTTGCTCACCGAAATAGAAGAAGAAAGCGCCAGAAGTTCCATCCGCTAAGAAGTGTTGGTCCTGATCGGAGTACAGGGCCCACGCGGTCAGAGTGCCGGTTTCGAACTGCTTATCTACCTTGATAGAGGCCTCAACGGTTTCTTGTTTGTTCTCTGGGTCGACGTTAGGGCTGTAGACCCAGTTAAAGTCGTTGACATCGACTGATGCACCCGCACTGTTGTAGTCAGGTGATGGGATGCCATTCAAGCCACTGAGTGCCCCGACGAAGAAGGGCAATTCAAAGGCGGCGTTAAAGGCGATCGAGGCCGCAGAAACCTTAGAAAAGCGCAGCTTGGTATCGATAGAGAGGGTATCGGTTGGGTCCATGACGATACGCGCACTCATGGCGGTTTCTTCGTAGTCGTTGACTACGTCGTCATTCAGATAAACGTTCTCCAGGAACCCGTCTGTCTTGCGGTGGGTCACTGTCAGGCGACCCGCGGTATCGCTACCCAAGGGCCCTGCGATCGTGGCGGTGCCGTAGTAAGTGCCGTACTCGGCACCTCCTACCTTCACGCTACCCTCAAATTCCTGAGTGGGTCGCTTGGTCGACATGATGACGGCACCCGCCGCTGCCGACCGGCCATACAACGCACCTTGTGGGCCTTTCAACACTTCGATCTGGGAAAGATCAGGGTATTCGCGGTTAAAAGCTGAAGGGTTGGTGTAGAGCACGCCATCCACGATGAACGCAAAGTTAGTCTCGGCGTCACGCGCACCATTGATTCCGCGAATGCTGAGTGAGCTATCACCCACCTCAACGGTGTTCACAAAGGTCACGCCGGGGGTCATGTAAACGAAATCCTCGGCCCGCTCCACGCCCATATTAGCGATCTGCCCCTCGGTAAAGGCGGTCACGGTTGCGGGGACGTCCTGCAGGGATTCTGCTCGCGCCCGCGCGGTCACCACGACTTCCTCGAGTTGCGCGGAGGCAACGGAAGGCATGAGCAATGCCGCGCTGGACAGCGCCGCCGAAACGGCAGCGGTTAGGGGAAGTGTCGCGAGTGCCTGGCGACGTTGATAGAGTGGGGTGCAGCTACTCATGGGTTGGCTCCTTTGTGCTGACAAGGCCTCTTAATGGCCCCAGTAATTGGGGTGTTTACCGCTATTTATAAAGCTTGGATTACCTGTTGGTACTGGCACTCCGGCCAGTTTGTCCGGACAACTCAATTTATCTCGCTCAATATGGCTTCGCGGTCGGCTTCGGTCAAGCCCAGTTCTGCGATAATTTTGGCGGTTTCGGCGCCGACAGACGGTAATTCAGTATTGATTTGCGCGGGTTCTCTGGCAAATCGCACGGCTGAACCGATGTGATCGTTCCCCTGGTCATCTCTAAAGCGCATGCCGCGCTCCCACACATGATCGGCATCCCAGGCTTCTTTCAGCGTAGCCACCGGACTCCAGCAGATATCGCGTCCCTCAAACCAAGTCTCCCACTCAGCGCGGCTCCGCTCCCGAAACGCGGTGCGCAAAAACTTGATCGCTGCCCAATGGCCCTCGCCGGCGGGCCCGGTGACGTCTGGTATGAACTCGGCTCTCCCCAGTCCAGTGAAGAGCGCCTCCACAAACTTGTGCTCGCCGCCTCCCAGAGCGATAAATTGTTCGTCGGCGGTCTCGTAGATATTCAACATGGCATTACCGCCATGGGTGCGTTCCCGCAGTCGTTCAGGTGCCTGATTGCCGCCGAAGACGGGACCCAGAATATTCGGACTCGCGGCCAGCACCGATTCAAACATGCTGATATCTATGAAGTCACCTTCACCCGTGGCATTGCGTCGATGCAGCGCCATCAAAATACCGGAGAGCGCAAGATAGGAAGAAAGCATGTCGGCGATCGGTACGCCGATGATCGCAGGCCCACTCTCCCCCTCTGGCGAGCGCGTGACATCGAGAATGCCCGCCGCGGCAACGGTGGCGGTGTCGTGCGCGGGGCGATCACGCCATGGACCGGTTTGACCAAAGGCTGAGATTGAGCAGTACACCAGCCCGGGGTTCTCTTCAGATAGCGTCGCGTAATCGATGCCCAGTCGCTCAGCAACGCCGGGTCGAAACGCTTCGACCACGACATCCACTGTTTTGGCGAGCGCCAGCAGCGCTTTTTTGCCCGCGGCGGTTTTCAAGTTGAGCGCAATGCTCTCCTTGCCGCGCTGGGTGTTACGAAACATGACGGTCTCGCCCCCCTGAGTCCATGGGAAGGCATCGGCGGATCGCGTGGGCTCGGGCGCGAGGGGGTTTTCAACTTTAATCACCCGGGCGCCATGGTCGGCCATTAGCTGTGTGGCCGCTGGTCCCGGCAGGAACAGCGAAAGGTCGAGTACCGTGATCCCCTCAAGCTTCATCGAATGAGACCGATTAGCAGGTGATCCCGTCCGCGCTCAGTCCGCTGAGATCGTCCTCCGACAAACCCAACAGTTCGCCCAAGATTTCCTGATTGTGCTCTCCAATTTGTGCTCCCGGCCAATCGGTGCGGCCAGGCGTCTCACTGAGCTTGGGAAGGATGGCCGGAATTTTTAGCGGCTTGCCATTGATTTCGACGGTTTCAAACATCCCGCGGGCAATGTAGTGCGGGTCAGTCATCATATCTTCGACGCTGTATATGGGGCCCACCGGCACCCTCGCAGCTTCCAGCTTGGCGATGATTTCCGCTGCGGTATGCGCGGCGCACCAGGCGGCCAAAGCTTCGTCAATTTTCTGCTCGTGAATAACTCGCCCCTGGTTGTGCTCCAGCGCCGGATCGTTAGCCATGTCTTCCCGGCCCGCTTCCTTCATCAGCCGTTTGAAGATGGAGTCACCGTTTCCGCCGATAACTACGTGCTTGCCATCTGAGCACAGGTAGGTGTTGGTGGGGACGATCCCGGTGATCGTAGTGCCCGAGGGTTCACGCACCACACCCGCGCCATCAAACTCGGGCACGATCCCCTCCAGCAGGTTGAAAATCGACTCGTAAAGCGCCACGTCTACCACCTGTCCCTGTCCACTCTTTGTGCGTTCGATAATGGCAAAAGCCACGCCCAGGGCGGCATGAATAGCGGCAACCGTATCGCCCAGAGAAATATTGGGTCGCACCGGGGCTTTACCAGGTTCGCCATTGATATAGCGAAAGCCGCCGTAACCCTCGGTGACCGATGCATAGCCGGGCTTTTCAGAGAACGGGCCACTCTGTCCGTAGCCAGAAATTCGCGCGTAGATAATGCCCGGGTTCTTTTCCTTGACCTGTTCGGGACCCAAACCCCAGCTTTCCATAGCGCCGGGCCGAAAATTTTCGACGACCACATCGGCCTTGGTCAGCAGGTCAAATGCCAGTTGGCGCCCGCGGTCGGATTTGAGGTCGAGGGTGACGCTTTTTTTATTGCGTGCCAGCGAGTGGTACCACAACGACATCCCGTCCCGGACTTCTCGCCACTGCCGAATGGGGTCCCCCGTTGGCGGTTCTACTTTAATCACTTCGGCACCAAAGTATCCCAAAATGGTGCCTGCAAAGGGGCCGGCGAGTAGCTGACCTAATTCGACAACTCTGAGGCCTTCTAAAGGGCGCGATCCAGACATGAAGCTCTCCCGTTGGCTTGGCTAAAAGGGGCGTGAAATAGTACGGACATTTCACCATAAAAGGAATGAAGATACGGCTCGTCTTGCTGGCTTCAGTTCCTTAGCATGGGCGTGACGCGAGGAGGGTGGCGTATGGTAGGGGCTAACGCGAGTCGGCTTGGTACAGTGTTGCTTTGCATTGTCGCCTTTACGATAGGTGCGAAAGGAGTCAATGCCGAGGCTGATTGGGTGTTGCGGGGCGGGCCCGTGTACTCGATGGATGCCTCCGCCCAGCATTATTCAGCAATCGCCATCAAAGCTAACCGCATCGTTTGGTTGGGAGAGGCGACGGCGGCGGCCACACTCATCGGTTCACAAACCCGCGTGGTAGAACTGGACGGCCGAAGTGTATTCCCCGGATTTATCGATACTCATATCCACAGTATGGATACACTCCCTCTCGTAAATGCGGTGAAACTGAGCCCCTATCAGAGCGCCGAGGAGGTGCTCGCGACAATCGCCGAGCATGCCCGCACCCACCCCTATCAAGACCCTGTGATTGGCATCGGTTTTCTTGCGCCCGCCTTTGGCACAAACGGACCCACTGCCGCACAACTCGATGCGGTGATCGCCGATCGCCCCGCGCTGATGATTGACGAGGGGGGGCACACCGGCTGGGCCAATACGTTGGCGCTTCAGGCGGCGGGTATTACGCGAGAGACGCCGGATCCGGTGCCGGGTGCACACTTCTTTCAGCGCGATGAATCGGGTAACCCGACCGGCTGGCTGGTTGAGGGTGCAGCCATTGATCCTGTCAGCGAGGCACTCGGCCTGGTGAGTGAGGAGGCATTGGCGCTGGCCGCGCCCGGCTTTTTTTCCGAGATGTCTGCAGTGGGGCTCACTGCGGCCTTTGATGCGGGCATGATTGATACGGGAGAGAAGGGTCGTGCACTGGCGCTACAAATGGCTGAAGCGGGTGAATTCCCCCTTCGTATGGTGGCGTCACTTTATGTCAATCAGCCCGAGCAGCTGACCGATGCGTTAGCGGTGCTCGCCGCACTCAACGAGCGCTATCAACATCCGCTGTTTACCGTCTCAACCCTTAAGCTATCGCTCGACGGGACGGTAGAAGCCAAGACCGCGGTGATGCTGGAGCCCTACAGCGCGCCGGAAGGTCACGAACCCACGCCGCTTTTACCTAACCCAGCGATGTTTGATGCCGTCGAGGCCGCTCATAAAGCGAATGTCGATTTACATTTGCACGCCATTGGCGACGGTGCGGTGCGCGCTGCTCTCGACGCCGTTGAGCGTGCGAAGGCGATTCACCCGCAAAGTGACAGCCGATCCACTATTTGTCATATCGAGATCGTGAGTGCAGAGGATGTCGCGCGTTTTGCAGCCCTTGGCGTCGTTGCACAAACTACGCCCACCTGGTTTTCTTACGATGATCTGGCGCTCAATCGGCTGGGCGAGGGTCGTTTCAATCAGATGTATCCCCTCGCCTCGATTCTCCGCAACGGCGGCCGTGTGACATTGGGGAGCGATTATCCCGTGAGTTGGATAGGCAAAGACGCCCTGAATCCTATGTTCAATATAGAGATGGCCGTCACGCGACAGCAGGCCGGCAATCCCGAGGTGCCTGTTCAGCCGCGCGTTAGCGAGCGACTCAGTGTGGATCAGGCCATTCGGGCACACACGTCAGACGCTGCGTGGCAACTGCGACTTGAGGATCAGATTGGCACACTGGAGGTGGGTAAGCTGGCCGATTTAGTGGTGCTCGATCGCGATCCTTACGCCAGTGAACCGCATCAACTGCATACGATTCGCGTGGACCATACGTTTTCCGACGGCCGTTTGGTCTTTGTTCGACCCGAGCAGTAACGTTTTGGCATAACGCGGCGGGGCCAAGGCCGCAGCGCAGGGTTTGGCCCATGACTGGCTGTTAATGGGAATCGTTCTCGCTTCTATTGCACATGAGAATAATTCGCATTACTATTCTCGTCCCATAAGTCAGGTGAGACCGTTCTCTTGTCCGGTTCGTCCGTCCCAATCGCCTACCGCAGTGCCCTTTTCGGGGCGATTGCTTTTATTAGCGGCACGATGAGCGTCGCTTCGGCCTCCGAACAGCTGGAGGAAGTCACGATTATTGGTAGCCGCGACGCGGCGCGTGAGATCGCGGGCTCGGGGGCGGTCATTGAATCACTGCAGATTCGTGACGAGCTCGCCACCGACATTAATCAGTTACTCAAGACCATACCGGGTACCTACATCCGCGAGGAGGATGGGTACGGGTTGCGTCCCAATATTGGTATTCGCGGCGCGACTTCCGAGCGCTCGGCCAAGATTACTTTGATGGAAGATGGCGTCTTGATTGCGCCTGCGCCTTATGCCGCGCCCGAGGCGTATTACTTCCCGACGCTGGCAAGAATGCAGGCCATCGAAGTCCTAAAAGGTGCGGCGCAGTTGCGTTACGGTCCCCAGACAACAGGTGGAGTCGTGAATTTGGTGTCGACCGCACAACCGAGCGCGCCCGAGGGACGTGTCCAGTTGGTCTATGGACAGGATCATCAGACCGACCTGCTCGCCAGCTACGGCGGGCAAGTTGGCGCTTTCGGTTTCAGTATCGAAACAGCCCAGCGCTACAACGAGGGTTTCAAGACGATCGATCGCTCGGATCAGGACACCGGCTATCAGATCGAAGACTATGTGGCCAAGCTTTCTTGGCAGGGTGATCAGCACGCCCTCAATCTTAAGGCCCAATACTCGGATGAAACGTCGGATGAGACGTACCTCGGGCTCACCGATGCTGATTTTGAACAGAATCCCGATCGTCGCTATGGCCTGTCTGCACCGGACAAAATGACCAATGACCACAACGCGGTATCGATCGGTTGGGACTGGCAGATCTCAGCGACCGTCGCGCTGAACACCACGGTTTACCGCAATCAATTTCATCGTGACTGGTTCAAGCTCTCGGGCGGTGGCGCGCTGGTTGAAGCCGCGAACCGGGGTGATGCGGCAGCACAATCCATACTAGACGGCGAGGGCGACCAGCTTGGCTTGTCGTTCAAGCACAACAACCGTCGCTATGTGTCAGAGGGTGTTCAAACGAATCTTAATTGGGACTGGCACGAGCATGCCGTGGCCGTGGGTGCGCGCTATCATGAAGACGAAGTCGATCGGTTTCAGCCTACGGAGCGCTATAACCAGATCAATGGTGAACTGATTCTTGACCGTATCGTAGACCCCAAAGCCAGTGATAATCGTCTGCAAACCGCCGAGGCGCTGGCGCTCTGGATCACCGATGCCTGGCAGGTCACTGATGCGCTGCGCCTTGATCTGGCCATTCGTCATGAGCGAGTGGACACAGGGGAACAGCGATTTTCGGACATCGCTCGAAGTGAGTTGGCGTCGACCAGCACAAATGACATCGCGATTTGGTTGCCGGGAGTTGCAGCGCTTTACCAGATCAATGACCAATGGTCTGTGTTGGCGGGGGTGCATCGTGGTTTCTCGCCGTTGGGGGGTGGTGCCAAATCCTGGGAGAAGCCTGAGACCAGCGTAAATTACGAGTTCGGCGTGCGCTACGAGGGCAGCGTGTTTGCCGAGGTGATCGGCTTTTACAGTGACTTCTCCAACAAGGGCGAGAGTTGCTCCAACGCTTATCCCTGCTCAAACGGCGCTACCAGCGGGACCTTTATTACCGGCGAGGCATTGGTCGCAGGTGTCGAAGCGCAAGTGGGTACGGTATTCGAGACCGGGGCGGTGACCTGGCCACTCTCCATAGCGTATACGTTCTCACGCGCCGAAGCCCGGGGTGAGTCGGTGAGTGAAGGCATCCAAAATGGCGACACCTTGGCCTCGGTGCCCGAGCATACCTTCAGCCTTCGGTTGGGCGCAGAGATCGGCGCGCGCTGGGACAGTTATGCAGTGGTCAAGTACACCGACAGCATGTGTGTCGAGATCGGCTGTAACCGTAACCGATCGCCTTATGCCGAGACCGACGGTTTTTTCAGTGTGGACTTGGGGGCTCGCTACGCGGTGACAGACCGCCTGTCAGCCTTCGCGAAGTTGGAGAACGCGCTGGATAAGAGAGCTATCGTATCCCGGCAGCCCGATGGTGCGCGCCCGAACAAGCCGATGACCGCGCTGGTGGGCGTGGAGTGGATTTTCTAAAGCTACTTAGGTAGCCAAAGCTCGCACCTCCGCGCTGTTGCCTCTGCTTGTTTATTCATATGCGTAGCGAACGGATACCACCGTCCAGCGCGTGACGCCCGATGGCGTTTCCAGTTCGATTTCGGCGTCAACCGCTTTCCCGAGCAAACTCCTCCCCAATGGTGAATCGCAGGAGATTTTTGCCGCATTGAGATCGAATTCATCGGGCCCGACAATCCGCCACTCCTGCACTTCGCCCGACTCGTTTTCAACGCCCACCCACGCGCCAAACCACACCTTGGTCTTATCGCCCAAGGGCGAGCCAATAACCTGTAATGCGTCCAATCGTTTGCGCAAAAAGCGAACCCGCGAATCGATTTCTCTGAGGCGTTTTTTGCCGTATATGTAGTCACCATTCTCGGAGCGGTCGCCATTGGCGGCGGCGGCACTCACGGCTTTAGTGACTTCGGGGCGTTCTATTTTCCACAGCGCATGAAGTTCAGCGCGCAACGCGGCCTCACCCTCTGGGGTGATGTAAGGGGAGCCTTGTTCCCGGGGGGTTCGGTATCTGCCCATGGGGCCAGTTTAGATGGGCTTGTGGGACCGCGAAACTCTCCGCTAGAGTCATTCTCAGGTAATGCTCCTCCCCGGTGCTCGAAAAGCAGGGTGGGTGGCGTTGACGAAAGTAGTTTGACTCGGAGTGATGTGTGACAGGTTGCGACTGCAGGGCAGGGTTTCTTTCGAAGGTCTGGATAACCGTCCTTGTGGGCCTTTTTTCGCGAGCGGTTTGGGCCGACGCCTGTGTGGCATTGCAGGGTCAAGCGATTCAGGGCGGGCTTCTGTGGGGACAACTGCCCAATGCCTCACATGTCACTTTTGACGGACGCGCTGTGCCATTGTTGCCAGAGGGGCAATTTTTACTCGGCTTGGGGCGTGATATGGCGCCAACCGCAACATTATCGATCCAAACCGATGTGCTGTGTGAGCAGGAGGTCTTGGTCGCCCAGCGCGAGTATCCGCTGCAAAATATCACGGGCGTTCCCCAACAAACCGTTACTCCAAGTGAGGAACACCTGGAGCGTATTCGAGTGGAGCGCGAAAAGGTACGTGCCGCCAAGGCGCGACGTCTCAAAAGCGCTGACGGCCTTAGCGCAGTGCAAGCAGGCTTCAGTTGGCCGGTCACCGGTCGCATCAGTGGGGTTTACGGCAGTCAACGGATCTACAACGGTACGCCCGGCGCACCCCATTACGGTGTTGATGTAGCGCGCCCTGAGGGCACGCCGGTTCTGGCGCCAGCGCCCGGCGAAGTGACGCTGGCCGAGCCAGATTTGTTCTACTCCGGCGGCACCGTGATATTGGATCATGGCTATGGGCTGTCGTCCTCATTTTTGCATTTGAGCGAAGTCGCTGTTTCGGTGGGGGATCGTTTGCAGACCGGCGACTTATTGGGCGCCATTGGCGCAACCGGCCGGGCTACGGGTCCGCACCTCGATTGGCGCATGAGTTGGTTGAATCAGCGCATCGACCCGCAACTGCTGGTCCCGCCCATGCCGGATTGAGCGGTGCTCTCGGGCGCGGTAGGGCTTATACTGCGCGTTTCGATTTGAGGACCCTGTGAGTGCTGGACCCCAAGCTTCTGAATATTCTCGTTTGCCCCGTTAGCAAGGCGCCACTCACCTATGATGAGGCTCGGCAGGAATTACTGTGCAAGGCGAGCGGGCTCGCGTATCCCGTTCGCGACGGCATCCCGGTGATGCTCGAAGAAGAAGCACGCGCAATGACCGCGGACGAGAAACTCGACTGAGTTAGCCCCCATGACTGACACGATTTTTGGCAAGATCACGCGCGGCGAGATTCCTACAGATTTTCTCTACGAGGATGATCAGTGTGTCGTGATCAGAGATATTAATCCCCAAGCCCCCACTCATGTGCTGATTATCCCGCGAAAGCCCATCCCCAAGCTGGTGGACGCCAGCGGCGAAGATCAGGCGTTGCTGGGACACCTGTTGCTTGTGGCAGGCGAGGTAGCGGACCAACTGGGTGTGGGCGATGCCTTCAGGCTGGTGATCAACAACGGAGAAGGCGGTGGACAGACCGTGTTTCACCTGCATTTGCATATCCTCGCCGGGCGCGAAATGGCTGAGGGTGCCCTCGCCAGTGGACTGAATTGACGCTGCCACCGACTCTTTGATTGCTGGGACCCATCCATGAAAACGGCCGATATTCGCGAAGCTTTCCTCCGTTATTTTGAGGCGCAGGGGCACACCCGGGTTGAATCAAGCTCTCTGGTGCCTGTCGATGATCCGACCCTGCTCTTTACCAATGCGGGCATGAATCAGTTCAAGGAGGCTTTCCTTGGCCTTGAGCAACGCGCTTATGTGCGCGCGGTAACGGCCCAAAAATGTGTGCGCGCGGGCGGCAAACATAACGATTTGGAAAACGTGGGTTACACCGCGCGTCATCA
>CAXPKH010000114.1:0-9190 GCA_964217615.1 Luminiphilus sp.
CGGTGCGCCGCTCGAAATCCGCTGCGCGTGGGGCTCTCGCTCAAACTACTGCTTCACCACCACCGCCCTCACCTCAAAGGTCTGGTTGATCTACGAAGATGAAGCCGGCGAATGGCAGGCCAAGGCAGTGGCCGACATCGGCGACGCCAGCAAGATTCCGCTGCCCGTGGATATCTCTATCTCTGCTGATGATAACCACCTGTGGATCAACACCTGGAACGACGGACTGACCCGCCTGTATGACATCTCTGATCCCTTCGCACCGAAGCAGATCATGGAAGAGCAGATCGGCGAGCAGGTGAACATGGTGTCGCAGAGCTGGGATGGCGAGCGGCTCTACTACACTTCCTCACTACTGGCGAATTGGGACAAGACGACCGCATCAGAGGGCAATGACCTGCAGTACTTCAAGCTCTATAAGTGGGACGGCAAGTCTCTCACGCCAGAGTTTAACCTTGACTTTGTCGAGCTTGGTCTCGGCGCCCCGCACCAGATGCGATTCGGCGCCCACGCGCTTTATGGCGGTATGACGGCTCAGTCGCCGTCGGGGCTGATTGCGACTCCACCCGCGCATTGATACCAGCGTGCGCGGTACCCTCCTCCTGCTAATCTGGGCGTGGAGTGCAACCGCACTCTGTGCCCCTCACGAGCACAAACCACCCGTCGTTTTGGCGCCCGGGTACGCGCCTTTGTCTTTTAAGCCACCGGAGCCCGGTAGCTACGCCTTACCCAACATGGGCAATGCCGCGGACGGCGACGTATTAGACAGTCGGGGCAACGGTGCCCGCTTGTTCGATTTTTTGGGCGAGAAACCCACTATCCTGAGCTTTATTTTCACGAGCTGCGATGATGTAAACGGCTGTCCGTTAGCCACCTATGTGATGCGGAGCGTACAGGACGCACTGCAGACGGACCCTGCCACCGCTGATAAGGCGCGGCTGGTCAGCTTCAGCTTCGATCCACTGTTTGATACCCCAGACATCATCGCAGCCTACGGTGCACAATTTCGTGATCCTGAGGCTGACTGGCAGTTTCTGACCACTGAGGGCGCAGAAAGTCTTGACCCCATTCTTCGGGCTTATGATCAATGGGTCATTCGGGATTACGATGAAAACGGTGAGTACCTAGGGACGATGTCGCATATTTTGCGGGTTTTTTTAATCGATAAAGATAGGCGCATCCGCAATATTTACAGCACATCCTTTCTTCACGCGGATACTGTTGTCAACGATGTGAGATCACTCATCATCGAGAGTAATTCGCCTACCGCCGTCGTAGGTCGCTGACGCTCCCCTCCTTTTCCCCAACCGAGTAAACGGCATGTATATCGACGGCGAATGGCTCTCCACTGAAACGCAGTTTCTGGTTTTCAATCCCGCCACGGCGGAGGAAATTGGACAGGTTGCCGATGGCACTGAGCAGGACGCGGCCCGCGCTATCGACGCGGCGAGTACCGCGCTACCGGCATGGATGAATGAGACAGCTTATACGCGCTCTGCGTTGCTGTATCGCGCCTACCAGTTGATGCTCGAGCGACAACGCGAACTAGCAGAGCTCATGACCCGGGAGCAAGGCAAGCCGCTAAAAGCATCCATGAATGAGGTGAAATACGCGGCGGATTTTCTGCTGTGGTTCGCTGAAGAGGCCAAGCGGGTCTACGGAGAGACCATCCCGTCTGCCCGAGCGGACCAGCGTTTTTTGGTGCAAAAGCAAGCTGTCGGGGTTGTCGCCGCCGTCACGCCCTGGAACTACCCCATTTCCATGTTGACCCGGAAACTTGGGCCGGCGCTAGCCGCAGGCTGCACCGTGGTGCTCAAGCCTGCCGAAAGCACGCCAATGTGCGCCATGGCTGTATTCAAAATTCTAGAAGATGCCGGCGTGCCCCCGGGGGTCGCCAATTTGGTGACAGCGAGCGACCCGAAGCCCATCGGAGAAGTGTTCTGCACCCACCCTGCCGTCCGCAAGCTTACCTTTACCGGCTCCACCGCGGTGGGCAAGCATCTCGCACAAGCCTGCGCCCCGCAGCTGAAGCGGGTTTCTATGGAACTTGGGGGTCATGCGCCCTTTATTGTGTATGACGACGCTGACCCGGTGCATGCTGCCAAGGGCGTGTCGCTGGTGAAGTTTTTAAACACCGGTCAGGCCTGTATTAGCCCAAATCGTATTTTTGTGCAGCGGCGCGTCCTCGATCCTTTTCTGGAGACCCTGCAAGCGCGTGTGAGTGGCATGAAGGCGGGTGACGGCATGGATCCAGCGACCAGTATCGGACCGCTGATCAATGAAGCAGCGATCGAAAAAGTGGATCGACAAGTGCGGGACGCCGTTAGTCATGGCGCAACCTTGCTAGCTGGTGGTTCTCGCTTGATCGAGAACGGTCTGGATCGAGGGTGTTTCTACGGGGCTACGCTGCTGAGCAATGTCACGCCGGAGATGCTGATCTATCGCGAGGAGACGTTCGGGCCCGTTGCCGCAGTGGTACCGTTTGACGACGAAGACGACGTGATCGCCATGGCCAACGACACTAACTACGGTCTGGCGGCCTATATCTACACCCAGAATCTGGCGAGAGCGCTGCGCACCTTTGAACAGCTGCAATTTGGCATTATTGGTATCAACGACATTAACCCCACCAGCGCTGCGGCACCATTTGGGGGTATGAAAGAAAGTGGACTAGGCCGCGAGGGCGCGCGCGAGGGTATTGAGGAATACCTGGAGACCAAACTCGGCGGCATCAGTATCTGACGGCATAACGCCACAAGGAGCACATCATGGCAGGACCCGACTATCCCGGCCTCGACACACTGGCACTCCATGCCGGTGCGCAACCAGATCCCGCGACGGGTGCTAGAGCCACGCCGATCTACCAGACAGCATCCTTTTGCTTTCCCGATTCGGATTACGCGGCGTCGCTGTTTAATATCGAGCGCGCGGGGCACGTTTACTCGCGGCTCAGTAACCCTACCAACGCTGTGCTTGAAGAGCGAATTGCAGCGCTTGAAGGCGGTGTCGGTGCCATCGCGACCGCTAGCGGCCAGGCTGCCCTGCATCTAGCGATCATCACGCTAATGGGTGCAGGTTCCCATATCGTTGCCTCAGCAGCACTCTATGGCGGTAGCCACAATCTGCTGGCTTATACCCTACCCCGTTTTGGTATTGAGACGACTTTTGTTGACCCTCGTGATCCACAGGCATTTGCCCACGCGATTCAGGACAATACGCGCCTCGTATTCGGCGAAACGCTGGGGAACCCCAGCCTCGATGTACTGAATATTCCGGCGATTGCTGAGGTCGCCCACGCCGCCGGGCTACCCTTGATGGTGGACTCCACCACCACCACGCCCTACCTGATCAAGCCGTTTGAGCTGGGCGCCGACATCATTCAGCACTCGGCCACTAAATTTCTGAGCGGACACGGCATTGTCATTGGCGGCTTGCTGGTAGACAGCGGTCAGTTCGACTGGGAAGCGTCCGGTAAATTTCCAACTTTATCTGAGCCTTATGAGGGTTTTCACAACCTCATTTTCACCGAGGAATTCGGTCCTGCCGCCATGATTCAGCGGGCCCGCAAAGAAGGACTTCGTGACTTTGGCGCCTGTATGGCCCCCACCTCGGCCTTTCACATCTTACAAGGCATCGAAACGCTCTCGGTTCGCATGAATCGCCACGTGGAGAATACCCGCATGATCACCGCCTTCTTGCTCGAGCAAGAGCAGGTGACGCGGGTGGGATATCCCGAGCTCGACGGGCACCCCGATCAGGCACTGGCCAAAGAGCTGTTGCCCAAGGGTTGCGGCGCCGTATTTAGCTTTGATCTCGCAGGCGGCCGTGATGCCGGTATCGCCTTTGTGGATGCGCTGAGCGTGTTCTCTCACCTCGCCAATATCGGCGATGCGAAATCGCTGGTTATCCACCCCGCTAGCACCACACATCATCGCATGGATGCCGAGGCATTGGCGGCTGGCGGTATTGGCGAGGGCACAATTAGGCTCTCTATTGGTCTTGAGGACCCTAAAGACTTGATTGCGGACCTCAAGCAGGGACTTCGGGCAGCGAGCAAAGCGGCGAGGAGCGACCGCTAATGCGTATTACGACAAACAACGAGACCGTATATTGCTATACCAACTCACGCGAAATCGATGTTGCGAAACCCAGCATTGTCTTCGTTCACGGCTCGGGTATGGACCATACCGTATGGACACTGGCGAGCCGTCATTTTGCCCGACACGGTAACAATGTGGTGTCAGTGGATCTTCCCGGTCACGGCCGTTCCTCAGGTGACCCGCTGGCTACGGTAGAAGAAATGGCCGACTGGGTGGTTGCGGTTCTGGACGCACTGGATATTGCAGAGGCCGCAATCGTGGGCCACAGCTTGGGTAGTCTGATCGCGCTGGAATGCGCTGCTTCACACAGCGAGCGGGTTAGAGCGATTGCGCTGGTCGGCACGACCTCGCCGATGCCGGTGTCAGATGCCATCCTTGATGCGGCTGAAGCGGATGATCATGCGGCCTTTGACATGCTGACCCAATGGGGATTTAGTAAGCGCCACCAATTTGGGGGCAACCGAAATTCCGGCATCTGGATGATTGGAAACACGCTAAGACTCTACGAGCGATCTAAACCCGGCGTGCTGTTTCACGATATGCGTGCTTGCAACCAGTACGTGACGGGCATCGACCAGGCAACCAAGGTCAGCTGCCCGGCGCTCATGGTTCTGGGGGCGGAGGACCGCCTAACGCCGGTTCGCGGCACTCGCGCGTTGCGGGAAGCGATCCCCTCCGCAATGGTTGAGTTGTTGCCAGGTGCTGGACACACCATCATGGTCGAGGCACCCAACGCCATGCTTGATGCCTTACATAAAGTGCTCTAGCCCGCGACGAGACCAGCCCATCTGATTTGGAGCCAGCCAGTCAGCCAGACTGCTGGAGCATGGCCTCAATCTGGATAATCCGCTCCTTTCCAAAGAACATCTCATCACCAACAAAGAACGTTGGAACGCCAAATGCGCCCCGATCTGCCGCGTGTTGCGTATTGTGCAGCAAGGCATCCTTTACGGGCTGGGTCTGGATTGCCTCGACCAGCGCTCCTGCATCCAATCCTGAGGATTGCCAGACACCCGCAGCCACCTCGGGGTCACCCATATTGAGTTCCTGTTCCCACATGGCAGACAGATTCACTTCAACATAGCGATCTACCACCCCGATTTCTTGAGCCGCGATGAAACCCCTCATCAACATAATAGTATTGATAGGAAAATGCGGATTGAATCTAAACTTGTCGAGTTGGTGCGCCGCAATGAATCGCTGGGTCTCCAGCATGTCGTAGTCGAGCTTTCCCTTCACCTCGCCAAAGGCCACCATCGGTGCCTGATTGTTTGTCAGTTTGAACAATCCGCCCAGCAACACGGGCGTGAGCGTCAGCGCTGCGCCCTGACGCTCGGCAACGTCGGTTAACACGTGATAGGAGAGGTAGGCGTTGGGACTGGCGAAATCGAACAAGAATTCAATATGGGATGACACGTCTAAACTCCTTGCTAAAACCGGGTGTCTGAAATAGTGGTGCGATGTAGCAGGCGATCATAGCCGTCATAGCCCCCGGTCGCCGCATGCAGCAGTGAGCGGTTATCCCACATCACCAGCATGCCCGCTTGCCAGCGATGCGTGTAGACAAATTTTGGCTGACTCTGGTGCGCGTACAGCTCGAGCAAAAGCGCGTCACTCTCATCCTTCTCCATCCCCACAAAACCCTTGATATAGGCCGCCGAGGAAAAAAGCGCCTTCTTGCCCGTCTCGTGATGGGTCCTCACAAGGGGATGCTCGCGGGTTTCGCGCGCTTTTTCACTGGGTATGATTTTCATACTGCGACCCTGCTCTTGATCAGCAGCACCATAGGCGCCATCAGGTGCATAGCCCAGCGCAGCTGAGTGTATCGCCGTTAAGTGCTTTACCTTGTGGCGTAACGCCTCGGGCAACTGCTCGTACGCAGCAACCTGGTCTGCGAACAGCGTTTCACCGCCCACCGGGGGAATCGTAATACCGTAGAGCGCAGTCGCTGCAGGCGGGATTGGCATGAAACTCCAGTCACTGTGAAATATCTCAGCAAATATCGAAGTTTTTTCATCGGCATTGCGCTGAATCGCAGCAACCTTGGGGTGCTCGTCGATGTGACCAAAAAACGGGTCCTCTCCGATATCGCCAAAATGCTCGCTAAATCTCACCAATTGGGCGGGCGACAGTTGTTGATCGGGAAATACGACCACCTTGTGCTCCAGCCAGTGCGTTCGAATCTCTGCCACCAAATCGTTGGACAGCGGTTGATTTAGCCGCGCCCCTTCTATTGTTGCTCCGCAACTCGCCCCGGAAGGTTCAACCGTTAGCGTCACTGCCTTCCTCCTATGCATGCAGCTAGGCTTACAAATACAATGTTGGTGCCTAGCGCAATTACTCCTCGAACGGCTCTACCCGCTAGCGCAGGGTAGCCAATGCAAAAGTTTCCAACGACTCTCTCGAGGTGACCAGAGGCTTTGCCATCAAATATCAACGGCATGGTTCCACCAGGCGAGGTCAGAATAAGCGCGTAAATCAAGCTCGTGGGTCCAGGCAGAACGATGCTGCTGCGCGAGATGGTAGTAGGTCTCCGCCAGCTTCTCAGGGAGCAGCAAACCGTCCTTGTCCTTGCCCCTGGCTTCTCTCAGGGCCTCGAACCGCTCGGCGCCCAGCATCTTACCCAGAGTATCGGGAGCATCCACCGCACCATCGATCAGTATATGCACCACGTGCAACCCCTCAGCCGCGTACTCGGCGTTCAAGGTCTGACAGAGCAGGCGCCGCCCTGCCATGGCTGCAGCGTGGGAGTGTTGGCCACTGTTACCGCGCATGGCGGCTGTGGCTGATGTCACCAGAATCGTGCCGTGCCCCCGCTTGACCATCAGCGGGACCAGCACCTTGGCTACACGAAATAAGCCGAAGCAAGCCATGCGCCACCCTAACTCGAAAGTCTTGAGCGGTGTGTCCTCGAGAGAGCGGTTACCGATTTGGGCGCCGAGGTTATAAACCACGGTGTCGATCGGAGCGATGGCCTCGACATCATCGATGAGGGTTTCCAGTGCGCCCTCGTCTACCGCGTTCAGCAGATGTCCACTCGCTGACAACCCTAAATCCTTAAGGCCCTCGACCATGCCATTGAGACCGCTGATATCACTACGGCGACACAACGCCGCGTGGTACCCCTCTTGGGCAAACTTTTTACCGACTGTGCCACCGATACCAGCACCCGCGCCGATTACCAAACAGGTCTTTTTTTTAGCCACCGAGTGATACTCCCGTTACTCTAGTACCGTCCCTTCACTGATCAGAGATTCGATTGCTTCCTGGTCATAGCCCAGCGCCACTAAAATTTCGCGGCCGTGCTCACCTAGCCTAGGCGCGGGCCGCGAGACCCTCGCCGGCGTTTTGTCGAATCTGGCGGGATGCCGGGCCTGACGCACTTCGCCAAAGTCGTCAAAATACAGTCGATCCACAGATCCATTAGCGACAACCTGTTCGTGGGCCAGCAATTCAGAACGGTCAATAATCGGCGCACATGGCACGCCCTCTTGATCAAAGCGCGCAAGAATCTCCTCGCTCGACCATTTTTTGATCTCTTCGGCGGTAATCTCCTTGCGCTCACTGTTGTGTGTAAAGCGCCCCTGCGCTGTATTGAAATGCGGATGATCGATCAGGTCGTCGCGGTTGAGCGCGCGACACATGCCCTGCCACTCTTTGTCCGATATCGCACCCGCGGTGATATAGCGATCCTGTGTTTCGTAAATGAGGTCCATTGCGCCTTGGTACTTGCGCACATCAAATTCTTTATCAGCATATGTCAGGCCCGCCATGGCCTCCGGCCAAAACAAACTCAACATGGCGTCGAGCATGGACAACCGGATGTGTTGACCTTCACCCGACTTTTCCCGTGCATAGAGCGCGGAACTAATGGCCTGCGCAGCCGTGATCGCGGTTACCTTGTCGGCAATAATGATGCGAAACATCTGTGGTCGTCCGGTGGCGCGGTCCGCCTGAATGTCAGTGGCACAGGAGAGTGCCTGAATCACAGGATCGTAGACCCGTTTATGGGCATAAGGACCCTCTTCGCCAAAGCCGTTAATCGAGACGTAGATCAACTTTTTGTTGATCTCCCTCAGGACCGGTTCACCGAAACCCATGCGATCCATGGCCCCAGGTCGAAAGTTTTGAAGCAAGACGTCCGCGTCTTGCACCAGATCAATCAGAATCTGCTTCCCTGCCTCGGATTTTAGATCAACAGCGATCGACCGCTTTCCGCGATTGCAGGAAAAGAACGCCGCCGTGACTTTATTAACCGTGGGTCCGATGTGACGCATCTGCTCCCCAGTCGTCGGCTCAACCTTAATCACCTCAGCACCCTGATCTGCCAGCATCATTGCGGCCACGGGGCCCGAGACCATACTGGTGAGATCAAGGACCTTGATTCCGGCCAATGCGCTCATGTGTCACCCCCAAACAAATCTGCATCATTAATTTTCATCGCACGCTGCTAGTCTGATCGTGTGTTGTGGCATTAATAGTACCGCTGTATTTCCCTCGGTAAAGCGACTCATTATCACTCATGCAAAGCAGCTTGGAGGCCAGCCCTTCCAATTCGAATTCTCAGTTCGCAGGGGTTTTTCTACTAGTCATTTGAGATCAGCAATAAACGACAAATTATTCGCTCTTCTATTAGAGGGCTTTGGGGTGGCTTTTTATTTCTCAGTAATTTGATATGGTGGCCGTATTAAAACAAACAAATGTTGGAGTTGTGATCATGCGAAACAACTTATTGATTTTGAGTTTAGTAGTGATAGCGGGCCTCGTAGCACTCTCCCGCAACGAACACGTGGTCGCGACAGACGGTTTGGATCGCACCAGGCTGCCCATAGCCCAACCGGCACCCACACCCGTCACTGAAGTGCTTCCCGAGAACGTGCCACTCCCGACTCCCTGGGAGGTTACAGCGCCAGAAGGTGCACCCAACGTCATCATTGTGCTCCTTGATGACATCGGATTTGGCGGACCCTCGCCCTTCGGAGGGCCAATCAATATGCCCACGCTCCAGAGCCTTGCGGACAACGGGCTTAGCTATAACCGCTTTCACACCATCGCGCTGTGTGCGCCAACGCGAGCGGCACTCAAAACGG
>CAXPKH010000115.1:0-5139 GCA_964217615.1 Luminiphilus sp.
GGGGACTGTGGGAGCAAGGGATCCATGCGGACCATATCGCTGCGGTAGTGGTCACCACACAGCGGGCGACGGTGATCAATCTTGATGAGCTGGCGCGGCCGCTGCGACCTGCCATCATCTGGACCGACCAACGAAGGGCGCCACTGCGTAAGCGGTTGCCGTGGTTTTGGCGCGCTTTGTTTACGCTGCTTCGTATTCGGCCCATCGTGGATAACCTCGAGGCGGAGACTGAGGCTAATTGGCTTGAGCGTTACCAGCCCGAGTTGCTCGCGCAGACCGCGCATTATTTGCTGCTATCCGGGTACCTGAATTATCGGCTGACGGGAGAGTTCAAAGACAGCGTGGGAAGTCAGGTGGGCTACGTACCCTTTGACTTTAAACAACAGAATTGGTGCGCCGACGGGGACTGGAAGTGGCACAGCATGGCGCTCAAACGATACATGCTGCCTACGTTGGTTCCTGTGGGTGAGACATTGGGTGTCGTAACGCCTGACGCCGCGTCTGCAACGGGACTGCCCCAAGGGATACCTGTGATCGCGGGAGCGGCGGACAAAGCCTGCGAGGTATTGGGTGTTGGTGCACTGGAGGCGGGTGTTGCCAGCATCTCCTGCGGCACCACCGCCACTATCAATACCACCAGATCCAAGTACGTGGAGGTGGTGCCCTTCATGCCCGCGTATCCGGCGGCACTCCCTGCGCACTTCAACACGGAAATTCAGGTATTCCGCGGCTTCTGGATGGTCAGCTGGTTTTTGGAACAGTTCGGTCAGCGCGAGCGACAGCAGGCAAAGGAACGCGGTGTGGCTCCCGAGACGTTGCTGGATCAATTACTGGAGCAAACTGAGCCTGGCGCCGGCGGACTCATACTCCAGCCTTTTTGGAATCCGGTATTGGGAGAGACAGGCCCCGAAGGGCGCGGCAGTATCATTGGATTCAGGGATTTCCACACTCGCGCTCACGTTTACAGGGCACTGATCGAGGGTTTGGCTTACGCCCTGCGCTCGGGAAAGGAGCGCACCGAGCGACGGACTAAAACGGCCATCACCTGTATTCGACTTTCTGGTGGCGGTGCGCAAAGTGATCAGGTCTCGCAGATTATGGCGGACGTCTTGAACCTGCCTGTAGAGCGCTTCGATGACTGCGAAGCCAGCGGGCGCGGTGCGGCGATGGTGGGCGCTGCGGCAATCGGATGGTGCGACACCATTAACGATGCAGCGGTGACGATGACTGGAGGTACAGAAAGCTTCTATCCCGACCCAGAGAAAGCGAAGCTCTATAACGGCCTCTACCAATCCGCATACAAGGCCCTGTATGGTGGATTAAAGGCCATCTTTGTTGACTACCAATCTCTGGGCAAGTTCTGAGAGAAACGGACGGCGAAGTGGTAAGAAGCTAGCGTCAGAGTGATGGGAACGAATATGGAAATGACTAGGTGGCCAGTTGCTACGGTCGCTTACCTCGGCATAGGCGTGCTCTTTTATTGCTGTGTCAGCTTGTTGTTACTCGTGGCGCCCATCGTGGCCAATTCTGTGGGATACGGTTTTGAAAATCCGTATCTTCGCGCGCAGCAGCAGTCGTATTATGTGAATGGGCCGATGAGAAGCATTTGGCAGGCCGACGCCGGATGCTCTGAGCGTGATCAAGAGCTCGGTTATACGGCCAAGAGGGGTCTTTGCGAGTTCTCAAACAGTGAATTTCATTCCGAACTCCGATATTCCGAAAGCGGCTGGTTTATCCCAGTTATTGACCAACCGGTTCAGCCTAAGCTCTTGATTATTGGAGACTCGCAAGCCATGGGTTGGGGGGTTAATTACGATCGTAACTTTGCTTATCTGATGGCTGAAATGGGATACGCAGTCAACAATTATGCCATTTCCAGTTACGCTACTGAGCAACAGTTGTTGTCTGTCATCGAAACAGCGGAATTTGCGCAGTCCGACATCGTGATCATCCAATATTGCGAAAACGATATGGATAAAAACAAACGATTGTTGAAGGATTATTTGCGCGAGGAAATAGCTCTGCATAAAGCTCAGCAAACACCAGCGCCTCTATCTGCCTATCAAAAATGGGTTAACGCGTCTCATCGTTTCGTGGAGATTTTTGAGGTTGAGTCGATGCTCCTGGCGCCCGTGAAATATTTTGAGTCGAGAGGTTCGAGCCATACCCTTGCACCCTACTCGGCAGAAAAAACAGCTGAGCATAAAGTGCATCTTATGAATGTATTAGCGCGATTCCCAACGCTTAGGGACAAGCGAGTGCTTATTTTTTATTCAAATAGCTATGGCAGAGCTTTTGCAAACTGGAATGAAGAACGCAACAACATCCGCTTGGTGGATTTGGGCCTGGCGCGAGATCATTATTATTCGATTGACGATCATCTAAATGCTCAGGGGCACCAGTACGTTGCAAATGAGTTGAATCAGATCATTGCCACTTGGCAGTCGGATTGATGGGCGACTGATGTCTGGAGTGCTTCGTATGATCAGTCCAACGCTACATTGGTCTCACACACTAGGGTGGAAGCTCTCGGCTCTGGTTCTGGTGTCGTTGTTCAGTTCGCTATCGGCATGTTCAAGCCAAATGAAAGTAGAGCGGGGTATGACACGATCCGAAAGCCAGAGCGTCGCCGAAATGGGTGGTGGTGGTCGCCCTGAGGCTGTTGCCTGGAGTCGCAGCGCCGTTTATGGCCGCAATGGGATGGCCGCAACGGCACATCCATTGGCTTCACAGATCGCGATCGACATTCTTAAGCAGGGCGGTTCAGCTCTAGATGGGGCGATTGCCGCCAATGCTGCCCTTGGGCTGATGGAGCCCACTGGGAACGGCATCGGCGGCGATATCTTTATCATTATTTGGGATCCAGAGACGCGGCAACTGTATGGCTATAACGGCTCCGGCCGGGCGCCGCAGGGGCGATCGCTGGCAGATCTAAAGACCAAGATCGCGGCATTGCGCGAGCGCGGCGCCATGCCCGATGACATGCTCGGCATGCCCCAGCGAGGTTCCATACCCGTCACAGTGCCGGGAACAGTGGACGGCTGGTTCGCTGCTCACGACCGATTCGGCCGGTTGCCCATGTCTGAGATTTTGGCGCCCACGGTGCGGTACGCCCGAGAGGGATTTCCTGTTACGCCTGTCATTGCGTACTACTTTAGCCGCAATCTGATTGCGTTCCGGGAGCATGAAGCACTTATTGAAGAGCTCGATAATGCCGCGGCAATCTGGTTTCCCGAGGGCGCCACACCTCTAGCCGGAGAGATCATGCGCAACCCGGACCTTGCTGAGACTCTTGAGACCCTGGGCAGGGAGGGTCGCGCTGCATTTTATGAGGGCAGTCTGGCCCAGCGGATGGATGCCTACTTCAGGCGTATCGGTGCTGATATGCGACTTGAAGATCTCGCCGCCCATCAGGGTGAATGGGTGACACCGGGTAGTGTCCATTACCACGGCTACGACGTTTATGAGTTACCCCCTAATGGGCAGGGCTTCGCGGCGCTGCAAATGCTCAATATCCTGAAGCAGACCGATCTGCGCGAGTATCCCCGGGGTTCGGCGGAAGTATTCCATTACATGGTGGAGGCCAAGCGCCTCGCTTTTGAGGACGTTGCCCGCTACTACGCCGACCCGGCCTTTGCAGACATCCCACTTGGGGCACTGTTGTCCGAATCATACGGTAAATCGCGGTTTGCTTTGATCGACCCGACGCGAGCTACGCCTGAGTTTGGGCCCGGCGAACCCAAGTTGGAGGGCGAGGGCGACACGACCTATCTTACGGTTGCCGACGCCAGCGGCATGATGGTGTCGCTGATTCAGTCGAATTACCGGGGCATGGGGACAGGGCTGGTACCCGACGGCCTAGGGTTCATGCTCCAGAATCGGGGTGAGCTCTTTTCGCTGGAGGAGGGCCACCCCAATGTCTATGCGCCGGGTAAGCGGCCATTTCACACCATCATCCCGGCGTTTGTCATGAAGGACGGCGAGCCTTTTATGAGTTTTGGCCTGATGGGGGGTGCAATGCAGCCCCAGGGGCATGTACAGGTGCTGGTGAATATCATTGATTTTGGGATGGATGTGCAAACGGCGGGCGATGCCGCGCGCTTTAATCACGACGGCGGACGCCAACCTACCGGGGTTCACGAAGACCTGCTGGGAACCTTGTTGGTCGAGCCCGGAGTACCGGCTGAGACGATAGAGCGATTACGAGCGATGGGGCATCGTGTTGAGGTGAATGGCACTGGTGCGCCGTTTGGCGGTTATCAGGCGATTATGCGTTTGCCCGATGGGGTTTATGTGGGTGCTACTGAGATGCGTAAGGACGGCACAGTAGTGGCGTGGTAGCACTACTCGTCTCCAAATAAGGCCACCTGCTTATTGCCCTTTGCATCGATGCCTGCTCGGATCATATTCGGTGTATTGAAGCTAAACACAATTTCACCCGCTGGATTCATCGCAATTACGCCTCCAAGCGCACCGGCTCGCACTAATTCATCCTTAATAACTGCGTTCGCCGCCTCTGTCAGCGAAGCGCCCGCGTAGCGCATGCGCGCGCAGATATCGTGCGCCACCGCATAACGAATGAAAAATTCGCCATGACCGGTGGCCGACACGGCACAGCTCCTGTCGTCGGCGTAGGTGCCCGCGCCGATCACAGGGGAATCCCCAATTCGGCCCCACCGTTTCCCGGTCATGCCGCCTGTGGAGGTCCCAGCAGAAAGATGGCCTTGCGTGTCGAGGACCACCACGCCAACGGTCCCAAACTTATGGGCCGAATCAGGTAGCGCGCTTGCTGAGCTATCCTTCCGGAAGTCCTCGAGCGCCTTACGGCTGGTGTCAGTATCGAAGTAGCTGGGCTCAATCACCTCGAACCCTTGCTCAACCGCAAATTCCTCAGCGCCCTCTCTGGCGAGCATCACATGGGGAGAGGACTCCATGACGCTGCGCGCCAGCGCGATAGGGGATCGAACGGTGGTCACGCCCGCCACCGCGCCGGCATCTAGGGTGCCACCGTGCATAATGGAGGCATCTAATTCGTGGTCGCCCTCCCAGGTCAGCACCGCACCGCGACCCGCATTAAACAGCGGTGACTCCTCCATACGCTCAATCACGCTGACCACCACATCGAGACCGGGTTGTCCC
>CAXPKH010000116.1:0-58364 GCA_964217615.1 Luminiphilus sp.
CTTTGAGCATCTTCTGCATCAGAATCGCTTCGTTGGTCATCGAGGCAATTTCGGCAATGAAAGTTCGGTAGTCCCCGTAAACCTGTGGTTGGGTTTTTCGCGTGAGATAGCTGTGAATGGAATGGCCATATTCGTGGGCTAACGTCGATACATTGTTCAGCGTGCCTTCATAATTCATCGACAGGTAGGGCTTGGACGTATAGGTCCCCCAGCGATAGGCCCCGCCGCGTTTGCCGCGATTAGCCATGGCATCCACCCAGCCTTCATCAAAACCCTGCCAGTAAACGTCAATGTACTCCTGCCCCAGAGGAGTGAGCGCTTCTGCCACAATCTGCTTGGCATCTTCAAAATCGATATTGTCTAGTGTGGGTGGAACGATGGGCGCATACAGGTCCCAAATTTCCAATCGTTCGACTCCCAGTGCCTTTTGGCGCAAGCGCAAATAACGCTGCAGCGGCTCGCTCCCTTTTCGGGCGGTGGTAATCAGGTTCTCGAATACCGACTTGGGGATGGCGTTACTAAAGGTCGCATGGTCTAGTCGGGACTCAAAGCCTCGCGCCTTTGCGAAAAAAACTCTGCTCTTTACGTGGCCCTCGTAATTGGCTGCCAGCGTATGGTTCAAGGTCTTGTAGCCTTTGAATAAGCCTTTCCAGGCGTCTTCTCGCACTTGTCGATTGGTAGAGTGAAGGAATGCGCCGTAGCGAGAAGCAGTCAGCTCGACTTCATTTCCCTGCTCGTCACGGATACTGCCAAACCTCAGGTCGGAGCTATCAATGGCAGTAAAGACGCTATCGAATTTATCCAGAGGGTCCGACGCCATTGCCAATAACTTTTCTTCCCTTTCCGAAAGCGTGTAGGGACGCATGCGCGCCGTTTCTTCCAAATAATGCGCGTATATCTGCAGGCCAGGGGTGGTCTTGATAAATTGACTCAGTGTGTCCTCGGGTATGGCCAAGAGCTCGGGAGAGAAATACGACAGCGCCTGTTGATATCGTGAGTAGAGACCCTGAGCTTCTGAGAGACGGGCAGCATTCTCAGAGATTCGGGTATCTTCATAGCTTTTCAGGCCGGCATAGACATACAGATTGGCGATTATCGTTTCGACTGTTTGAATGGATTCAATGGCTTCGAGCAGCTGTGTGCCGCTTTGTCCGAGGGAGCCCTTGAAGCGGCCTATTTCAGGAAGCATGGCCAGAAATCGAGTCCGGTCGGCTTGCCACGCGTCCGCGTCTGCGTACATATCGCTCAGATCCCATTTGTATTGGTCTGCAATCTCTGCGCGCTCGGGTACTTCCTCGGCAAACGCGGTGACTCCCAGCGCGGTGACGAGGAGCAGGACAAGGGCGCGCTGAAAGTAATGGCATCGGTGGTTCATCGAGGAATCCTCAGGTGGGCGAGCTCATGTGCGGCTCGGCGGTAGCTATGGGTTACGAGCCGGCGTAAGCCTAGCCCAAGCGCCGGGCCCTTGCGAGTCTCTAAAAGGATGAGAGAGGCCGTGGCGCCAGATCAACCTCGGCTGCCGCGAATCGCAGGCCGCCTGATGGGCATAAATAGGTGTCCAGACCTGAGACAGCGACAACGCCCATGTGAGTGAGCTCCAAACTGCCGTCCTCGCGTTGTGCCTCCCGCGGGAAGCTCAAATGGGCGATTTCCCCAATCAGTAGGTGGGTGCCATTAATGCTCAGCGGATGATGCTCGCGCAGCGCACAGGCAATCTGTAGCGCCGCACCCTCGATAAAGGGCGCGTGAATCTCGTCTTTCCATTCAATCCCGAACTGACAGGCATCAAATTCTGATGTTTCGCGAGGATAAGGCGCGGATGTCTGATGCGCTTTTGCGGCATCTTCCAGTGAAAAGCTGTTCAAGGTCCAATTCTGGGTTGCGAGGATGTTGGTAAGGGTATGCCGTTCGCTGCCAGTGGAAGAGGGTCGAAGAATCAGTGCGAGCAGTGGCGGGTTAGATCCAAGGTGGAAGTGGGAAGAAATGATCGCCAGATTTGTGCGTTCTTCGCGGTCACAGGTGCCCACCAACATGCCGGGCTTGTATCCTGGGAGGCTATTGATGAGCAGGGCCCGGGGATTTCTTTCCATAGCGGCGATGTCGCTACATGACAATGCGCACCGTGTGTTGTCCGCGTTCTCGTTGCTGTCAGCCATAATTGCTATAGCGCTTTGCGAAACGTCGTTGTGCCCACTGTTGGTAAAACCAGCCGGCCACTGGCCTAACTACAGGCCAGGAAAGGCAGCGCCAGAAAAAACCGATTCGCGTGTGTTGCCATGCGGCGATATTGGCATCAAGACCGACTATCCAGGAGTTGCCTCGGCGCAGATGCAGCGATTTTAAGAGCGTAGCGGGATCCGGTGTATCGGCGTTCGGCTCGAGATCATGGATGTTTTTTAGTATCAGTTGATCAGATTTCAGGCGGTCGAGATGCGCCATTTCTCGCTTGCACAGCGGGCAGCTACCGTCGAAGTAAAGGACATCGGGTTCGTTCATGCGCTCAATACGCAGATGATGCGGCGATGGATGGCCCTCAATAATTTAGCGAGCCACTCTGGCTTCCCTAAGATTCGGCAATGAGCGCCGCGATGCTCTCTTTGAGAAGCGCTTCGTCACCCCTTCTGAAGCCTACGTGGACTTCGCGAATCAGCCCGGACCGATCAATGAGATATCCGGAGGGCATACCTGCTACGGCAAAAGTTCGGCCCAGATCGCCCGTTTTATCAATGGCGATCGGGTACTCCACGGGGTAGCGCTTCAGAAAGTCGAGTGCATCCTCGTCGACGTAGTCCACACTGACGGCGATTACCTGAAAATCAACGGCGCTGAAGTCCTTGCTGAGTTGATTCAGGGCAGGCAACGAGAGGCGACAGGGTCCACACCAGCTCGCCCAAAAATCGAGATACGTGACCTTGCCGAGGTGCGTCTCGCTGGAGATAAAGCCTGAACCATTTGCAATCAGCGGCAAACGCCACTCGGGCTGGGGCAGGGGCGTTTCAAGCACGACATGGGACCCCCGCTCTGCAAAGCTGTGCGGCGCAATTAGAGCCAGACAAAGTAAGGCACACGGGCCGATCAACCGAATGAGACGAGACATGCACAGAGGTCGAGATCTCATGAGTATGCCGGCGATAACTAGCGGTTTCTACCGAGTCGCTCGTGAGCGTCGACCCACTCGTTAACGCGAGTGGTTTTATCGACCCTCGCCGCACCGGAGAGGGAGAGTTCTCCCGCGACGACCAGCGCCGCCGCTATTTCACACAGCTTCAAGGCTTTTCCCTGTCCTTCGCAACCAAGCATCCGCAGGCACTCGCGCTGGGTGGGGAGTGCGGTGCCGCCGCCGTAGGTGGCCATGATGAGTGCGGGCAGTGTGATCGAGAAATAAAAATCGCCTTGCCGCGTTGCGCGTTGATAAGTTGTGCACTGGTTCGATTCACCAATATTGGCCACGTCTTGCCCCGTCGCAAGGTAAAGCGCTGCCAGGGCGTTTGCAGGGTGATTGGCGTTGTTAGAGGAGTTGGTCAGGATCGCGGAGAGCGTTGAAATTTGTTGACCATAGGCAATTTGTTCCGGCGCGACGCGCAGGTGCTTCATCAATATCTCTCGGGGCACCGTAATTTCGGCCGTCACGCGCCGGCCTCGGGTTTTCAGGAGGTTGACTGAAGAGGTTTTTTTCTCGGTATCAAAATTGCCCGACAGCATATAGTGCAGCATTTCCGGGCGTTGCTGATTGATCCATTCACACGCCACGAAAGTCGCGCGACTCACCATATTTTGACCAGCTGCGTCACCGGTTGAGTAATCGAAACGGGTGAATACCATGCTGTGGGCGTGGTAACTCTCGATTTCGTGGAGCTTACCCACCGAGGTTGTCGTTTCGGCCTTCGCCTTAATCGCATCGAAGTTGTCCTTCAGCCATAGCTGAAAGTCGCGCGCCTGACGCGAGTTTCTAAAGATAAAGCAGGGAGACCGCTGCATCGATTCCTGCGATACGGTGGTGAGGACACCGCCTGCTTCTCTGATGACTTTCATGCCGCGGTTGTAGGAGGCCAGCATGGTGCCTTCGACGGTCGCCATCGGGACATAAAACTCTCCCTGCGCGTGCTCACCATTCACCAGCAAGGGACCCGCGACCCCGATGGGAATTTGTGCAACACCCCAGAAGTTCTCGATATTGCTTTCCATCTCGTGGGGGTCAAAAGAGAACTGTTTGGTGTGGTCCAGCTTGGTTCCCGTTTGCTCCTCGATAAACCGTTGTCGCTCTTCGATAATCTCGGGGCTGTAATCATCCTCGGCGCTGCGAGGTATTCGATTTCGGTCACTCATAAGGCATTTATCCGCGCTTTGGCTTGATCGTATTCGCGCCGTAGTTTAGCGACATAGTCGGCCGTTGTGCCCAAGGTTTTTATGGCTCCGATACCTTGTCCGCAGCCCCAAATGTTTTTCCACGCTTTGGCGTCGGTATTACCGCCCGAGCCAAAGTCCATTTTGCTCGGGTCACTTTCGGGGAGGTTATTCGGGTCAAGGCCCGCGGCCTCTATGGAGGGTTTGAGATAGTTCCCATGGACGCCGGTAAACAAACTGCTATAGACGATGTCGTCCGCACAGTAGTCCACAATCGCTTGTTTGTAGGCCTGTTCCGCATCCGCTTCCTCGGTCGCGATAAATGCCGAGCCGATGTAACCCAGATCCGCTCCCATTGCCTGGGCGGCGAGCACGGCGTCCCCGGTTGCGATAGCACCCGAGAGCAGCAGAGGACCATCAAACCATTCCCGGATTTCCTGAACTAGCGCCATGGGTGAAGTTGTGCCTGCATGCCCGCCCGCGCCAGCGGCGACAGCGATCAATCCATCAGCCCCTTTTTCTATCGCCTTCTTTGCGAATCGGTTGTTAATAACATCATGTAGAACGATACCGCCATAGCTATGGACCATCTCGTTCACCCACTCTTTCGCGCCGAGAGAAGTAATAACAATGGGGACTTTGTACTTAACGCACATATCCATGTCGTGCTTTAAACGGGCGTTGGACCCATGGACAATTTGGTTAACGGCAAAGGGAGCTGCGGGAGCCTCTGGATGCTCAGCGTCATGCGCGGCGAGCGCTGAGGTGATGGTTTGCAACCATTCTTCAAGGACCGGCTCGGGCCGTGCGTTGAGTGCGGGAAAAGAACCCACGACGCCGGCTTTACACTGGGCGATAACGAGCTTGGGATTGGAAATGATGAAGAGCGGCGCGCCAACAACGGGTAGTTGCAGAGCGCCTTGCAGAGACGGTGGCAAGGCCATGAGGGGCGTTCTCCTAATTGCTGTGATGTAAGTTCAGGTATTGAAAACGGTTTCGCGTGTTCGCTTCATGGGCGTGCATGTCTGGGACGATCCAAGATCCAATTCCTCTGTGCACTGTCGGCGGTGGGGCGCATAATAAGCGGTCTCGCTGTAAAGTTTCGGCATGGTATATGCCAATAGTTTGCGGTGCAACCGAGCCTTTGAATAAGGATTGACCGCCATGTACCACCAATACTTCGGACTCGCTGAGCCTCCTTTCTCCATCGCGGTGAATCCGCGCTATCTCTTCATGAGCGGGCAACATCGCGACGCGCTGGCGCACCTGTTATACGGCGTGGGCAGTGGCGGCGGATTCATCCTACTGACTGGCGAGGTGGGAACGGGTAAGACCACTTTGAATCGGTGCCTGTTAGAGCAGTTGCCGCAGAATACCGACATCGCCATTATCTTGAACCCCGCTTTGAGTGCGGTCGAACTCCTCGCCACGGTTTGCGATGAATTGGCGATCGCCTATCCGAAAGGCACGGACAGCTTGAAGGTGCTGACAGACGCGCTGCACCAATTTCTGCTCGCTAACTATACGGCTGATCGCAGGACGGTGTTGCTGATTGACGAGGCTCAACACCTCAGTTTTGATGTCTTGGAGCAAATACGACTGCTCACCAACCTCGAGACCGACGAAAGAAAGCTCTTGCAAATTATTCTTATTGGTCAACCGGAGCTCGGTGCAATGCTGGCGCGGCCAGAGCTGCGGCAGCTTAATCAGCGCATTACCGCGCGCTTCAACCTCACGGCCCTGAACGCCGAAGAAGTGGCGGTATACATCCGCCATCGACTCCAGATTGCTGGCTTGAAGGATGATCGACCTGTGTTTGGTGATTCTGCGATCCGTGAAGTTTATCGGGTCACGCATGGCATCCCACGCCTGATTAACTTGGTGTGTGACAGAGCGATGACCGGTGCCTATGGGCGCGGGGAAGCAACGGTTTCTAGGCGTCTGGTGCAGGAAGCAGCCGCGGAGGTGCTGGGCGTTGGCGGCGGCGGTGATCTGCGCGAAAAAGGAGCCAGGGGACGTGTCTCAAGATGGATCATGCAGGGCGGCTTTGTCCTGATAGGCGTAGCGGCGGCTGTGGTTGCTTGGCAGTTCTTCTCGCTGGATTGGGCGGAGTTCTCGGGGAATGGAGAATCGCTCGATGAGCAATTGATCGAGGCTGATACACAGGCCTCGCCCCAAGTGGCACCGTTGCCAGCACCCGTCGGTGGGTGGCAGTTAGATCCTGTTGTGGCCGAGGCCGCTCTGTGGCGACTACGCTTCGATGAACCCTTGGAAGGAGCTTTATGTGTCGCTGCAGAATCGGTCGGATGGCAGTGCGAGTTCGTGCAATCCGACGTGTGGGATGAGGTCGTGGCAATTGAGCGGCCCGTGATACTCGACTTGCGTCGCCCCGACGGCTTTGCTGGCGCGGTCGTTTTGCTCCGGATTGAGGGTGAATCTGCGCTTTTGTGGAATGGCGCTTATGCCTGTGAAGTCGATCTCTCCACGTTAACGGAGCGCTGGCGGCAGCGTTTTCGCTTTCTGTGGCAGAGCCCAGATGGCTGGCTTGGTCCGCTGGAGCTCGGAGATCAAGGTCCCGTTGTGCGGCAAGTGGTAGAGGATTTCGCGCGTCTGGATAAGCTGCCGCCGCCGCCTTTGGAGATATTCACCGAGGCGTTACAACAACGCGTAATGGCCTTCCAGGTCTCGGCGGGCTTGGTGGTTGATGGCGTTATCGGAGCCAGAACGCTGCAGGCGCTCAACGATAAATTGGGCCGGGGTTGGTCGGCATTTTCATTGAAGGATCAGCTCGACATCGACTCGGGGGTCGCGCCATGTCGCTGATTCTTGATGCATTGAGACGATCTGAAACCGAAAAGAAAGGCATCCCGTCGCTGTCGATGGTTGACGATATCCCTCGTGCCCCATCGCGGTTCCCCAAGTCTGTGATCGGCTGGGGGGCAGGTTCTTTAGCGTTATTGCTGATTGTTTTTGGGGTTCAGTGGTTTGAACAGGAGGATCCCGCAGGTAGCGCACCGCCCGGCGCGGTGGATACTGAGGCTGGAGTGACCAGCTCGCCGGAGGCTGCCTCGACGTCCGAACTTAAGGCTCCGCCAGAGCAAACGCCAACGTTGGCCGCAGTCAACCCTCCGCCAAGAACGGTTGTTGAGCCGCCCCAATATCAAGGGCTCGACGCTGAAACACGAGCGGCCCTAAATCGAGCGATGTGGCAAGACTCGGACGCTTCTTCGCGGGCGGTGGAGAGCGAAAAAAATGAGGGGGAAGTCTTACAGGTCGAGGGATTGCCGCAAAGGCCGATTGATCCGGTCGGCACGAGCGCTCCGAGCGCCACAACAGAGCCGGCTGCCGACGCACCTGCGCTGGATCTGCAAGAGGTGATGGAGCGACTGGCTCGCGAAGCAGGGGAGGTCGCGCTTTCTCCTCACCCTGTTCCGTTGCTTGAAAACCTGACCCAGCAGCAAAAGGATGGGGTGCCCACGATTATCTACAGTGGTCATCAAGTTGGTGGTAATACGCCGGCCTTCGTGGAGCTTAATGGCAGCAGGCTCAGAGAAGGCGAGAGTCGTGATGGTATTCGGGTTGTCGAAATTCTCGCTGACAGCGTGATTCTCGTCGTTTCGGGGACCCAGTTCCGTCTCAAGGCGCTGAATTCATGGGTGAATCTCTAAGCGCGTTTTGGTCATCTTCGGAAAGTAAAAACGTTTTCATGACTTGGTACAGTTGCCGCTGCCTGATGAACGGCGCCAGCAGTGGCTGATCTGTCCGGTTTGCAAATAGTGGAATGTTCGCACCGGTATGCTCCTCACTAAACCCATTATTCGTGGCGTAGTTGATCCGCATAACGGAGCCCTCGGGGGTCATCAGCCGCGCCGTGTGCCCGGGGGAATAAATCGGGGTGGGGTATTCATCATAGTGGCTGGGGTCTGGCAGGATCTGCGCGGCTTGCGCATGGTCTGCGGTAACAATAATCAGGGTATCGCCATGCCGATTGGCAAATTCGAGGGCGAGTAGCAGCGCCTCCTCCAGTTGAGCAATCTCACCAATCGAGCCACAGGGGTTGCGCTTGTGGCTTTGTTTATCGATCGAGGCGGATTCCACCATTAGAAACAACCCTCGCTCGTTGTTGGCCGATAAATGGCGCAACGCGGCGTCCGTCATGACAGCAAGCGAGGGTGTGTCTTTGAAATCGGGGTTGGGCTCGCAAGCTTGCGTCTCCGGGTCTTTCGCTTCACCCAGATAATCCGAAAGCTGGTTGAGCCAATTTTTTTCAGCCATCTCAGCGCGGCGGCCGTCCGTGCCGCGCCATCTGACTTGCAAAGTTTCACTATCGAACAAACCGATTGCGGGTTGATCTGGCTGCAGCTTTATCAGTTCTTCCGCAGCGGTAATAACTTGAAAGCCATTTCGCTCTGCAAGCGATCGAACGGGCTCGCCCGCGGAGGTCTCTTGCGCCAGAAATTTCTGACCGCCACCCAAGAGGATGTGTGCTCCGCTATTCGTCAGCTGCTCGATAATAGACCCCGGGCCATTATTCTGGCGTGCGTCCTGAGGGCAGGTCGGTTGAGCGACGCCATAATAGGTGCTCCCCAGTATTTCTTCGGGTCCTTCGCAGCTTCTTGAGGAAACGTGGGTGAGAAAGGAGGCGGGGGTGGCGTCGGTGATTGACGACGTCGTGACGAGTCCCACCCGCAGCCCGGCGGCTATCGCCTGTTCTGCGATGGTTGGTAAGTCTCGGTCCTGAATGTCCGTTCCTATTCTGCCGACACTGGTGATTGCACCGGTGGCAATAGCGGTCGCGGTATTTGCCGAGTCAGCGACGTAGGTGGGCTTTCCCGAGGGCGAGAAGGTCTCCACTTGGACTGAACCTCGGAAGGGCAGTCGGTCAACCGTGAGTGTGCCACTCATCCCGGCGAGGTAGTTGCGCCCCATTGTGACGTGTTGGTCGTCGAATCCATCGCCGATGATGAGGATAAGATTTTTAGAGGTGCCTGGATCGGCAGAAGATGAGGCTGACAGCAGTAACGAAAAAATCAAGGCGATAAAGCGAGATTCAATGAGTGTCATGTTGGAGCATCCAGTAGGAACGTGCGCAGAATAATGGGGTCGCAGCAGATTCACAATTGACATCAATTAGCGTACTTCCCCCCGGGGTGTTGGGATATGGGTGTCCGTTATGGCACACTGCGTCGCAGTTCTTTTGAGGTCCTTTTCCATGCCTGCATTGTTCCGTCGATCTGCCGTTCTACTGTCCACTGGGTTACTCGCCAGCGTTCTCTCTCCGCTAGCGCTCGCCGAGACCATCTCGGGCGCCGATACTGCTTGGATCCTCACCTCCACCGCCTTGGTGCTGTTTATGACGATCCCGGGCCTTTCTCTATTTTATGCCGGCTTGGTGCGGGTAAAGAACGTGCTCTCTGTGTTGATGCAATGTTTCGCCCTGACCGCCCTCATGTCGGTCCTCTGGTTTGTTGTGGGGTATACCCTTGCGTTTGGCTCGTCGGGTGTAGAGCAGGGGCCTTGGGTGGGTGACCTGGGCAACTTGTTTTTAGCGAAAGTGTCTATGGACAGCGTGAGCGGATCGATTCCTGAAACCCTGTTTGTCATGTTCCAACTAACCTTTGCCGTTATCACACCGGCATTAATAGTGGGTGGGTTTGCAGAGCGAATGCGTTTTTCCGCGATGTTGCTCTTCAGTTCTTTGTGGTTGATTTTTGTCTACGCACCTGTGTGCCACTGGGTCTGGGGCGGTGGCTGGCTGGGTGAGATGGGCCTGCAGGACTTTGCAGGTGGCTCGGTTGTCCACATTACTGCGGGTGTTGCGGCCTTGGTCGCCGCGACCTCTCTGGGGGGGCGCAGAGGATTCGGTCAAACGGCCATGCCACCCCATAATCTGACCATGACGGTGACAGGCGCGGGCATGCTGTGGGTGGGATGGTTTGGTTTCAACGCGGGGTCGGCCGTTGCGGCTGACAGTAGCGCGGCTATGGCGATGCTGGTCACGCATCTCTCAGCTGCTTGCGGCTCTCTTGCTTGGATGGCGATGGAGTGGATACGCCATGGCAAACCTTCCGTGCTCGGTATTGTTACGGGAATGGTTGCAGGATTGGGAACGATTACCCCAGCGTCGGGCTCCGTGGGCCCCGCGGGCGCTGTTGTTATCGGTCTTTCTGCAGGCGTGGTCTGTTACTTTGCGACCATTACCCTGAAGAACCGGCTCGGTATCGACGATAGTCTAGACGTATTTCCGGTGCATGGCGTCGGGGGTATGCTCGGATTGATCATGGCCGGAATTTTCTGCTCGCCCGCTTTGGGGTTGTTTAGCGGTAATGGCTTCTCCGACGGCGTTGAGGGAATTGCCGGGCAATTGACCATCCAGCTGACGGGTATTGCCGCGACGTTTATTTACACTGCGATTGTGAGTTGGATATTGCTTCGGATCGTGAATGTCGCAGTAGTGCTGCGGGTTGATCAGGAAGATGAGACGGCCGGCCTGGATATCGTGCTACACGATGAGAGAGGGTACGACCTCTAGCGATTCGTCTCGCATTCAGGGCACGGCACTGAGCGTTACCGCAGTGCCGAGCTTCTCAAACGACGGTGCGCTCTGCTGGATCTCCCAGATTGTCAGAGGGTGCGCCTCTCCCCAATCCCCCGGGTAGGTGAGCGAAAGCGTTTCCCCCGCAGCACACACCGCGAGATCTGGAATGTCCTCCATTTCCTCTACGTGTTTCAGGATGACGGCGAGTCTAAGCAGGATCATCATGCGGGCCACGTTCTGGCGTTTGCGTTCGGCAATGGGCTCTAAGGTCTCAAGCCGTATTTTTCCTTTCAGCCCGGCGATGAGCGCCGCCATGATCTCCTGGTCTTGCTGCGCGAATCCAGGTAGGTCGCTGTTGAGCACCAGGTACGCCGAGTGTTGGCAGTAGTTTTTCTGCGATACCGAAACGCCTACTTCGTGCATGGCTGCCGCCCACTTGAGTAGATCTATTTCGCCTCTGCTCAAGCGCCACTCCGACGTCGTAGCGGCAGCCAAAATGCCCACGCGCTGGCAGACCAGATCAGCGATGGTCTGATCCACATTGTAGCGTTGCTGCATTGCCAAAACGGTGCGGGTTCGAACATCCTCATGGTTGAATCTGCCGATCAAGTCATAAATGACGCCCTCCCTAAGGGCGCCCGCGGAGGTTCGCATTTCCTGTATTTGTAAACCGTCGAAGATGCCGAGGGTGATTGCGAGTCCTGCAGTTACAACGCCTTTGCGCGTGTCGTTTAGACCCTCGAGGTTAATCTCATCAACGTGTTCAAAAGTCAGCAGACGCTGCTTCAGTTTTTCCAGAGAATCTCTATCAATACCGCTGTCTCGCCAGCCAGCTGTCGTGATCAGAGTCTCGATAGCCCGCAGGGTTCCAGACGAGCCGACCGCCTCCTGCCACTGATTGCTGTGGTAGCTGCGGCGGATGTGGGATACCTCAATGCGCGCCCTATGGTAGGCGGCATCGAACCCTTCGCGATGGATAAGGCCATTGGGAAGATATAGCCGGCCGTAGGATACGCATCCCATTTGCAGGCTCTCGAGCTTTTTGGGTTCAAAGCGCTCGCCCAAAATGAATTCGGTACTTCCTCCGCCAATATCAATGACCAGCCTTACGTTTGCGTCATCTGACAGCGTATGGGCCACTCCCAAATAGATCAGTCGAGCTTCCTCGCGGCCATAGATCACCTCAATGGGCGCGTCCATTATTTGTTCTGCAGGCTCGATAAATGCTTGCCGATTTTTGGCGCGTCGCAGTGCATTCGTACCGACAATGCGGACTTTGTCGGGGGAGGTGCTGAGCAAAAGTTGCTTAAAGCGCTCGAGGCAGGAGAGCCCCCTAGCGATGGCTGAGTCAGTTAATAGTCCCGAGTCATCCGTTTCGCCAAGTTGTACCTTCTCGGCGAGGGCCTGCACAGGTCTGAGCTCACCAAATTCTGACTTGGCGATTATGAGATGGAACGAGTTGCTTCCCAGATCGATCGCAGCCAGGAGTTCGTCGTCAGTGCATTCATTGTCAGTCATCGCGGTGGGATAGTGTTGCTTTGGCTGATTTTTCTGGAAGCGATGAGCGGCGCTTTGGCTCGTGGAGTCTTACTTTTCGTAGCACCGAGGGGCTCTCCCAGTCATTCGGGTCATCAGTTCGTAGCCTATGGTGCCACAAACCTCTGCCACCGCGTCTATCGCGGGATCGTCTCCCCACAGAACCGCACGGGTGCCGACCGCGACTGCGCCGCAGTCTGTCACATCGACCGTTAGCATATCCATGGAGACTCGACCGACGAGCGGCGCGACGACACCATTGATATTGACCGGTGTGCCATTCGGTGCGAGCCACGGGTATCCGTCACCGTAACCCACGGGCAAGGTAGCGATAACGCTATCTCGCTGAGCCGTCCATTGACCCCCGTAGCCAACAGACTCTCCGGTCTTTACCTGCCGGACAGCGAGCACGGCAGTCTCAAAACGCATAGCGGGTTTGAGTGACGCGTTATCGGCCATGTCTTTGACCAGCCCGCCGTACATGGCATAACCCACTCTAGCCCAGTTGTCATCCCGAGCGAGGCCCAATCTGCTGCCTGCGGAGTTGCAGAGGCTGACCTCGTGTGGCCACTCCGCCAACGCGTCTCGCCACAGGCTCAATTGCTGCGAGGTCAGCGCGCTATCTGGGAACTCGGCGGAGGCTAGGTGAGACATTAATGTCAGCTTCTGACAGCCCTTATCCACAAGCGATTGCCCAATCCCGGCCAATTGCTGCGGGTCGAGGCCGAGTCGATGCATCCCCGTATCAATTTTGATCCATACGTGGGGCAGCGCCGAGCGATGCGCCACGCACCAATCGATTTGATACTGGGAGTGAAGGGCAGGCCATAAATCCTGTTCTTCAGCGGTTACTAGGTCATCCGGAGAGTGGGGGCCTTCCAGGATAAGGATGGGTTTCCGAATGCCCGCTGTGCGCAGTTCGATGGCCTCTTCGGTGAACGCGACGGCAAAGGCTTCAACCATGGGTTCGACGTGTTGGGCAACAGCAACGGCCCCGTGCCCATAGGCGTCCGCCTTGACCACCGCCATAAATTGGCATGCGCCGAGTGAACGTTTCAGCGCGGCGATGTTGTCGCCAATGGCCGCGAGGTCAATGAAGACAGTGGTGTCTCTGGGCATCAGCGCGGGTCAAACCGATGAAGATGAAACAGGCCTTGCGCGGTGGACCAGTACTGACCGGGCTTGCCGTCGGCTACCGGCTTGCCATCGATCGCAATCACGGGTGCCAGTTCTTTGGTCGAGGAGCTCAGCCAGACCTCCTCGGCAGACATCACAGCGTCACGACTCACCGGACCCACCTGCACTGGCCAATCCGTATGCTTCTCAAGAAACTCGAGGCAAAGTCGACGGGTGACACCGGGTAGCTTTTGATGATCCAGCTCCGGCGTGTGTATTTGTCCGTCTTTGACGATAAAAACATTGCATGCCGCTGCCTCGGTGAGGAGGTCTTGCTCATTGAAAAGTAGCACCTCCTCTGCGCCCTCATCAATTGCCTCCATCATGTGGAGCACATTGCCCAGCAGAGCCGTTGACTTAATATGACATCTGGCCCATCTCGCATCAGATCGCGTGACCGTTGTGAAGCAAGTTGCTTGATCCATGGATCCATCACAAGGAGGATCGATGGGGAAGGCGTAGGCAAAAATGGTCGGAACGGTATTCTCGGGGAAAGCATGCTGGCGCTTTTCTGCCACCCCTCTCGTGATTTGGAGGTAAATGCCCAAGTCGCCGCTGCCGTTTAACCCGATCAGTTCTTCGAGCATTGACGCGAGGTCAGAGCTTGACGGCGTGCCGTCAAGTTTGATGCCTCTCAGTGAATGTGCCAAGCGTTCCATGTGGTAACTCATTGCTACTGCTTTGCCCGCGTAGCAGGGAATCACCTCATAAACGCCATCGCCAAAAAGAAAACCGCGGTCCATCGGCGATATTTTTGCTTCTTCGCGGGGTAAAAATTTGCCGTTCAGATACGCTACGGTCATAGGCTGCTCTCTTCATGAAGCAAATGAATAATGTGTTCGGTGAGCGCGCTACCAGCGCCCTCTGCAAACCCGTCTTCGGTAGCCGTCTGCTCACCAGTCACTCCGTCCACCGCGCCAGATGCCACAAGGAAAGACAGGTCGCTGCGCACATCTGAGGCGATATCGGGTATGGCTCCCTGTTGTGCGTAGGTCACTGCGCACAGTGCATAGGCTGCCCAGTTTGAAACGTCCGCTACCAACAGTTCGTCACAGGTGGTGACCGCGGGATGAATATCGAGATCAGTGAGGGCCGTCATGGCCTTGCCCATACCAAGCTCATTGCCGCCATCCCCAATCGCGATAATTGGGCAGGGTGCGAGTTCAAGAAAAGGCTCGGCCGATAAGCATTCCGCAGAAATATCCCTCCCCGCCATATTGTAATAGCGCCCGTCATGAGCGGCGCCTGGGCGCTCGATACTGATGACTAAGGCTGGCGGCGCGTTGCGGTAGAAGTCCTGGACTACTTGTTGAACCTGCTCCCTTGACCCCGTAGCTAAGTCTAGACAGCGGTATGCTGGGCTCAGACAGCGGGTGAGAGCGGGTTCAGAAAGGATGCTCGGTGTAAGGCTCAGTGACTCGCACAGTCGATAAAGCGCCATCGCGCCAGCGGGCCCGTCCGTCTCGAAGGAGCCGGCCACCGGGAACCCTGTGATGATGTAAACCGCTCCCCGCACCTCTGCCAGTAGCTCGGCGGCGCGCCCGAGGTACCCGGGATCCAGTGCCTGCCGAACACGACTCATGCCCCGATGATCTTGTGCGATGAGCGTTAGCTCAATCGCTTCGATCGTCTCTCTCGGCGTGCGAAGAGTCACAGTAGTTTGCTCTCGAGATAGTGGTGCTCAAGCCAAGCAATGCGATCCGCCTCTTGGGGGGTAACGGCGACAAACTCTACGCGCTGACCGGGTCGAGATTGAGCAAGGCGTTGACAGTCACTACTGATGACAGCCCCCGCTTTTGGATAGCCACCCACCGTTTGGCGATCATTAAGCAGGACAATCGGCTTGCCATCGGGTGGGATTTGTATGGCGCCGTAGCAGGTTGCCTCAGAGAGCAAGGACTGCATGCCCGTGATGACGGGTTCACCTTCGAGCGTGACACCCATGCGGTTGGCCCGGGCCGTCACAGAGAAAATCTGTGACCCGAGATCCACGCGGGTCGCATCGGGGAATCGGTCATATTGAAATCCCGGGATAAATCTGAGGGACAGTACCTGTCGCTGGCGATTGCTTGGCATTGCTGTGTTCATTGCAGGGCAAGCTGTGTGTGCCTCCCCCAGCGGTAGCACGTCGCCATCACGGAGGTATCTTCCATCAAGGCCGCCTATGCGTTCTCGTGGAGAAGTACTTCGGCTACCCAAGCAAATTGGAGTCGCAATACCTCCCGCGACGTGAAGATAGCTATAGAGGCCATACTCACTCGGTTTGATGGTTACCATCGCGTTTGCTTCAGTTTCTAGGACCTTGCCACAGTGACCGACAGAGTCGCCAATCGTAATGGCTGCAGGCGCGCCCGTCACGATAAAGCGGCAGCGGTCAGAGGCCGTGAATGCCAGATCTCCGTATACGAATTCCAGCGCGGCCTCGTTGTCTTGGTGCCCCATGTGATGTTGTCCAATGCGCATGGCAAACCCATCCATGGCGCCTCCGGGTGGGATGCCATGTTGTTGATGCCCCGGTCGACCTCCATCTTGAATCGTTGTTGCGATGCCGGCACGAATAAGCGTCAGCGTCCTCATGTTTCACCCGGCTGGCTTTGCAGGGCTTGGAAGGCCTCGAGAGAGATAGGTTCAAAGCGGACGGTGTCGCCCACCGAGATGCGGGCAGCAGGATCAGCTTCAAGGTCGAAAAGGGGTGTGGGGCAGGCACCGATGAGGCGCCAGCCGCCGGGTGACGCACACGGATAGATCGCCGTTTGCTGATCCGCAATGGCAACCGAGCCAGCGGGCACGTGTGCCCGTGGCGTATCTAAGCGGGGCGTAGCCAAACGCTCATCTACCGAACCGAGGTAGCAAAATCCCGGTGCAAAACCTGTGGCAAAAGCGAAATAATCTTTCTCACTATGTAGCGCTATGACCTCGTCCACTTCAAGATTCTGTGACTCCGCCAGCCACTCAAGATCGGGCGCGACACTGGGGTGATAAAGCACCGGCAGGGTAACGGTTTTACATGCGGTGTCCCCGATGCCTGCCGCGCCGTTAACGCGCATTGCGCTCTCCTGCAGCCAATGCTGCGCTCGCTCTCTATCAAGAGTCAGGGGCTGGAAGAACAGGGTCAGTGTGTTGTAGCCGACGATACTGTCGACGAGGGAGCCCAAAAACTGCAGTTTCGCGGCACTTTGGATTGCCAGTAATTGATGGGTTAGCAAGGGCGCGGGTGCCTGCGTAAACGCGAGACGCAAACCCAGATCGCCAGCAGGACCCACGGTAAATTCCATTCACATTTTGTCCAGGGCGCTACGAATGGCTTTGATCATCCTCAGGGCTGCGGGTGTATCGCCATGCACGCAAAGCGTATCGGCATTGACAGGAATCCGCTTTCCCTTGGGCGTGCGCAGATTATTTTGGGCGATCGCCAATGCTTGCTGCGTCGCTTCTTCCAATCCTAATAAGGCGCCGGGTTTATCACGCGGAACGAGCAATCCACGGCTGGTATAGCCCCGATCGGCGAAAGCTTCGTAACGCAGCGTTAAGCCATGCTCTACCGCTAGCTGCACCGTTTTGCGATCTCGGGGTGTGGCGAGCACAACTAGCGACAAGTCAGTGTGCCAGCCGGCTACTGCCCGCATGACATCATTGAGCACATCAGGGTCTGCAAGCATTGCGTGGTAGAGGGCACCATGGGGTTTTACGAAACTCACCCGCGTCCCATGAGTTCGCGCAATTCCGTCAAGTCCACCAATTTGATGATGGATCAAATCGATTAACTCGGACCCTCGAATGTCCATAGCTCTGCGGCCGAAACCCTGCAGGTCGGGGTAAGACACATGCGCACCAACCTCTGTCCCATGGCGACGCGCCAGTGTGACGCAGTGCCGCATAGTGCCGGGGTCACCAGCGTGTCCGCCGCAAGCGATGTTTGCCGCGTCGATTAAGGGCATTATTGCAGCGTCATCTCCCATGGTCCAAGCACCGTAGCTCTCTCCCATATCGCAGTTGAGCATCAGTCGTTGTGTCATCAGAAAATCGCCAAATCAGTATTCATTAAATCGGTCACCAGCATATGCCCGGGTTCATGCGTCACCGCAAGCGGGAGTTTTGCAGCTTGCAGAGCGACTTGCGGGGTCACGCCACAGGCCCAGAAAAGCGGTATCTCCGAGGGTTGTACAGATACCGCGTCGCCGAAATCAGGTTTGTTGAGATCGGCTATGCCAATTTCGCTCGGGTTGCCCAGATGAATGGGCGCGCCGTGCACGGACGGAAAGCGAGAGCAGATCTGTATAGCCCGGATGGCGTTAGCAGCAGGCATCGGCCGCATGCTCACCACCATTGGACCTGCGAAAGGACCCGCAGCAGCACACGGAATGTTTGTTTTGTACATGGGGACGTTAACCCCTTCCGTAATGTTGCGGATCTCGATGCCGGCGTCCATTAGTGCGTCTTCAAACGAGAAAGAGCAGCCAAGGGCAAAGGCCGTCCAATCAGCCTGCCACAGATCGGCGATGTCCGTCAGCTGCTCCGCCAGCAGCCCGTCGCGCCATACACGATACTTGGGTAGGTCCACCCGAATATCGATGTCCTCGCCTAGATCGGGTAGGGTCGGGTCCCCGGGGGCCGGACTGATCGCCAGTAAGGGGCAGGGTCGGGGGTTGCGCTGGCAAAAGGTCTGAAAGTGCTGAGCGGCGCCTGCGGGCAGTATGACAATATTGGCTTGGACCAGTCCCGGTGCTAATCCTGAGGTCTGGCCGCTGAAGTTACCCTCTCTGCACTGCGCTCTGAAACTTCGCCCAGAGTCCCTCGCGACACCCTCTACCATCTCATTCCCGAAAATGTATAGTGATATCGCATCATAATCCCAAAAAGAGGCTCTTCATGCCGCATTTTTCTGCTTATGCAACGGAAACCCCTGACCGGCCAGCCTACATATTGGCCAATACCGGCGAGGTGGTCACCTATCGCCAGCTTGATCAGCGTTCCAACCAGATAGCGCATCTACTGCGGCTCTCAGGCGTTCAGCGCGGTGACCACATTGCCATGATGATGAAAAATTGTGCCGAGTTTTTGCAGGTTGCCCAGGGGGCGCTACGGGCCGGGGTCATCTTTACGCCGATCAGCACGCATCTCAAGCAGGATGAGACGGCGTATATCATCACGAATTGCAAGGCTAAGTTATTTATAGCGTCTGCAAGCCTTTCCGCTGTCGCAACCGAAGCGGCCACCGCTGCAGCGGGCCTGAGCCGGTGTTTTTCAGTGGGCGGGGACATTCCGGGCTTCGACGCGCTTGAGGAGCAGCTAAGCAGCTTGCCTGACACCCCGATCTCGGACGAGTTTTTGGGAGCGCCCATGTTGTACTCGTCAGGCACAACGGGAAAGCCAAAGGGGGTCTATTGGAAGCCCCACGCGGAGAGTATTCACGCAGATCATCCGATGTCCGGCACCGTTGGCGCTTTCTTTGGGTTCGGTGTAGATACGATTTATCTGTCGCCGGCTCCGCTCTATCACGCGGCCCCTTTGCACTACAACCTGATGGTGCTGGGGTTGGGCGGTACATCCATCATCATGGAGCATTTCGATCCGGCGCAGGCCCTGTCGCTGATCGAGCGCTACGGCGCGACGCACAGCCAATGGGTACCGATTATGTTCGTTCGCATGTTGAAGCTCCCGGAGTCAGAGCGTCAGGGTTACGACCTCAGCTCCATGAAATGTGCGATTCACGCCGCGGCGCCCTGTCCGATTGATGTGAAAGAAGCCATGATCGAGTGGTGGGGGCCGGTCATCGTCGAGTATTACTCCGGCAGTGAGGGCAATGGATTTACCATTATTGACTCCGCACACTGGCTGACTCACAAGGGTTCTGTAGGGCAAGCGATCATCGGCGAGCCGCGCATTCTGGGCGAAAATGGCGAAGTCCTTGGCCCGGGTGAGGTGGGCGACGTTTATTTTGCTAACAGCCGACCTTTTGAATATTTTGATGAGCCTGAAAAAACCCGTGAAGCTTTTAATGAGCAGGGGTGGAGTACCATGGGGGATGTCGGTTACCTCGACGAGGAGGGCTTTCTTTACCTGACTGACCGCAAAAATTTTACGATTATTACTGGTGGCGTGAACGTTTATCCCGCCGAGATCGAAGGCCTCTTGATTACCCACGATAAGGTGGCTGATGTGGCGGTTTTCGGAGTGCCTCACCCCGAATTTGGAGAGGAAGTCGTGGCGGTGGTACAGCCAATGGATTGGAGGGAGGCGACGGATGAAACAGCTGAAGAGCTCTCCCTGTGGATGCGCGAACGGTTGTCCACGATAAAAGTCCCCAGAAGGATTGATTTTCTGGAGCAGTTGCCGCGAATGGACAATGGCAAGCTCTACAAGCGGCATCTACAGGATGCCTACCGAGCCGCCTCATAAGTATCGGCTTTGTCAAGCTGGTGCAGGGGGCGATGAGCCTCTATGCTACCGAGCATTCATGCGTTAACAGACTTCAATGGCGAGGTAGTGGTAGTTGACGGCTAAAACGGAGTTGCGGCAACACGAGCGAGCAATGGATCTCGCGCGGTCTTACGAGGAATGGTTTGCGGCCGCTCAGGCACATGACGTTACCAGTGGTATGTCGGAGTGGCGACTCGAAGAACCCTCCGATCTTTATGATCACGCTCAAATTCGCTACCGGCTGGACCGTTTGCGCAAATTTCGCAAGCAAAAAGACTGGACCGGCCTGCTCTATGCACTGAACGAAGGTATCCACGGCAATATGGGCGGTATGGGGAAAAGTGTTCTCTACCGTCAAGCCAAGTCGGGCACGAAGGTGCTAATAGAGCAATATATTGATGAGATTGACGAGGCGCTGAGAATCTTGGCGGAACTGCCCGATGAGGTGATTCCAGTTCAGCAAAAGCTCGATTTTTTCTACCGCAGTAATGTTTGTTACGGTCGCTCGGCATTAATGCTGAGCGGTGGCGGTGTATTAGGATTTCTGCATGTCGGTGTTGTCACCGAGTTGCTCCGACATGGTTTGCTGCCGCGGGTGATATCGGGCTCGAGTGCTGGGTCCATTGTGGCGGCAACGCTGGGCGCCTACACCGACGAGGAGATGCAGCGCCTTGATTTCATTAGAATGCTGGAATCTGGCGGCAACGACACGGCTGGTCTGATTCGAAGGTGGTTGATTGGCGTTGGCGATCGCTTTACTGCCGAAAACACAGAGCAACTGATAGCGGCCACGATTCCCGATCTCACCTTTGCCGAAGCCTATGCGAAAACAGGTCGGCAGATCAGCATTACTGTTGCGCCCGCCGAGCCCCATCAGCGGTCTCGGTTACTGAACGCAGTCTCTTCTCCTAACGTGTATTTGCGCTCTGCCGCGATGGCTTCCTGCGCGATTCCCGGTGTCTTTCCGCCGGTCATGTTGCAGGCAAAGAACGAGAGAGGGGAGGCGCAGCCCTATCTGCCTGCCCGGCGTTGGGTTGACGGCTCCGTTGCGGATGACCTACCCGCGAAGCGGCTATCTCGATTGTTTTCGACCAATCACTATATTGTCAGTATGGTCAATCCTGTAGCGCGCGCCTTCTTGCCTCGCGAGGAGGCGCGGCCCCGCCCCGTACGTCGAGCCGCGTCCTCATTGGGGATTGGCATTGGTCGGGAAATGCTCAACTTCTATCGCGGTATCGCCAAAAGGTATGGTGACAATTGGCCAAAATTCAATATGATGCTGCATGGTGTTCATGCACTACTGGACCAAGAATATTCCGGGGACATTAACATTGTCCCCAAATTCCGGTTGCAAAATCCCCTCAAATTAATCAGCCAACCTAGCACCGAGGAACTACGCGTATTGGTCAATGAGGGGCGACGAGCTACTTTCAGTCGGCTTGAGTCCGTCCGCCGGTGCACGCAAATTTCTCGAACGTTGGAAGAGATACTGCATCGCTTTGAGTATGGTGACCTCAGACCTGCTCCCGGTACCTACCGACAGCCAAAAAGTTCGCGACGCAGACCCCCGCCGACAGCTGCTCAAATGAAGGCCCTGAGAGCAGGATCAGAGCAGAAGGCGAGGAAGCGCGCGAAGTCGGTGCCGGTAAAGCGCGAAGTGCAAGCGGCTCGATCTCGGGCGAAGAGTACCGCCGCCTGAAGTGAGGTGTTGCAGCGTCAGGGGATGCAGGCAGCGCCTAATGCGGCCAATGGGCCAACCATGATCGCGCGGCTGTCGGCTTCAGCGCTCGATGCGGTGCCGATTTGGGCGCGTTTTTTGATGCCTTGCAGAATGGCTGCGATTCTGAAAAAGCAAAACGCCATATAAAAAGACCAGTTATCGATCCCCTCGCGCCCCGTGCGGCGGCAGTATGCGGCGATGTATTCCTCGTCTGTCGGCAGTCCCAGTGACAGTCTGTCCAGTCCTTCAAGGCCGGCAATCCCTCCCTCTCGCGGGAAGCGCCACGCCATCAGTTGGTAAGCGAGGTCCGCTAAGGGGTCGCCTAGGGTTGAGAGTTCCCAGTCGAGAATGCCGATGATCCGGGGTTCGGTGGGATGAAAGATCATGTTGTCGAGTCGATAGTCCCCGTGAACCAGCGCGACCCGCTCATCCCCCTCGGGGACATGATGGGGGAGCCAGTCAATGAGTGCCTCCATATCTGCGACAACCTCGGTCTCCGATGCTCGGTATTGCTTGGTCCAGCGACCGATCTGGCGAGCGTAGTAGTTGCCAGGTTTTCCGTAGTCGGCAAGGCCCACATTATTCACGTCCACGCGATGGAGCGCAGCTAGGACACGATTCATTTCGTCATATATGGCAGTTCTCTCTTCGTTACTGGCCTCGGGGACTGCCGGATCCCAGAAAATGCGTCCGTCCAGATGCTCCATAACGTAGAACATCGAGCCAATGATGCTATCGTCGGTACATAGTGCTACCGCGTTTGGAACAGGCACCTCCGTATCACGCAGCGCGTCGAGCACCCGGAACTCACGGTCAACCGCATGCGCGGAAGCCAGAAGCTCGCCCGGGGGCTTTCGGCGCAAGACGTAATGCGCGTCACCCAGCGTGAGCTTAAAGGTTGGGTTTGACTGGCCCCCCGCAAATTTCTCTGCGGTCAGCGCACCGCCCATGTCCGGTATCTGCTTACGGAGCCAGGGTTCCAAATGCGTCAGGTCCAGATCTTGTGCGCTCATTATGTTCCTCGTGTGCAATGCCTTCCCGTATTAACCCATCATCGGCGAGTCGTTTGCCAGGGCTTTCGTTCGGCGCAGCGTAGGCTGGTATAGCTGCCATGCTATTGGCATTATACCTGCCAATACCTAAGCTCCGGCAACTGGTTGTCGTATCGGTGTTAGGGTATCTTGCGCAGGCTTTCGGGCACAATCTCAGTGATTACTCGAGCATATAAATCTAAGGGGCAAGCGACAGATGGGTAGTGACCAGGTCATAAAGAATTACCGTCAAGCGGTAGAGATGGTGACGGCGCCGGGAGCATTTTTGGAAGTGACCACGATCGAGGTGAGTGGTCAGGCGCTGAGAGCTTACCAGCATGCTCCGGGATCGATGCGCGATCTCTGGCTACTAGGGCAGGGCTTTGGTGACCAAGAATACATTGTCTATGGCGACGAGCGCTGGACTTTCAGTGAGGCTGGCCAGATCGTGGCTAACTTCGCGTGCTGGCTGCAAGCGCAAGGCATCGGATCAGGTGACCGTGTGGCTATCGCGCTAAGAAATTATCCCGAGTGGATTTTTGCTTATTGGGGTGTGATTGCGGTCGGCGGTGTGGTGGTCGGCATGAACGCCTGGTGGGTGGCTGACGAGATGGCCTATGCCCTGAACGATTCCGAGCCTAAACTTTTAGTGGCGGACGACCAGCGACTCTCCGTTTATGCCGATATTGCGGGTGACTTTGAAGGACTTAAGGTCGTTGCGGTGAGAGATTCGAGTCCGGCGGTCCCAGCGACCCAATGGGAAGATGCCGTGCGGGTGCCAGGTGAACTACCGCTCACGGAGATTCAGCCAAACGACGACGCCTGTATTTTTTATACCTCTGGTACCACTGGACGCCCCAAAGGTGCACAACTCACCCACAGAGGTTGTGTACATAACATTATGAACGTGGCGGCGATGGGTCAGATTTTCGCGACGGCCCAAGCGATGAACAGAGGCGATGAGGTTGATGCACCGATATCAGCGCCCGCAGCCACCTCGCTTGTCGCAACGCCCCTGTTTCATGTGACGGCCAACAACTGTGTCATGCACGGGGCGACGATTAGCGGTGGCAAGCTGGTGCTGATGTACAAATGGGATACTACCGAGGCGTTGAAGCTCATCCAGCGCGAAAAGGTGAATACCTTGAGCGCGGTCCCGATGATGACTCGGGAGCTATTGGCGCACCCTGAATTCGGCGATTACGACACCTCCAGCCTTAACTCATTGGGGGGCGGTGGCGCGGCGATGCACCCGGATTTGCCCGGAAAGGTGGTAGAAACTACGCAGCGTGCAAAGCCTGCGCAGGGCTATGGAATGACTGAGGTTTGCGGCATCACCACCTACACTACCGGCGATCTGTTCTTGGCGCGGCCGCAGAGCTGTGGCCCGCTGGTTCCCACCCTGGAGGGTAAAATCGTTAACTCAGCGGGTGAATCACTGCCGGTCGGCGAGGCGGGTGAGCTTCTGGTCAAGGGGGCCCCGGTGATCAAGGGGTACTTGAACCGACCCGAGGCCACAGCAGAAACCATTGTGGACGGTTGGTTGCACACCGGCGATATCGGCTACTTCGATGAGGATGGGTTCCTGTATTTGGTTGACCGTGCTAAAGACATGATTCTCCGCGGTGGAGAAAATATTTACTGTGCAGAGGTAGAGGGCGCGTTGTATACGCATCCAGCGGTGCTTGAGACGGTGGCATTCGCGGTACCCGACGACCGTTTAGGCGAGGAAGTGGGTGTTGCGGTACACCTTAAGCCCGGCGCGATGATGGACGCATCAGGCCTCAGGGAGCACATGGCTTCTCGGCTGGCCGCATTCAAGATCCCGAAGTACGTATGGTTCCTTGCTGAGCCATTGCCCCGCAACGCGAATGGTAAGTTTCTCAAGCGAGAATTGAAAGAGGTTTTGGATCCCGCGTCGGCTGATTAGTCCCCGGCGCTGCGTCCGCGCTGTCGAAAGGACAGGATACTCATATTTGCTGCCCCTGTGAGACAACATTGATTCGCTGTGCCATGCGGTTTGCAAAGCGCTGAGTCACGACCCATCACGCGGGGCATTGCGTGAGGTCTGAATGATCAGCATCGACGGAGCCGAGATAAGCTCCGAACGAAACGAATGTGATAACGGAGTAGAGCATTATGCTCACCAGACAATTTACCGACGAGCAGGTGATGTTCCGAGAGGCCTATCGCAGGTTCTTAGCAGAAGAAGTTGTGCCTCACATGGAGCGGTTCCGGGACCAAGGCATCGTCGACCGCGAAATCTTCCAGAAAGCCGGCGAGAAAGGGTTTCTGATGGTGTGGCCTGATGAGCGTTTTGGCGGCATGAACGATTACGACATTCGCTGGGAGCAAGTCATTATCGAAGAGTTGGCTTACGCCCGCTGCAGTGACTGGTTTGGCTCCCTGCACAGCCGCATAGTCGCGCCTTACATCACGCGCTTTGGATCCGAGGAGCAGATTGATCGTTACATTCCGGGTGCTGTTTCGGGCGATATTATTCTCGCAGTAGCCATGACTGAGCCAGATGCGGGTAGCAACTTAGCGGGAATGCGGACCCACGCCGTTGAGCATGATGATTATTGGCTACTGAATGGCCAAAAGACCTACATTTCGAATGGTATCAACTGTGACTTGGTCGTCGTGGCGGCCAAGACCGATCCGCAGAACAATCCACATGCCATGACGTTGTTTTTAGTAGAGTCCGAATGGGAGGGGTTTGCGCGGGGCCGCAATCTCAAAAAAATGGGGTTAAAGGCTCAGGATACGGCTGAGCTGTTCTTCAATAACGTTAAAGTCCCGAAAGCCAATGTTCTGGGTGAGGCGCACAAGGGCTTCTATTATTTGATGGAGGGTCTTGCCGAAGAACGTTTGCTGGGAGCCATGGGCTATCTCGCGGCAGCACAGCTCTCTTGGGATCTCACGGCAGACTTTGTTCGTGAGCGCGAGGTGTTCGGCAAGTCGCTGGCGAGTATGCAAAACACCCAGTTTAAAATGGCTGAATTACGGGCAGAACTCGATATTGCGCAATGCTACGTCGATCAGGCGGCGCTGGCATTTAATGCGGGTAACTTGTCAGCCGAGGATGCCGCCATTGCCAAATTGAAAACATCGGAACTCCAGCAGCGAGTGGCAGACGAAGGTCTGCAACTTCACGGCGGCGCCGGGTTCATGGACGAGTATCCTATCAGTCGACAATCTGCGGACGCCAAGATTGCGACCATATACGCGGGCAGTTCGGAAATTATGAAGCTGATCATTGGTCGGCATTGCCTTGGCGATCAGTACGATGCTTTCAATCAACGTAACTTTTGAGGCGACGAGATGGGATCGTTGAGTGGCTATACCATAATCGAGCTGGCAGGCATCGGTCCTGCGCCAATGGGAGGCATGATTTTGGCCGATATGGGTGCCGAGGTGATCCGGATTGAGCGTCCGGGAGCCACTGACCCCAAATTGGCTGAACCTATCAGCGGAAGAAATAAAAAATCTGTGGTGTTGGATCTCAAGCAGGCCGCGGGTCACGCCGCGCTCATGAGATTGATCGAGCAGGCGGATGCGGTGATCGACCCCTATCGTCCCGGTGTATGCGAAAAGCTGGGCTTTGGACCAGACGTGTGCCTGGCCAAAAACCCAAAGCTGGTGTTTGCGCGAATGACGGGTTGGGGCCAGACGGGCCCCTTGGCGCAGGCCGCGGGGCACGATTTGAACTACATTGCGATCACAGGTGCGCTGCATGCCATCGGGCGGCGCGGTGAGCGCCCGGTAGTTCCGCTAAATCTTGTCGGCGATTTTGGCGGCGGCGGCATGCTTTTGGTGACGGGCATTCTTGCCGCGCTCCTTGAAGCCTCTAAATCTGGGCAGGGACAGGTGGTCGACGTTGCTATGGTCGACGGCACTGCGCAGTTGATGTGGATGATGCAGGGCTTTCAACAGCTTGGCGCTTGGAACGCAGAAGAACGGGAGGCCAATCTGCTGGATGGCGCTGCGCACTTTTACGATACCTACGAGTGTGCGGATGGGCGATATGTGGCAGTAGGGGCGATCGAACCCCAGTTTTATGCCGAGTTACTTGCCCGCGCGGAGGTCAGCGATCCTCAGTTCCAGGCGCAGCACGATAGTGCGCAGTGGCCGGAGCTCAAAGAAAAACTGGCGTCGGTGTTCAGAACGAAAACCCGCGATGAGTGGGATGAACTTATGGCGGGTAGCGATGCCTGCTTTGCGCCGGTGCTGACGATGGTTGAGGCGCCCCAATATGCAGCCAACAGTGAGCGTTCGGTCTATTCAGACGTTGAAGGAATGACGCACCCAAACCCTGCGCCGAGGTTTGCCAGAACGCCGTCGGAAATTCGTCACGCTACGCGTTCACTTGGTGCAGATACGGTGTCAGTGCTTCGAGCGACCGGCATGGAGGACAGCGCAATTCAGGCGTTGTTGGCGACAGGCGCTGCGCATGCGTCCGAGGAATAAGGAGTAAATCATGAGTGATTATGAAAGCATTTTAATCCAGCGTGAGGGGCGCGTGGCGCGCGTTTCCTTCAATCGGCCTGAGAAGTTGAATAGTTTCAATGGCACCATGCGTCGAGAGTTTGCTCGCGCGGCTCAAGAGGTCAACGCTGATAGGGATATTTGGGTGGTGGTACTGACCGGTGAGGGCAGGGCCTTCGGTGCAGGGGCTGACCTTTCCGATACTTCCGAACCCATGCCGAATGGCGGCGAGGGTGTCGAGGACCAGTTGAATGCAGAATACAAGCCCGGCGTACTGGCGATTCATCATGCGCGCAAGCCCTGGATCGCCGCGGTCAATGGTCCCTGTGCCGGCATCTCATATTCCTATGCGATGGCTTGCGATTTGATGGTCATGGCGGAGAGTAGCTATCTTTACCAGCCATTTATCGGGATTGGTTTGGTTCCGGATGGCGGTGCTACCTGGCTTTTACCGAATTTTGTCGGGGCCAAGCGGGCATTTGAATTGATGGCCTTTGGGGAGAAATTGGCGTCCGATAAAGCCGTAGCCTGGGGTCTCGCCAATCGTGTGCTACCTGACGAGGACTTTGCCAGTCACGCGATGACATTTGCTCAGGAGCTCGCCCATCGCTCACCGTTGGCTTTGCGTTACGCCAAGGAATCGATGGCCTTTGCTGCGTCTCACAATCTGGCTGATACTATCTCCAAGGAAGCAGCGTTACAGGCGTTTTGCATTGGTAGCCAAGACTCCAGTGAGGCCATCAAGGCGTTTTTTGAAAAGCGAGCGCCCGAATGGCAGGGTAAATAAGCGCCGCCGTCGGTCATTCTTAGCACGTTGTCTCCCTCAACATAAAACGACAGACGAAGGGGTGAGTTTATGAGTTGGAAAGCGTCGGTAAACTCCCTTGCGGTTGTCCTAATGGGGTTCGCCCTTGCGGCGAGCGCGGATGAACGGCAGCTGTTGTGGGGGGATACGCACCTCCATTCCACCTACTCCTCTGATGCCTTTACCAACGGTAACCTGACCGCCACACCCGACACCGCATATCGTTATGCCAAGGGTATGCCGGTGGTACACCCCGGACATAAGGCCCGCGTGCAGATTGGCACACCGCTGGACTTTTTGGTCGTGTCTGACCACGCCGAATATCTGGGTGTAATCAGAAGCCTTTACCTGAACCCCATGATTACCGAGGGATTGTCCTGGCGAGAGCGTTTGTGGACGCGCTTTGTGCAATATTTATTGCGTGATGCCATCGACGAACAATCGGGCCGCGAACTGTTCACTTCGATTTTGCCAAAACCCTCGGATAATGCGGTGAAAGCGATGGAGGGTTGGGAAGAGGATCGTGTCAGTGGTTTGATTCCAAGACAGCCGACGGTGGAAATTGACACCTGGAAGTTGATCACTGATACCGCAGACGCACACAACGAGCCAGGGAAATTCACGGCATTGATTGGCTGGGAATATTCACTGATACCTGGAGGCGCCAATCTTCATCGTATCGTGATGGGCGATATCAATGCCCAGCAGGCCCAGTCATTTGCGCCATTTGGATTTGATGACAGTTCCTTCCCCAGTGATTTATGGGCCTGGCTCGATACCACCAGCGCAGCAACAGGGGGTAATTTCATCGCTATTCCACACAATTCCAATATCTCAAAAGGATCGATGTTTGACGTACGGGATATTCGAGGCACTGATATTGACGTTGAATATGCGGAAATCCGTCGCTATTGGGAGCCTGTGGTCGAGATAACGCAAATCAAAGGCGATTCCGAGACGCACCCAGCACTGTCTCCGGAGGATGAATTTGCAGATTTTGAGACCTATCCCTACTACATCCAGCGTAAGTGGACGGATTACGTGCCGCAGGCCGGAGACTACATTCGAAGTGCATTAAAAACCGGTTTGTCTCTCAAGGCCGCCATTGGGACCAATCCCTATCAGTTTGGCGTGATCGGCTCAACGGATGCGCATACGGCGCTGCCCTCCGCAGAGGAAGATAATTTCCACGGAAAGATGGCTACGGATTCGGTGCCATCGCGGAAGAGCGGTGGCTGGTCCGATGATGCGCGAGGCACGTTTGGGTGGGGGATGAGTGCGTCAGGGCTGGCTGCCGTGTGGGCGACAGAGAATACCCGAGAAGCGATTATTGCCGCGATGCGCCGCAGAGAGGTCTATGCCACCACGGGCCCGAGAATTGCGGTGCGGGTTTATGGCGGATGGAATTTGTCCGCTGAAATGATGGAGGACAGTGGTTACCCGGGAAGCATAGATACGAAAGCTGTCCCGATGGGAGGCGAGGTTGTTGGCGCAGTCGAGGGCGGCCAATTCAGTTTGCTGATTGAGGCACAGGCTGACCCTGTCGGGGCGTATCTTGATCGTGTGCAGGTTGTGAAGGGGTGGATCGATGCTTCCGGGGCGACCCATGAGGCAGTGCACGACGTAGTTTGGGCGGGCGAGGATCGACAGGTAGAGAACGGTGCATTGGCGCCCATAGGCTCGAGTGTCGATATGAAAACAGGTTTAACCGCCAACTCAATCGGCGCGCCCAAGTTGAGTGCCCGCTGGGTCGACCCTGAGTTTGATCCTGATCAGTCCGCTTTTTATTACGTGCGTGTGCTACAAATACCGACCGCACGTCACTCATTATTAGACAAGCTCGCGTTATCTCAGCCAGAGATAGACACGCGTCGACCCGACACCATTCAGGAGCGGGCCTATACCTCGGCGATTTGGTATCGGCCCTGAGCCCTGTTCTCATACCGCGACACACACCCGCAATCCCTCCAAGACGGGCTTGGTCTGATGAAGCGCGGCGACGCAGGCCTGTTTTTCTGCCGATAGGGCGTCTAGGTCGCGCATAGAGATTGCTGGATTGATAGTGCGAAGATAATCCAAACGAGTGCTTTCATTTTTATAAAAGTCATCGGCTTGAGCGAGCGCAGCGTCCCGTCGGTGATTAGTAACCTCCGTCGCGCGCTGATCCAGTAGATCAAATAGAGACTCCAGAATCGTTCGTAACTTGCTGAGCACCGCGGCGCTCGTGGCGGCGGGAACCGATTGCAATGCCCCGGCCAAGAAGACGGGTGACAACTTATCCCCAACTTCTTTGCCGTCTTTGGTCAGCAACATCCGCAGCGGCGTATAGTCTAGGAATTGTCCTGCCTGGAGATAACGGGGCGCCAGACACTCAACACGAAATACCGCCTCGAGGAGAAAGGTGCCGGCGGGGACCCCTTTGTGAGTGAAAGTACCCAGACTGGCTTTGCCAATCTCGCTACTCAAAAGGGCGGACATTGACTCCATAATGATGGGGTGCTCCCACGTAAGGAAGAGCACATCCTCGCGGGCGAGCGCGGTAGCGCGATCGTAGGTTACGGTGACGCCGTCCTCATTCAGCCCCGGTAATTGCCCGGTGACAAGGTTTTCGGTGGGTCGGACCAGAGACAGCTTTTCCTCCAAGTATTCTTGGTCGATTCCCATCCGGTCAAAAAGATGCTCGGTAAAGTCATAGAGGGAACGTGCTGACTCTCGTTGTTCCAGGTTACTGATGATCTGACTTCCAACCTCATTGTTGTGGGAATGCCGCTCCAACAAGCGGTCTCGGCCGCGTTCGGTCTCGAGAGTGAGTTGCTCACGCCGCTCGCGAGTGGCATCGATAAGCGCCGTCAGATCGCTGTTGTACCGCATCGCGGAAAGGAGCGACGATTCAAATTCACTGAAGATTTCGTGTCCGAATGAGCAGGTAGCACAAAATGCGTCTAGCCCTTCGTGCAACCACCGGAACAAAATCTCGTGGGCGGTTCCGGTGAGATAGGGCACATGAATGTGTATCTCTGCGCCTTGCCCAATTCGGTCCAGTCGACCAATGCGTTGCTCGAGCAGATCTGGATGGGCGGGCAAGTCGAAACAAATGAGATGGCGAGCGAATTGGAAATTACGCCCCTCGCTGCCAATTTCTGAGCAAATGAGGGCTTGAGCGCCACCCAATTCCTCTGCGAAGTACGCGGCAGCGCGATCACGCTCAATCAGGCTCAGGCCCTCGTGAAATGCCGCACAGCGAACGCCCGCCTTGAGATGCAGATGATGCTCCAATATCAAAGCGGTTTCTTTTTTTGCACAGATGACGAGGACTTTCTCTGGTCTCAGATCTTTGAGAACAGCCTGAAGCCACTCGACTCTCGGATCTCTCTCAATCCACTCGGCCTCATCGTATGCTGACTCTGGTTGCAGTGAGTGGAGCGCATTTGCATAAAGGTTCGGTGCTGGTAGCGGGTAGGGATGCAGGTGTCGCGTAGGGAAGCCCGCCACAGCCCTGCGGGAGTTCCGGTAAAGCACGCGGCCAGTGCCATAGCGGTCCAGCATCTGCTGAATTTGCTCATCAGGTTCGCCGTGACTATCGATGCCCTCGGGCAAATTCGGTTGTAGACCGGCCTCAATTTGCTCAATGATTTGGTTCCAGTGCGTGAATTGCGCCTGTTCTTGCAGGAATTGACCGAAATCGGGAAAGCGGGACGGGTCTATCAGTTGCAATCGCTCAAAGTGGCTCTCCCGGCCCGCTTGCTCGGGGGTGGCCGTTAGGAGCAGCAGACCTCTTGCTCGCTCGGCTAATTCGGCGACGAATCTTCCCAAATCAGATTGTGGCTCGCGGAACCCCGTAATGTGATGAGCCTCATCGATGATTACCATATCCCACTGCAAGTCGACCACGATGCGCTGAAGCTTCGACTGCTCGGAAAAAAGGCTGATCGGAGAGATGACCAATGGGCTGTCGGAGAACTCCTCCTCGGCGTCGGTATCTTCCAGCCTGTGCGCATTCAGCAGAGAAAAAGAGAGATGAAAGCGCCGCTGCATCTCGACCAACCATTGGTGCGTCAACGACTCGGGCGTCAGTATCAGAACACGTGAGACGCGCTGGCGATGTAACTGTTGGCTCAGAATCAAGCCCGCTTCGATCGTTTTCCCCAGTCCCACCTCATCAGCCAGCAATACCCGGGGCGCCGCTTGTTTTCCAATGCTGGCGGCGACGTAGAGCTGGTGTGATAGCAGCGACGTCCGGGGACCTAAGAGCCCTTGGAGACCAAACCCCTCGCCTGCGGCGCTGTGCTCGAGTGTGACCCGGCGTAAATCAAAATCGCCAGCCTTGGTCAATTGGTTGTTGAGTAGCCGTTCAGCCGGTGTGTTGAGCTCGATATGCGCATCGAGCTCCGCCTCTAACACAGTCTGCTTTAGGCCTTCGTCGTCTTGTGTTTCGTAGACGGCGAGGCCATCACGATGCGCCACTGCCAATACGGTAAATTGCCGTCCATCTATCCGAATAAGTCTGTCACCGCTTTTAAGCAGCAGGCGCGTCAGCGGAGCGCGATCGGTGGCGTAGACCCGCTCCTCTTCAACCGCCGGGAAGTGCAACGTCACTCTGCGTTCGTCGATTTGCGTCACAATACCCAGACCCAAAGAACTGTCTGCATGGCTAACCCAGCGCTGGCCCGGTGAAAAAAGTTCAGTCATTGCCTTTAAAAAAATAGTTGGTGACTAGTTTTACGCGCCAATTCCAGAAATTTCTCGATCTCAAGGGATTTCAGATCGGCGAGGGTTCTGGCAATTAGGGGAAGGTAGCAGGGCGCATTGGGTTTGCCCCGAAACGGGACTGGCGTCAGATAGGGTGCGTCGGTCTCCAGCACAATGGACTCGGCCGGGGTCGCTCGCACGACAGCGCGCACATTGTCGGCATTCTTGAAAGTAGTGATGCCGTTAAAGCCCAAGACGAAGCCCTCCGCCAGACAGAATTCTGCCAACGCCAATGAGCTGGTAAAGCTGTGAATCACTCCTTTCTGCGTCAGTGATCGACTGTGGTTTGCCAGAATGGCGCGCGTGTCGTCGTCGGCGTCTCGTGTGTGGATCACCACCGGGAGGTTCTGCTGTGCTGCAATATGCAGTTGTTCGTCGAAGGCCTTCGCTTGTGCGGCGCGATCACTGTGTTCATAAAAGTAATCGAGGCCGATCTCGCCTACCGCGACCGTTTTCGCTTGAGCGCAACCTGAACTGACCCTGTCAGCGACGTCTTGATTCCATGTGCTCGCTTCGTGTGGATGAATCCCCTGAGTGCACCACACCTGTTGATAACCGCTGGCGAGGTCTAGGACGGTATTCAGGTTGTTGGGTGACACCGCGATGGTAACAATGCGTTCGATGCCGTGGCTCGCCGCTGCCTCCAAGGTCGATTCAAGCGCCTCTGTATTGAGGTAATCCAGATGGCAGTGGGTTTCGACAATCGGCGTTGTAAAACGCGGGATCGTTTTGTCAGTCGGTAGATTCATTTGGGATGCTACAGCTCGAAGGCGCGAAGTATCGCATATTTCCGCAATAGGGTTGCGGAGAGAGGGCCCTAGCCCCTGTGCACTGTCCGGAAGCGCATTGCCTGCACTGTCTCGATAATTTCGTGCCAGAGCCACTGGTGTACCGGCGAGTGTTCTGTGCGCCTATGCGCTATCAGGGAGTACTGGACGCTAAAGGTGAGATCAAGTGGCAGGGTCAGTGCGACAATATCGCGCGTAGCGCCCTCATTGCGGGCGAGGTAAGCGGGGCAAATAAGTAGGTAGTCCGTTTCCCTGAGCACCTCGAAGGCCGTGAGCAAGTGTGAAGTTTCCAGGGTGCCGCGATCACTCTCAAAAAGACCGCGGGCCAGCATCTGGCCACCGATTAACTCCTCTCGGTCCGCTACGTAAAGTGCGACTTGGGGATACTGCCTTACCAGATCGCTGGTTAGCGTCTGCTCCACCAGTGGGTGTTCCTGCCGAACAAATATCGCCAGCGGCGACGCCGCCAGTGGTGCGACGGTATATTCCGGCGGGTACTCATCGCGATGTATTTGGATGGCAAAATCCAGTTCTCCTTTGGCCAGCTGATCCAACTGACGTTCGGCTCGCGTGATAGTGCGAAGGCGCAGTCGAGGGGCGCTGGACTGAAGACGCGCAGATAGAGGCGGTAACAGCGTGAACCCAACATACTCTGAGATCGCGAGCGTGATTTCTCCTCGATAGGCGGCCGGCGAAAAGTCTCCCGCGTCGAGCAAACCATCAATTTGACCCAGCACCGTTTTTAGATCCGCGACCAGACTCAACGCCCTGGGCGTCGGTTGAACGCCTCTTTTACTGCGGACAAATAGGGGGTCGTCGAACGTTTCTCGTAAACGTCCCAACGTCTTGGACATAGCGGGTTGGGTGATGGAGAGCCGACTAGCGGCTCTGGAAACACTCCCCTCCTCGAGCAATACATAGAGAGAAACCAATAAGTTAAGATCTATTCTTGCGAGTCTGTTTAAGTTCATCTCGTCACGCCTATAACAATTAAGACTGCATCTGAGTCCAAAAATACATTGGTCTTATTGGCTACGGTTATGGATAGTAGCAGATAGGTTCCCTAACGGCAGGTGGCGTTTTGTCCCTTCGAGGCGCCCTCTGACGGGAACATGATTACAGCCTTTGCCCGCCTCTCTGAGGCGGGTTTTTTTTGCGCTATATTGCAACGCGTGACTAAACACGTTGCCAAATTGCTGCGACTTTTCTACGCGTTGGGATGTTGTAGCTGCATGGCCTTTGCCGATACGCCGCTTCCTTTTGGCCTCGATATTCAGAAGCAAACGTGGATTGCCGCTGACCCATCAGCGTTGCAGTCGACTACGATCGCACCGACAGAACTCGATCAAGTGGTGGCGGCTTTAGATGCAATGCAACGCGCGCTTGGGCCCTATCATCGGGATCTCGTTGCACCCACCGTGGCCGCGGCCTCACTAGCGACCGAGGCTGGCGAGCTGGCGCTCGCTGAAGCGCTCTACGATCGGGCATTGCACGCTATCCGCGTCAACGACGGTTTGTACGGCGATCAGCAGCTACCAATTCTGCGAGGTTTGCTCGACCTGTATTTAGCCTCCGGTGACCGGGAAGGGTTCGAAAAAAGAGCGGAATATCAGTTCAGACTCTTGGGGTCGGGTTTGCCGCCCTTTAACGCCGCGGAACTCGCGGCGGCGGGAGAATTTTTTGATGTCACCCTCGACGCGCTCATGGATGTGTCATGGGAGGGTAAATCGAGAGAGCTGCTGCGTTTTCACGATCGCTTTGACACCTTGACCGAATCCGTCTGTGCCGACCCCGATGTCGGCACAGAATGGTGCCAGCCTTTCACATTTCGGCTAGCGCGCTTTTATTATTTGCTCGAATACAAACTCGATGCTTTTATCGATGACCCTCGATTCGAGCCTCGTATTTCCGACCCGGATTGGCAATCTATGGAGCGAGAACCCCGTTTGGAGGCGTTGCAGCGTCGTCTGTTCCAGCAAGGGGAGGGGCTGTTTGATCGATTGCTTGCGCTTAAGCCCGATAGTCATGATGCGCTGTCAGCCTTGGCCGACTGGCATTGGTTCTATCAAAAGCGACCGGCTGCAGTGCGGCTCTACCAGACTGCCTGTCAACTAGAGCCCGAGCGTTTCGGCAATCCCGCGCCGTTACCCGAATATCCATCACTCGGTGGGTTTCGCTCTTTTCGGGGGTCTGGTGCGCTGGTGGGTGTTGTGCTGCAAATCAATGAACGGGGGGCGGCTTCAGACATCTCGCTGTCACCTGCTGACATCGAAGCGCCGGTCAGCGTGAGAAGAAAACTGCGGAATACTCGATTCAGACCGGCATTTGATGGCTGCGAAGGCCCCAAAGAACTTAGTGAATTGACAGATCAGTATGTTTTTATGGATTAGTCAATCGTTATGTATGACAAGCAGTGCGCCCGTGGCCTTCACCGTGCCGCTCAAGCGCCAGTTCAGCAGTTGGCCTCCGTGCTTCTCTATCGCCCGCTCTGCCATCTCATGGAACGTGGGCCGCTCTGGATCGCCGATGACAATGGTGCCCACTCCTGCGGCAACGGCACGATCAATCATTTTGCCTACGGGTTTGACCAATTCGTCCCAGAAGCAAATGTCACCCCCGACCAGCACATCGATGCCCCCGAGTTCTTTTTGAGTGACTTTTTCAAAACGCTTGACCCAAGGTGTCGTGGTCACGCCGTTGAGGGCCGCGACAGCGTCGAGATAGGGGAAAACTGCAGGATCGGCGTCCATCGACAGAATCTCAGACCCCCACTGTTTGGCGCACCATATCCCTGTGACTCCCCAGCCGCAGCCAGCGTCTAGTACGCGGCCTGTGCGGCCTGGCGTATTTTTTTTCAAATAATCAATAATCAGACAACTGGACTTCCATAGCTTTGTTCCGTGAATGCTGGGCTCGTGTCCTGCACGTTTAACCGCCCGAATGCTGGCGTGGCCTGAGTACGGCATCGCCACGCCTCGGAAACGACGTACCTTACTCGCATCAGCTTTCTTGCGGGTTTTGGAAGAATTTTTCTTTGCGGTTTTTTGTCGAGACTTTTGGGAAGGCATGCCGTGACTCGCTGTGTTGGGGCCGCGAGCTTAACAAACCTCGGTGAAAGTGCATATCAGCGCTTGGTGACTTCCTCGGCCTGCAGACCCTTGGGGCCCTCAACCAATGCAAATTCGACTTCCTGCCCTTCGTTAAGGCTACGATACCCGTCGCCCTGTATGGCGCGAAAATGTACGAATATATCGTCGGGCCGATCAGGCATGGTGATAAAACCGAAGCCCTTGGCGTTATTGAACCACTTGACGGTTCCAACATGGCGGTCTGACATGACTGCGCCTCCACCGTTTTAGAATTATTATCTCGTATAGTGATATCAGGGCTTTAGTCAGAACGCAACTCCTCAATTTTCCGTCGTTGCTGTTGGAGTACGTTCAACGAGGCGTCTGCTTGCGCCAGTTTCTGGCGCTCAGTCGCGACAATGTCTGCAGGCGCGCGCTCAATAAAACTATCGTTCGCGAGTTTTCCATTGAGTCTGGCGATTTCGCCCTCGATTTTGGCAATTTCTTTATCCAGTCGAGCGAGTTCAGCAACGATATCTACCAATCCCGCCATGGGAACGCGTACCTCCAGCTCGCCAAATAACGCTATCAGGCTTGGCGGTCCGGACTCTCGACCCTCGATGGCGGTCATGCTGCTACTTTTAGCCAATCTCTGGAGGAATGTTGCGTTTCTCTCCAGCCGCATCCTGTCCAGTTCTGTGGTGTTGGCGATTGTCACCTCAAGCTGAGTGGCGGGCGGTATATTCGCCTCGGATCGTATCGTTCTGATAGCGACGATGACGCCTTTCAGCCACTCGATTTCCTCTTCCGCATCGAGGTCTTTTTGGTCAACGTCAGGTGTTGGCCAGGGGGCTAGCATGATGCTGTCTGCACGATTGCCTGTCACGGGACTCACGCTTTGCCATATTTCTTCGGTAACAAATGGCATGAACGGGTGCAGCATCCGAAGGGCTTGCTCCAATACTTCCGCCAGCGTTTGCCGCGTTCCCAGCAGTTGCGCCTCTGGTTGCTCCTCATCCCAAAGCACGGGTTTGGAGAGCTCGAGATACCAGTCACAGAATTCGTTCCAAACAAAGTCGTAAAGCGCTTGCGTTGCCAGATCAAAACGATAGGTCGCCAGCGAGTTGTCGACGGTTTCCAGAGCCGTTTGTAGACGGCTTCGAATCCATCGATCCGCAAGTGACATCACGCCGCGTTCCCCACTCAGGCTATGACTTTCTGTGTGGCTCAGGACGTACCGGGAAGCATTCCATATTTTGTTGCAAAAATTGCGATAGCCTTCCATGCGCCCGATATCAAATTTGATATCGCGACCCGTAGAGGCGAGCGAATAAAAGGTGTAGCGCAGGGCATCCGTGCCATAGCCCGGGATCCCCTCAGGAAATTGCTTTCTCGTGGTTTTCGCAATTTTCTCCGCCAGCTTTGGCTGCATAAGGTTAGCCGTGCGCTTGCTGACTAATGCTTCCAGTTCAATGCCATCAATGAGGTCAATCGGGTCCAGCACGTTTCCCTTGGATTTGGACATTTTTTGTCCTTCTCCATCTCGAACGAGCCCATGTACATAAACGGTATGAAAGGGGACCTCGCCCATGAATTCGAGGGACATCATGATCATTCTGGCCACCCAGAAAAAAATAATGTCAAAACCCGTTACCAGTACCGATGCGGGGTGAAAAGTCTCCAGGTCGGGATTTTTTTGAGGCCAGCCCAGTGTGGAGAAAGTCCACAGTGCAGAGGAGAACCATGTGTCCAGTACGTCTTCGTCTTGGCTCAGTGTAAGAGAGGCTGGTAGCTCATGATCTTGCCGAATCTGCGCCTCTGATTCGCCCACATAAACCTGACCATGCTCGTCATACCAAGCGGGAATTCGGTGACCCCACCAAAGCTGGCGGCTGATACACCAGTCCTGAATATCGCGCATCCAGGCGAAATAGGTGTTCTCCCACTGCTTGGGTACAAATTGAATATCACCTTTTTCCACGGCGCTGATTGCCGGTTCCGCAAGTTTTTTCGCATCTACATACCATTGCGGTGTCAGCCAGGGCTCAATCACAGCGCCGGATCTGTCTCCCCGAGGTACTTTAAGGGTGTGGGGTTCGATTTTGTCGAGTAGGCCCAGCGCATCCAGTTCCGCGATTACTGCCTCCCGCGCGGCAAAGCGGTCGAGGCCCTGAAAACGCTCTGGAACTGTGTCATTGAGTGCTGCGCTTGCGGTCAGAATATTGATCTTTGGGAGGTTGTGTCTTTCGCCCATCGCGTAGTCGTTAAAGTCATGGGCGGGGGTGATTTTGACGCACCCGGATCCAAACTCTGGGTCGACGTAGTCGTCCGCTATGACGGGGATTGTGCGATCTGAAAGCGGGAGATCGATGGTTTTGCCGACCAGATGTCTGTAGCGCTCGTCGGTTGGATTGACCGCCACTGCCGTATCGCCCAGCATCGTTTCTGGACGGGTTGTCGCCACCACAAGGTGTCCTTGTCCATCGCTCAGTGGATAACGCAAGTGCCAGAGCGATCCTTGTTCTTCCTCTTGTACGACCTCGAGATCGGATATGGCCGTGTGGAACTGTGGATCCCAATTTACCAGCCGGTGACCGCGGTAGATCAGCCCCTTTTCGTACAGGCCGATGAAAACACGCTGCACTGCGCTGGACAGCCCCGGATCCATAGTGAAGCGCTCCCGCTGCCAGTCAGGAGAGGTACCGAGTCGCCGCAGCTGCTGGGTAATAGCGCCGCCCGACTTTTCTTTCCAGTCCCAGACTCTCTCAACGAACGCCTCTCGCCCGAGACCCTCCCGCGAGACGCCTTCCGCTTCGAGTTGTCGCTCAACCACCATTTGCGTTGCAATGCCCGCATGATCCGTGCCGACCTGCCATAGGGTGTTATAGCCTTTCATTCGGTGGTACCGGATCAGCGCATCCATGATCGCTTGCTGAAAACCGTGCCCCATGTGCAGCGTCCCTGTCACATTGGGGGGTGGAATCGGTATGCAGTAAGCGGGTCCATTGCCCGACGGCGCAAAATAACCTGCCGACTCCCATTTTTGGTACCAGCGACTTTCAATGTCGGTTGGAGAGAAGTTTTTGTCCATGGTCACAGTGTAAACAGCCTTACTGCCGGTTCAGGTTGCTGCAAGTTCATGCTTGCTGAGTGGATAGCCTCGGTCTCGATAAAATCGCCACGCCTCTCTTGACGCTTCGATCGCCGTGGCGTCGTGAGTCACAATTTCGGCCAAGCGCTCGAAGCGGGAGAAGCCAGCGGGCACCCGTTGGGTAACGTTGATGAGCACGTCATTACATTCCATTGGCGGATCTTCGTGTCCGATAACGACCCGTTCCAAGGTAGCGTCGGTTGCCAGCGAATGGGGAACAAAGCTGGACGGTCGGAAAGACCAGAGAGCCTCATCCAGGCGACGTGTCTCAGACTCGTCTTTCGTCTGAATGAATACTCGATGACCCCGCGCACTCGCTTTTTCGGTCAATCGGCCAATGGCGACCTCCATTGAAAGACTGCCGTCCTCGGGTAGCACGTAGAAATCGACTTTGGTCATCGTCGCCCTGAGCGCTCCTTAAGATACTCCACAAGCATGGGCACTGGACGACCCGTGGCGCCCTTGGGAGAGCTCTTGAAAGCGGTCCCGGCAATATCGAGATGAGCCCATTTGTAATTTTCGGTGAATTGGGCGAGAAAGCAGGCGGCAGTGATGCTACCCGCACCGCCGGTACCAATGTTCGCGATGTCCGCAAAGGGGCTGTCCAATTGACGGTGATACTCTTCCCAGATGGGGAAGCGCCAGCCGCGATCATGCGTCCTTTCGCCCGCAGCGAGAAGGCTCTCAGCAAGGTGGTCGTCGTTGGAGAAAATGCCCGTCGCCTCGTGTCCCAAGGAGACGATTATTGCGCCCGTAAGCGTTGCGATATCGACGACTTCCTCTGGAGAAAATCGCGACGCGTAAGTGAGGGCATCGCACAGTACGAGTCGCCCCTCAGCATCGGTATTTAAAATTTCAATGGTCTTACCCGACAGACTGGTTACCACGTCACCGGGTTTTGTTGCTTTGCCGCTGGGCATGTTTTCCGCTGCCGCAATAATTCCGACTATGTTGATCGGCAGTTTCAGCAGGGCCGCAGCATGAATTGCACCAAACACGGAAGCCGCGCCACCCATATCAAATTTCATTTCGTCCATTTTTGCGCCGGGCTTTAGGCTGATGCCGCCGGTATCAAAGGTGATGCCCTTTCCCACCAAGCAATAGGGTCGTGATTTTGCTGAGGCTCCCTGGTATTTGAGGGTGATCAATCTCGAGGGTTGCTCGGAACCGTTGCCCACAGACAACAACGAATTCATGCCAAGCTCTGCCATCTTGCGCTCGTCCAATATTGAGACGGAGAGGCTTTGATGTCGCTTGGCAAGTTTTCGTGCTTCCCCGGCGAGATAGCGGGGGGTGCACACATTACCCGGAAGATTGACCAGCTCCCTTGTGAGATTTGCTCCCTGACCGGTGGCCGATCCGGCGTCAAGCGCGCGCTTGGCTGCCGCAGGACTGCAAAGATTTGTTGGCGTTACCGCAACGCGTCGTAGCGATCGCGGTGGTTTTTTGCGGTGGTTCAAGGTCTGATTGTATTGGTAGATCGATAGGGTGAGTTGCAAGGCGATTTGTTCCAGCAATCGCTCGGGCTTTTTCACTTTTTGCGCTAGCCCCTCAGTCCAAATAACTGCGTCTTTGGCAGTGCTGCCGAGGAGCGCGCGCGAGAGGGCCTCCGCTATCTTCTTGTCAGAGGCCACCGAGCGCTGCTGCAGGTCGCCACAGCCGACTAGCAGCACACGCTGGGCGTGGTCTGTTCCGGGTAGCCAGCAAGTCGTTCCGATTGACGGTGAAAAATCTCCGTTGCTGATGGTCCGCGATACATTGCCTCCAAGCCATTTATCGAGGGCTCTCATGCGGCTTCCGAGCGGCTTGCCCTCTGGCACCAGTGCGACCAGCGCCTGCGTTTTGACTTGACCGAGTGGGGCTGCCGTTTTCGCGGTAATGCTTAATGCTGACATGCGTATTCCTAGTGCCATTGAAGGTCGGAGTGGGAGGGCGCTAGTGTATGATGACCAGCGTGTGAACGAAATAACCCTGATGAAAATCCAGGCGAATTGATTGGTGCCATGCGTATCCTCCGTTACCTCACAAAAGATATTCTCACTCACACCCTGGCGGTGAGCTTTGTGCTTTTTCTTGTGGTGTTTGCGGGGCGGTTTATTCGCTATCTGGCGGAAGCGGCTGTCGGTTCGCTCACAGGGGATGTTCTATTACCCATTATGCTGTTCAAGTTGCCCGGGTTTTTGGAGATGATTCTGCCGCTCGGGCTGTTCATCGGGATATTGCTCAGCCTCGGCCGTTTGTACTCAGATAGTGAAATGGTTGTCCTCAAGGCGTGTGGTGTCGGCCCAGGTCGACTGGCACTTTACGTATTGTTGCCGGCGTCATTGATTATGCTGGTGGTTGCTGTGTTGGCCCTCTACGTCGCCCCCGAGGGCTCCGCCAGAGCGCAAGTACTTCTGGATAATCCGCGCTCAGCAGAAGGATTGCACATGCTCAATGAGGGTCGCTTTAGAAAACAGCGGCGGGGCAGTTACGTCACCTATGCGGAGCGCATCGACGACAACGGCCTGATGCACAATATTTTCGTCTACGAGCGAAGTGGAGGGCGCGGAGATGGTGCGCATGTCGCGACCTTCGCGCGAGAGGGCGAAATCGTTCTCGACGAAAAATCGGGGCGTCGCTACCTTGAGTTGCGGGGGGGCGGTCGTTATCGGGGGTCCCCCGGAAGGTTAGAGCTGGAAGAGGTCACCTTTGAGCTTTACGGCGAGCTCATCCCGGAATCGAGCAATAGCCTGCGGCGCTCTAGTAAGGTTGAGGCCGTGCCCACGGCTACGCTCATGACGAGTGATGATCCCAAGTTGCAAGGGGCGCTGTGGTGGCGACTTTCCCTGCCGCTAATGATTCCCGCAGCTGCATTGATTGCACTGGCGCTGAGCAGAACAGATGCGAGGAGGGGGCGTTACGCCAAGGTTGGGCCCGCGATGCTCGTGTTGTTATTGTACTTTTTGGGTCTGACACAAGGTCGCGCGGTCATTGAGTCGGGAAGCGGGCCCGAGTTGATGGTGGCGGTGCATGGAGCGATGGCCCTTTTGGCAGTGCTCCTGCTAAACGCGGAGCGCTTTCGGCGCCCGGTGAAATAAGAAATGCACAAGTTCGATGCTTACATTGGCCGCTCAGTATTGCTGGCCACCCTCGCCGTTTTGACCTTGCTAACTGGGCTGGACTCGCTGATATCGGTGATCGACGAGTCCGATGATATTGGTAATGGCTATGAATTTGGAGACGTGCTCGTTTATGTGGCTTACACCATTCCACGCAGAGTTCACGAGTTCGTGCCGTTTGCCGGGCTCATCGGTGCACTGATCGCTTTGGGCCGCCTTGCGGCTTCCAGTGAGCTGGTGGTGATACGTGCGTCAGGGGTCTCGCTTGGTGGCATCGCTATCATGGTGTTAAAGCCGGCAATGCTAATGGCGGTGTTTGGATTTGCGGTGGGGGAGTTTGTTGCACCGCACTCTGAGCAGTTGGCAATGAGCCATCGGGCGCTTGCGCAGCGCTCAGAGTCAGCGGTGGCGGGTCGCTTCGGTGCATGGAATCGGGACGGTAATACGTTTATCCATGTTGATGCCGTTCAGCGAGGCGGCATTGCCTATGGCGTCACACTACTCACTTTTGACAGTGACTACCGTCTGGTCAGTTCTTTGATGGCTGAAAGAGGCACCCATGCGGGAGATCACTGGGTTCTGGAGCAGGTGCAAGCGACTTACCTTGAGGAGGAGGGGACGTCGGTTCGGGAAGAGACGCTTTGGCGCTGGGATACGGCAATAACGCCTGAGCTTTTGACTCTGGATGTGGTTGAACCTGAGACCTTGCCGATCATGCAACTCTGGCCATACGCGAAATATTTGCAGCGACAAGGAATGGTGTTTGTCGATATTGAACTGGCATTCTGGAGAAAAGTGCTGCAACCGCTGGCGACGCTAGCGTTGGTACTGGTGGCGATGTCATTTATTTTCGGACCGCTTCGCGAGGGCACCATGGCCGCGAGGGTTTTTATTGGGATTATCGTCGGAGTGGGATTTAGAATTAGTCAGGATTTTTTCGGTCCAGCGAGCCTGATCTTCGGTTACGACCCACTCCTTGCCGCGTTGTCGCCTATCGCCGCGTGCTGGTTAGGTGGCATGTGGCTACTGTGGCGCCGCACTTAACGCTACGGATTAGTCCGGCTTCGGCAGCACCACCAAGCGGGTGCCAGACAGCGTATCGTGCCAGTAACGATAATGAGGTGGCACAAATCGCCAAAGGAATCCGGCACCAAAAACGCTGATCGAGAGCACAGCCCCAATTATTCTCAAAGCGACCTGCCGCCAGGCCGGCTGATCACCTCCCTCTGCAATGAGTTTAATTCGCCAGGCCTGCATCCCCAGGGTTTGTCCGTTTTTGCGCCAGAAAAGCCCGAAAAATAAAAAAAGAATGATGCTCCATGAAAGCCATTGCAGGGGAGGCGGCACGGTTGCCGTCAGTGCATTGTCGGTTGGGCCCCAGACAGACACCCACAGGGCGGTAGCGGCCATGAACAGCGGGATGATTAACAGGCTATCGTAAAGCATGGCCAAGATATGCCGCCAGAGCGGCGCGGCTGCTGTCTCCGAGTCATGTGAGAGCGTGCTCATGCTTTCTTAGGCAGATGTCCGGTTGGATTCGTCGTAAAATACCACGTTCAGGATAGGGATTAGACTTATGACGATCCAAGAAGAAATGACTGAAGCGTTAGAGACCGCTTTTCAGCCCGCTTTCCTCAATGTGGAGAACGAGAGCTATCGGCACAACGTGCCGCCGGGGTCTGAGACTCACTTCAAGGTCACCTTGGTCAGCGAAGGTTTTGAGGGAATGACCAGAGTGAAGCGGCATCAGTCGGTCTATGGCGCCTTGGCGTCATGGCTGGCGGGGCCTGTTCATGCCTTAGCGTTACACATCTACACTGCTCCAGAGTGGGCCAAGTCGGAGGGCGCCCCTGCATCCCCAGACTGCAGGGGTGGTTCCGGCAAGTGACGGAGTCGACCCGACAGAAAGACCGTATGGTGGTAGCGCTGTACCGCTTCGTAGCCCTCGATGACTTTGAGGAGTTAAAAGCCCCATTGCTTAACGTCTGCCACGAGGCTGGTTTGAAGGGAACCTTGTTGCTCGCCCGAGAAGGTATCAATGGCACCATCGCCGGTACGCGTCGGGGTATTCAGTCTGTCATTGAATGGTTACTCAGAGACCCCCGGTTTGAAGGGCTCGATTGGAAAGAGTCATTCCACGATACCGATCCGTTCCACAGGATGAAGGTAAAACTAAAGAAAGAGATAGTGACCATGGGTGTCGCCCATGTCGATCCCAATGTCTGCGTGGGTCGCTACGCGACGCCCGCACAGTGGAATTCACTCATTGATGATCCGGAATGTTTGGTCGTCGATACCCGCAACGACTATGAGGTCGCTATCGGAAGTTTCAGGGGCGCAGTTAATCCGTCCACCAAAAGTTTCCGCGATTTTCCCCAGTGGGCGCGAGATAACTTGCGACCGGAAGAACATAAAAAGATCGCCATGTTTTGCACTGGCGGTATCCGCTGCGAGAAATCAACCTCTTTTCTCATCTCGGAAGGATTTGCCGAGGTGTGGCATCTGCAGGGAGGGATTCTCAAGTATCTTGAGGAGATTCCAGAATCGGAGTCACGCTGGGAGGGCGAGTGTTTCGTTTTCGATTCGCGTGTCGCGGTCAATCACGATTTGGCGAAGGGTCGCTTCGACCAGTGCTACGCCTGCAGGCACCCCATCACCGAGGAGGAGAAAGCCTCCACGCACTACGAGCGGGGCGTATCCTGTCCTCATTGCTATCAGGATCAGACCGGTGAGCGAAAAGACCGCCTCAGAGAGCGACAGAAGCAGGTGGAGTTGGCGGCGAGGAGAGGAGAGCGTCACATTGGCGGCCCGCCGCCCGAGAGGCAAAAACGAGGGGCCTCAAACTAGGGGTTGAGTTTTGATGATAGTAAGTCTGCGGGGTAAAAGTAGCTGACGCTTTCACCATCGCCGGAAGATATGACCCCAAAAACCCGGTAGCTGCCACTGGGTGTCCTTCCTAATATCGCGCCGCCGGAAGCGCCTTGGCGGACAACGCAGTTGGTGGCCACCGGCAGGGATCCCGTTTCTGTAACCCGGCAATCTGGATCGATTAACAGTGTCCGCTGAGGGATGTTGTCTGCAGGGGCGCGCTCACTTTCAGAGGGGCCAGCGAACCCTGCGGCGCTGACTCGCGTTCCTCGGTCCGTCGGAGTGCGGGACACAGGAATCCACGCAGAGGGCATCCAGTTGCTGCGAGTGCGGAGCAACGCCCAATCCTCGAGCATGGACCCGCCCGACGCCAGAAGCTCGAGTGCCATAGGGCCATCGTCGGTTATTACCGTGGCCGATGTCGCCAATAAATCGAGCCCGTCGAAGCAGTGCCAGGCGCTGATCAACAGGGCATTGGGTCCTGGTGAGATGACGGTGGCACTGCAGCGCTCGATAAAATGGTGTGGATACCCGTCGATGCTTCGGACAATGGGGACCTCGATTTTCACGATTGCCTGGGTCCAGACTTCGCGCTGTTGCTCCAGCAGTGCCGCGTTGTCGGCGCGCGCGATAAGCGCGGCGAAAAAAAAACCACAGATCGCTACCAAGATCCTGACGCTTAATTGCGAAATAAATACAGCCACGGCGAGTTGCGACATTTGACAATTGGGGGAAGAGCGAGGCTACGTGGGTTGGTGGCCTTTGAAAAGGTATGCAAACCCTAGATTAACTTGAATGGTGGCTGGTGTATGCTCGGCCGCGGTGTCGCAGAGCCGGGTGGCGCCAAACCGGGATTCAAGCAAGGGAGGTGACATTGGAGTATACGTCGCAACAGCTCCGCGCGGGACTATCCCTTGCGATCTTCGCCAATGTCATTTGGGGAGTGTCGGCCCTTTTTTGGGTTCAAACTCAGCCTGTTGGCGCTATAGACGTTGTGGCACACAGGGCAATTTGGTGCTTGCCAGTGGCCACAGCCATTCTGATTTTTGCGGGTCGGTTGCGCACCACCTGGGATCTCATGCAGATTGGCAGTACTTTTTGGTGGAGTCTGCTGGCGGCAGCGCTTCTGAGTGTCAATTGGGGCGTTTTCGTCTATGCGGTGATCATGGGGCGCGCCACCGAGGCAAGTCTGGGCTATTTCATGCTGCCGCTGCTCACGATTGTCGTGGGCAGGCTGGTGTTTCATGAGACCTTGGATCTCGCACAACGGTTTGCGATCTCCTTGGCTATCTGTGCGGTGGCGGTGCAGCTGTTCTCCTACGGTAGCCTGCCCTGGGTCAGTCTCACCGTTGCTTCAAGCTTCGCCCTCTATGGCGCTATCAGAAAAAAAATTGCGGCAGACACGATTCAGGGCCTGTTTATTGAGACTTTATGCATGAGCCCATTTGCCGTGTTTTGGCTGTTGGTGACAGCGGGCGGTGGTATGGGGATTCACGGCTGGAAGGTCGACATATTCTTGCTATTGTCTGGGCTTTACACCGCTGCGCCGTTATTGACGTACATTGCTGCCGCGCGGCTACTGCCTTTAAGCGTGGTGGGCTACACCTCCTACTTGGGACCCTCTCTACAGTTGCTGGTCGCCCAAACGGTGCTGGGTGAGAGCATCGATACCGTCACCGTAATTTCGTTTGGGTTGGTATGGCTGGGCGTGGTGTTGGTGTCGGGAAGAGGGTTGCTCAAGATGAGCCGCCGCAACCGGAAATTGGCTGAATGAGTGATCAGGATCCGCGGCTACAGGGGGTTCGACTCCGTCGCGAGTGGCTAGACTTGCTAGAGGGCGAATTTACCCAGCGCTATATGGCCGATTTGAAAACTTTCCTGAAGGCGGAAAAGTCAGCGGGTAAAGTCATTTATCCAGCGGGGCACGAGTTTTTCGCAGCGCTCGATGCCACGCCACCTGCGCAGGTCTCCGTGGTCGTCCTGGGGCAAGACCCCTACCATGGTCCTGGCCAGGCACATGGATTGAGTTTCTCAGTCAGGAAGGGACAGCCGATCCCGCCGTCGCTGCGCAATATTTTCTCCGAGCTACAGGCGGATCTCGCGATTACTCCTCCATCTCACGGTGATCTCACTGGCTGGGCGCACCAAGGTGTGCTGTTGCTCAATAGCGTTTTGTCGGTAGAGCAGGGTTTGCCGGGCTCGCATCAGGGAAAGGGGTGGGAGCAATTTACCGATGCGATTATCGCTGCCTTGAACAAGGATGATCGGTCCCGAGTCTTTTTGCTTTGGGGAAAACACGCCCAGCTAAAGGGGGCCACGATCGACCGTCAAAAGCATTGCGTTCTGACGGCACCGCACCCGTCTCCACTGTCAGCGCACCGCGGTTTTTTTGGTTGTCGGCACTTTAGTCAGGCAAATGATTTTCTCTGCTCTAAGGGCTGTCAGCCCGTCGATTGGTCTGTGGTTGAATGACAGGCTTCCGGCGATGAGAGCGCCATATCCCCCTCGCGAACCCATAAGGTGTCGCAGGCGTTCGCAGGAACGACCTCAATGAGCAAGCCGAGTTGTTCGTCCAGCTCGAGTAGATTGACCACGCTACCAATTCGCTGTCCGGCTGCGTTGGTGATGGCGTCTCCGGCGGCGGGCTTTGTTGCAGTGTGCGCAGCAGTCGCGCGATATAGGCGGCGCTTGGGGGTTCCGCGATAGTGCAGTCGAGCGACGATCTCCTGACCGGTATAGCAGCCCTTTGTGAAGCTCACCGTTTCATTCAGGTCGTAATTGAGATCCTGCGGCAAATATATTCCTATAGTGGTGGTTTCCACCCTCGCACGTGCCGTCTCAAAGTCGACAACGGCCAATGGAATCTCGTATTCGATATCCAGCGAGGTTTTTGATGACCCTTGTTGCCAGTATTCGGTGAGTCCCTCTCCCCGGTCGATAGTGATGAGGGTCAGAGCGCCATCTGCTGCCGCCGATTGCTGTTGCACAGGCTCACTGCGGTGGTCTGATAAAGCGTTGCCGCAACGCGCGGTCCAGTCTGTGGTCGTCAGTTCAGATTTTGAGAAGGCGAGGTAAGGCTTGAGATGGGCTATCAATTGCTCCATCACACCGGTACGTCCTCGCAACAAGATAGTGTCCTCGGCGACAACGACGGCAAGTACGTCGGCGAGTATTCTGCCTTTGGGATTGCAAAATGCCGCGAATCGATGCTCGCCCACTGCGGCCTGCTGAAAGTCAGCCGTCGTTTGTCCCTGCAGAAAAAGCCTAGCATCTGGCCCTTGTAGCCGAAAAATAGACTCCCGGGGGGCGTGATCGCTGGATTGGATCGGGTGGGAAGAAAGAGACACGATTTTCTGTACCAATTAACGGAAGGCTTATAATACTCGATTAGTCAGGAAGTTCAGATCGGCCACATGGATCAGCGAGAAGAATGGAACCGTGCGAAGTGGGCGAGTCGTCGAGGGCTTCTCGAGCTGGATCTATTGCTCTCGCCATTTGTTGAGCATCGATTTACTGAACTGGAAGCGCCCTTGCGCGAACTGTATCGAGAGTTCCTGTTTGAGGGCGATCAGGACCTGCTTGAATGGATCATGGGGCGTGCTCGGCTCAAAGAACGCCGCTTTTTGCCAATTGTTGATGCCATCAGAGCCTTTCACCAGTTAGACGTTTGACAGATTACTTTGTGTATTCAGGGAGCTGGTCCACGGCCCCCGCCAATGCCGCGTGTCTGTCAAAGTTTGTGGGAATCAGTATGGAGTCTCTGGTTAGCGGTGAGGTGTCGGGGTAGTCGGAATTAAAATGCAGTCCACGACTCTCTTTTCGGCCGGATGCAGACTCGACCATTAGCGCAGCGACTCTGGCGAGGTTACGCATCTCCAGTAGCGGGCGGCTGATCTGGAAGCGAGCGTAGTAGCCTGCCACTTCTCGCTCTAAGAGGGCGATACGCTGAGCGGCATACCTAAGTCGGCGGGTGTTTCTGACGATGCCCACGTAATCCCACATGAGACGCCTCAATTCCTGCCAATTATGCTGAATCACCACTTCCTCGTCGGAGTCCCTCACCCGGCTGTCGTCCCAGGGCATGGGATTGGCGTTTTGGGGCGTGAGAGAGTTCGCTATGTGCTCGGCAGCAGATTGTGCGTAGACAAAACACTCCAGTAACGAGTTGCTCGCCATACGATTGGCGCCGTGAAGTCCTGTGCAGGCCGATTCGCCAACCACATAAAGCCCGGGGACATCGGTAGCGCCATACTGGTTCACAACCACCCCGCCGCAGGTGTAGTGGGCGGCGGGTACAACTGGGATACGGTCCTTGGTGATATCAATACCCAGCGCCAGACACCGCTCGTAGGCTTTCGGGAAGTGACGAATAATCAGATCTGTCGGACGATGACTGATGTCCAGGTAAACGCAGTCAGCACCGAGACGCTTCATTTCGTGATCGATGGCGCGCGCTACTATATCTCTGGGCGCCAATTCGGCCCGGTCATCGAAAAACGGCATAAACCGGGTGTTGTCCGCGAGGTGTAGTGTGGCGCCTTCCCCGCGCAGTGCCTCAGTCATCAGAAACGAACGACTCTCCGGGTGGTAGAGGCAGGTCGGATGAAACTGATTGAACTCCATGTTCGCGACGCGACATCCGGCCCGCCAGGCCGCAGCAATGCCGTCGCCGCTAGCGCCATCGGGGTTGGTCGTGTAACGGTAAGCTTTGCTCGCTCCCCCAGTCGCCAGTACGACGGCATCGGCCGCGAAGGTATCGACGCCCTGACCCGCGGCATCGAGTAAATAAGCGCCGCAAACACGATTTCCCGTTTTGATGATATCAACCAGGCAACGGTCTTTAAGCAGCGATATGTTGTTTGCTTCCTCTACCCGCGAGACGAGAACTTCAGAGATGGCCCTACCGGTTTGATCCGCGGCATGGATAACCCTGCGGTGGCTATGTCCTCCCTCCATCGTCAGATGAAATTCCCGGAATTCCGCGTCTGCTTGGTCATCCCGCAGGTCGAAGTGCATACCCTGATCAATAAGCCACTCGACACACTGGCGACTACGACCGACGGTGAAGTGAACAGCGGGTTCGTGGCAAAGACCGGCACCCGCATTGAGGGTGTCCGTCACGTGGGCCTCCACGGAGTCTCGATCATGCAGGACGGCAGCCATGCCGCCCTGGGCCCAAAAAGTGGAGCCCGCGCCAAGTTGGCTTTTGGACACAACGGCGACGGCCAGTGATTTAGGTAGCTGGAGGGCGAGGCTGAGTCCGGCTGCGCCGCTACCCACAATCAGGACGTCATATCGGTTAATAGTAGACATTTTGTCGGGCCGTCAGAAGCGCGGGGTGAGGTATAGTGCGGGTAACAAGTTTACTGTATCGGGAACTTTTTGCCTTGATCGGGATCATACAGGGCAATACGGTGTCGGGGAGGGAAATTCCCGGGATTAGCGGGCGAAATAGGGCGCATTGGTGACGGCCTCTGATACAGATCAGCAGCTGGTCCAGCGAGCACAAAGGGGAGATCTTCGGGCCTTTGATCTGTTGGTACTGAAATATCAGGGACGCATTGGTGCTCTGGTGAGCCGTTACGTCAAAGACCCGGGAGAAGTGGAAGATGTGACCCAGGAGGCCTTCATCAAGGCCTACCGGGCGTTGGACAAGTTCCGCGGCGACAGTGCGTTTTACACTTGGCTTTACCGAATTGCTAGTAATGCGGCGAAGAACCACTTGGTCGCTAGAGGTCGCAGGCCAGGGGCTGATACAACTATTGAGGATGCCGAGACGTTTGAGCAGTCAGCGCTGATTTCTGAGTCGAGCACCCCAGAGGCGGTAGCGATGAGCGAGGAGCTTGCGCAGGTGGTGGCAGAAGCGATGGAGGCCTTGCCCGAGGAATTGCGCGCCGCGCTGACACTGAGAGAGTTCGAGGGGCTCAGCTACGACGACATTGCGGTAGTGTTGGAGTGCCCGGTAGGCACAGTAAGATCAAGGATTTTTCGGGCTCGAGAATCAATCGATGATCGGGTAAGAGAGCAGATGAGCGAGGAGTTGGGGTTCCGATGACAACCAGTGAACAGGACTTGGCGGCACTTTCGGCCTTGATGGATGATGAAGCGCAAGCGCTTGAACTCAGGAGAGTGCTGGGTTCGGTGGCTTCGGATCCAACGCTGCGTGCCCGCTGGCGTCGTCAGCAGCTTGTGCGTGATGTCATGCATGGGCGGCGAGTGAGCCGACCGGAACTCGATGTTTCCGCGGCAGTGCAGCAGCGTCTGAGCGAAAGACCCAGCGTATCTCGCAATCCCCTCTGGAGTATGGCCATTGCAGCTTCTGTGACGATGGCTGTCGTTTTGGGCGGGCAGGCGCTCATCCCATCAGATCAGGTGGTGCCTCGAACCTTAGTCAGTGAGCTGGGCGGCAACGTCGTTCCAGTGTCCGGCGCTCAACCTGTCCGGGCGAGCCTAGAGACGGGCGCTATACCGGTCAATACTGCGAAAATGGCACGCAACGAAACACAAAACGCGGATGTGTCCGCACTTTATGAGCGCTGGGCCAGAGAGCGCTCTCAATGGCTGAGCCAGCACCATGCGACGGTAGCGACTCAGAGCCATCTCGTGCCATACATTGCTCGAGTCAGAGCCGAAAACCCAGTGGATATTCCCCCCGCTTCAGAATGAAGCTCAGCTGGTCAACGGGGCTGTTGCTGATCATAGTAGCTCAGTGCTGCTCTTCCTTGGGCTGGGCGCAGTCCACCGACGAGGTCTGCACTGCATCCAATGATGCGGAGCGGGTCTTGGTGGGATTGCTAGGTGCCCATCGGAGAACTTCTCTACGCGGAACGTTGCTTTATGAGCGGGTGGGAGATCGGCAGTTTATGGATGTGGAGTGGTCGGCAAGCTCGGGCGAAGCCCGTCTGCGCCGTTTGAATCGCGTTGCAGAGCCCGCCGCAGAGTCTTGGTCACCATCTGTGATGAACGCAGCCCGGTTGTGTGACGTGCTCCGATTTTATGTCCCTCGTGTGGAGCAAGGTCGGGTGGTTGCCGGACGATCGAGCCGCAGGCTGGCGTTGCAGCCCAAAGATACGTTGCGCTTGGGCTACATAGCGGACGTCGATACGGAGACCGGGCTGCCACTCGGCATGATGACGGTTGACCCGGACGGCAAAGTGCTAGAGCGCTATGAGTTTGCCAATATTGATTTGGACGTCGTGGATGATACCCCTGAGGATCTCGAGGGCAACCCAGTGGACGAGGCTACGCATTCGCATGCTCGAGGTGCCGATGTGTTGCCCGGGTATTACCTCGTCAATAATCACGCAACGCCTGCGGCCTTTGTGGTCAGTGATGGACTGGCAACAGCGTCGGTTTTTCTTGAGCCGCTGCCACCGGGGGCTGCACCGGGAGAGGCGGGCGTCGTTGAAGGTGCGACACTGATTTATACTCGTGGCGTGCCCGTACCCGGGCAAAAGGGTGTTTTAATCAGCGTTCTTGGAGAGGTGCCGATGGTGACCGCTCGGCTGTTGGCGGATGCCATTCGCCCAACGAATGACGAACCCTAGTGGGCTGGTTGCTGGAAACCGGGCGCGTCGTAGCGATTGAATCGGACGCCGTGTGGATTGAAGCGGACCGGAGCTCCGCTTGCGGGCGCTGTGCCGCGCGAGCCGGATGTGGTCAGGGTGCCTTGTCGGGATTGTTGCAACAGGATAAAGGTCGAGTGCGGGCCCTCTCCAGCGATGATCTCACGGCGATGCAATGCGATTTAGGGGACGATGTCTGGGTTCGTATACCAGAGGCGTCCCTGCTCAGTGGTACCGCGTTGATTTACGGATTTCCCTTGCTGTTAGGCACAGTGCTGGCGGTGATTTTATCCTCGCGCGGTGATGCGGGGGCTGCCGCCGGGTTTTGTCTGGGCACTCTCTCAGGTTTTGCTATCCTTCACCGAGCCACGCTCTGGCTAGGCGGCAAGATGCCAGGCTTTGCGGAACCCGAGTTGGCGGGCAAGGCTGATACAAACCAGAATGTGGCTGAAGAAGTCATCCTAAAGCATTAATTTATATTTTTATTGTGGGAGTTCGGCCATGATGGCGCGTTCGATTATTGGTTTTTTGGTCAGTTTAGCTTTCGTACTGAAAGCGTCGTCGGCAGCACTGCCCGATTTCACGGATATCGTCGAGTCTTCAGCACCCGCGGTAGTCAAGATCCTCGTCGAATATGAATCGGAGAACCCACGCTATCAAGAGCAGATGGAGGAACTCCCAGAGTATTTACGTCGATTTTTTGATTTTCGGGGCGGCCCACCGGTCCCGAGAGACAGGGCAGGGATGGGCTCTGGGTTCATCGTCTCTGAGGACGGCTACGTGGTCACCAATAATCACGTGGTAGAGAACGCGAGACAGATTTTGGTGCGTTTGCCCAATCGTCAGGAGTACGAAGCCACTTTGGTGGGAACTGACCCGAGATCAGATCTCGCCGTGTTGAAGATTGAAGCGGAGGAATTGCCCTCGCTGTCACTGGCGGAAAACGACGACGTTAAGGTCGGCCAGTGGGTATTAGCAATCGGTTCGCCCTTTGGTCTCGATTTTTCTGTTACCGCGGGTATTGTCAGCGCCTTGGGCCGCAGCTTACCTACGGAAAGCGGCGACAATTACGTGCCCTTTATTCAGACTGACGTGGCGATCAACCCGGGCAACTCCGGTGGACCGCTTTTCAACCTTGAGGGGGAGGTGATTGGCGTGAATTCCCAAATTTTTACCCGCTCGGGGGGTTCCATTGGTGTGTCTTTCGCCATTCCCGCCTCGGTCGTCAGTAATGTCGTTACGCAGTTAAAGGAAAATGGTGTCGTCGAGCGAGGGTGGCTCGGTGTCAGTATTCAAGATGTGGACCGAAACCTGGCCGACTCCTTTGGTTTGGATCGGCCGCGAGGCGCTCTGATTGCACAGGTCGGTGGTGATTCCCCTGCAGAAAGAGCTGGGCTCTTATCGGGAGACATCATTATCGAGTTTGACGGAGAGGAGATTGAGACCTCAGCCGATTTACCCCATGTGGTCGGTCTAATTACCCCCGGCACTCTTTGCCAAGTGGTAATCGTTCGGGAGGGCTTGGAGACGGTGATCGAGGTCGAGGTCGGTGGCCTCGCGGCTGATCAGGTTGCCAGAGTGGGGCCGAGTATCGTGTCTGACGGCACTGTGACTATTCTGGGTATGCGAATGGCGCCAGCGGACCCTGAAGCATTGTCTGAACTCGGGCTTGCGGGAGGCGTGCAGGTCGTGGCGCTAGAGCCCGACTCTCCGGCCGCTGAGGCAGGAGTGAGAGAGGGCGATGTGCTCACCCGTTTGGGAAGCAGGCCGATCGGCCGCATGCGGGATTTGGAGGGGATCGCAGACGAGTTGAGCCCCGGTGCCTCTGTGCCGGCGCGTCTTATCCGGGGCGGGGGACCCCTATTCATCGGCATCCGGGTTCCCGCGGGGAACGATTGACTCTAGACCCTTAACTGGCGATTGTGCGGCCATCCAATAGCGTGAAAAACTGCGGCGAGGCCGCTCGCTTCACGTGCTAAAATAAAGTCCAGTCTGCGGGTGGCGGTTCAGTCGCTCGCTGCAATCTTTTGAGGTGTCAAAGCGTTGGCTGAGCTCAGTCACATACGAAACTTTTCGATAATTGCCCACATTGATCACGGTAAATCGACCCTCGCGGATCGTTTTATCCAGCACTGTGGCGGTCTCTCGGAGCGCGAGATGGCGGCTCAAGTTCTCGATTCGATGGATCTGGAGCGTGAGCGGGGGATCACCATCAAAGCGCAGAGCGTCACCCTGCAATATTGTGCTGAGAACGGCGAAAACTATCAGCTTAATTTTATCGATACGCCAGGCCACGTTGACTTCTCCTATGAGGTGTCGCGCTCGCTGAGTGCCTGTGAGGGTGCGCTGCTGGTGGTAGACGCGGGTCAGGGGGTTGAGGCTCAGTCAGTCGCGAATTGCTACACCGCTATCGAACAGGGCCTAGAGGTGGTGCCTGTGCTCAATAAGATGGATTTGCCTCAGGCCGACCCCGAGCGCGTGCAGCAGGAAATCGAGGAAATCATTGGCATTGATGCGACAGAGGCTGTCGCAACAAGCGCAAAGACAGGAATGGGTATTGAGGCGCTTTTAGAGCAACTCATCAAAAGAATCCCTGCACCCGCGGGGGACAGAGACGCGCCACTTCAGGCTCTGATCATTGACTCCTGGTTCGATAATTATCTTGGCGTGGTCTCATTGGTGCGGGTGGTACAGGGTCAGCTCAGCAAACGCGATAAATTCATTGTGTTCTCAACCGGCAAGCAGCATCAGGCAGATATGATCGGGGTCTTTACTCCTCGCAGAACCGAGACGGGTGTCTTGAGAGCGGGAGAAGTCGGGTTTGTGGTCGCTGGCATCAAAGACATCAAGGGGGCGCCTGTTGGCGATACGCTGATTTCTGCGTCGCATCAGGAGACGCCGGCGCTTCCCGGCTTTCAGAGAGCCAAGCCTCAGGTTTACGCGGGAATTTTCACGGTGAATTCCGACGACTATGAAGATTTCCGCGATGCGCTGGGTAAGTTAACGCTGAACGATGCGTCTCTATTCTATGAGCCGGAGACCTCTGACGCTTTGGGCTTCGGATTTCGCTGCGGGTTTTTAGGCATGCTCCATATGGAAATTATTCAGGAGCGACTGGAACGAGAGTACGACCTAGACCTGATTACTACCGCCCCGACAGTGATATACGAGATCGTTAAAAAAAATGGCGAGGTGGTTCACGTGGATAACCCCTCCAAGTTACCAGATGTGGGTGATATTGAGGTGATGCGTGAACCTATTGCGCGTTGCACCATTCTGACCCCTCAAGAGTATCTCGGTGCGGCCATTACCCTCTGCGTTGAAAAGCGCGGAACTCAGGTGGACCTTCAGTTTCTTGGGCAGCAGGTTCAGGTGATTTACGATATTCCCATGGCGGAGGTCGTTCTCGATTTCTTTGACAGGCTGAAGTCAGTCAGTCGCGGCTACGCCTCGTTGGATTACGGGTTTCAGCGTTTCGAGAGCGCGCCGCTCTCGCGCTTGGATGTGCTAATCAATGGCGACAGGGTGGATGCGCTCGCCATTATTGTTCATCGCGACCACGTTCAGTCGCGCGGACGTGTGTTGACCGAAAAAATGAAAGAGCTCATACCGCGTCAAATGTTCGACGTCGCGATTCAGGCTGCTGTTGGTGGCAAAATTGTCGCTAGGCAAACGGTAAAGGCTTTGCGTAAAAATGTAACCGCCAAGTGCTACGGCGGTGACGTGACGCGGAAGAAAAAGCTGCTCGAGAAACAAAAGGCGGGAAAGAAGCGGATGAAGCAGGTTGGCAATGTGGAGATTCCGCAGTCGGCTTTTCTTGCGGTATTGCAGGTGGACGGTTGATCGCGGGCGCGCGGAGAAGGCGGTTTGATGAGATGAGTCGCGACGTCTGGGCTGAATAGGGATGATGGATGAGTATTGATTTCCCATTAATTTTGGTCATTGTGGTTTTCGGTAGCGGTGGCATTTGGTTGCTCGACAGCCTGCTCCTTGCCGGCGGCCGGCGCACGCGTCGGGAGGAACTCGCACAGGACTTTCCGGGTTGCGACCAAGTGGGCTCCAAGGCCGCCGCTGCCTATGCGGAAGCCTGCGATAAAGAGGCGGGTGAGCCGGCAGTTGTTGAATATGCGCGATCTTTTTTCCCCGTGCTGGCTATCGTATTGGTGTTGCGATCATTCCTCTACGAACCTTTCCAAATTCCTTCCTCCTCCATGGTGCCGACGTTGGAGGTGGGGGATTATATTTTGGTGAACAAATATGCCTACGGACTTAGGTTGCCCGTCACGAGAACCAAGGTCATGGATGTAGGGGAGCCGGAGCGCGGAGACGTCATGGTTTTTTTTCCGCCGCACCAAAACGATACCTATTACATCAAGCGCGTCATCGGAAAGCCCGGCGACCGCATCGCTTACCGAGATAAGCAGCTTTTCGTTAATGGGGAACGCGTGCCTCAGGAATGGCTGGCAGAGCTGCCAACAGGAAGGTTCACCGTAAAAATGGGAAGGGAAGAGTTGCCTGGAACCGACGGTTACCTGATGCAGACAGACGATCGCCGTGGAGCCCGTAATTTCTCTGTTGTGGTTCAGCCGGGCCACTACTTTATGATGGGGGACAATCGCGATAACAGTAGCGATAGTCGTGTCTGGGGGCAGGTGCCTGAGCGCGATATCGTGGGTAAGGCCGTTTCCATATGGATGCATTGGGAAACTTGGCTCAGCGTTCCCTCATTCTCCCGCGCGGGTGCAATAGATTAATCGGAGCAATAAGCTTGTGTCTTGAACAAACAACGGATGTTAATTGGCGTGAAGTCTAAGAACTTTGGCTTCAGTGTGTTGACGCTGTCGCTGAATTTATTCTTGCTCGGTGCGAGTCTCGTTCTGCTCCTGCGCATCGTTCCCGGTTATTTTGAATACTTGGCGGTCAAGGATCTGATAGCGCGGGCGGCGGCTGAATATGATCCGCGTAGCGAGAGCATTACGGACTTGCGCAGTCGGCTCTCCAAATTATTGAATACCA
>CAXPKH010000117.1:0-2287 GCA_964217615.1 Luminiphilus sp.
GTATTGTCACCCAGCTTGCAGAGTAATGGGCGCCCGGCCGGCTCTGAGACATAGCCATGGGCGTTTGACTCGACAGCAATGCCGGATGCCAGTAACCCAGCAACGGCTGCAAGGGGCTTTAACTGGAAACCAAATATCTTTCTATTCATGGTGGATCTCCTCGTGATCTCATTTCATAACAGGGGTGGGCTATGTAGTGCTGCCCGATGAGGCTATTGTCATGAGGAGTGGCCGGTGAGCCGATGATCTGATCCGCCAAGTGATTGGCACATTGCGCCAGTGTTGCCCTTGCAACGGGGGTTCAAGTTTGAAGAAAAGCGCCGCGCAGCGTTGTCACGCTCATGGTGGGGTGGTCGCGATAGCCCCGCCCTAATGGGCGCAGGTAACTGGCTCTAGGGGGAATGGGTGATGCGGAAAATATCGCCTTCATCGGTGACGGCAACAATACTGCCGTCGCCGAGTACGCGAACGTCCCGCACACGACCGGTGATTTCGGGGAAAACCGCTTCGTCCAGGGTGACGCGCTCGCCTTCGAGTTTCAGTCGGCGCATCTCGCCATTGATCAAGGATCCCAATAGCAGGTCGCCGGCCCACTCTGGGAACTGGCTTCCTTGGTAAATAGCCAAGCCCGATGGCCCAATGCTAGGCACCCAATAAGTTAGGGGTTGTTCCATGCCCTCAGCTTCAGTGAAGGGCGATATGACTGCGCCGCTGTAATCGACACCATAGGTGATCGCCGGCCAGCCATAGTTGTGGCCCGCCACGATGTGATTCAGTTCATCACCGCCTTTGGGGCCGTGTTCGAGCATCAGGATCCGCTGTGTGGCGGGGTCGTAGACCAACCCCTGTGGATTGCGATGGCCGTAGCTGTAGACCCTCGGCGCCGTGTCGGGGAAGGGGTTGTCGGCTGGCGCGGATCCATCCGTATTGATGCGGAGTAGCTTACCCAACTCCCACTCGACATCCTGCGCGCGTTCACGGTACTGGTAGCCCTCTCCGACGCTGATCAGCAGCGTGCCATCGGGTAAAAAAGCCATTTTTCCGCCATAGTGCGCGGGGCCCTCTTTGTCCGGTGATACCTCTAACAGCGTCGTCTGCGCCGTCAGGTCGGTGCCATCCAGAATGCCGCTCATTACCGTGGTTCGATTCGCTTCTTTGGTGCCGCCTGCAAAGCTTAAGTAAAGGGTTTGGTTTTGTGCGAAGTCGGGGTCAAGCAAAACCTCCAACAGGCCACCCTGGTTGGCTGAGTAAACCGCCGGCGTGCCGCTCACTGGCGATAAGGTGCCGTCTTTGGAAAGAACCAACAGTCGTCCGGGTTTCTCTGTAATCAGGAACGCACCATCGCCCATTTCAGCAATCGACCACGGCTTATCGAGCCCGGATGCTATGGTGGTGACCTCATAGGCGCGCACTGACGCTGGAAAAGCGCAGGCAACCATCAGAGCCAGTATTGCGGTAACGTGCGGGAAGGTGCTGCGCATGGGCTGTGTCCTTGTTGTAGACCCAAAGACGTTACGCGGCCGTAGCATCGCTGGATCGCTGGCGGCAGAGGCCTAACAGGAGAAGAGAAATCAATGGTGAGGGTCATTTTCGCATACTCATCGGGTGTAATCGTTGCCTTCGTTTTGGGCGCGATGATCGGCACTCAGACCGTCTTGTATTCGGTGCAGTCGATGGGCTTGACGATCAGTTGGGAGTCGCGAATCTCTGCCACTGCCAGTGATCTTTTAGGTTTGACTACCAGCCTATTACCGTTGATGGCTTTGGCGCTGATCGCTGGCTGGGCTCTGGTTGATTGGTTCTCCGGGCGCGCGGGTCGATATCGTTATGCGACGACTTTTGTAATGACAGGCGCGACCTGTATTTTGGTTATGCATCTGCTGCTGAGCTTACTTTTTGGCGTGGACGCGTTTGCGGCTACCAGAACACCTCTCGGTCTCATGGGTCAGATTTTTGCCGGGGCGGTGGGAGGGCTATGCTTTGCCAAGGTGAGATTGCCCACGGGGCGGCAATAAGCTGATATGCCCAGACAGGTAGCGACCTATATTCTGGCGTTCATCTGCGTGGCGGTTTTGGCATCCCTACTGGTCGAGGGTTGCTGCCCTCTATCGCCAGAAGCGCTGGGCTAAAAGTCGATTCTCCAACCAATAGCAGGGCCATGCTCTTTCATGTCGAACTTGAAGCGGTCGGGCCCATCGCCATCCTCATAATCAAAGTCCAGATAGCGGTAGCCAATATCCACGCTCGACCAATGATTGAACCGGTAGGAGAAAGATCCCGTGAGAAT
>CAXPKH010000118.1:0-3454 GCA_964217615.1 Luminiphilus sp.
GTATTCGCAACCACCCTCTGTAAACTCAGTCAACGCGTGCCTGGTTGTCATCCAACCAAGCGCTTTGGGCTACCAGCCCCCCTATCCGGTCTAACACCCCTGAGAACACAAAAGAGCTGTCTCGGGCACGCCCTCAAGCGACAATTGCCACACACGTAAGGGCGAACCATCACCCCACCCAGCGCACCAATATCGTAAAAATACTTGAGATCCGCAGTCATGTTCCAATTTTCGGGCGTGACCACCTTACAAAGGTGCGTAAGCGCTTCCCCACTGCAACGGACAGTTTTTAGCGGAGCAAACATCAAGTTGAGTCTTTTTGTAAGTGAGGGATAGTTTCAATTGCCAACAAAAAGACCTGACCTGTGCATCCCCAAAAGCACCCAAAACTACTGTGGCAAAGGCTAATGGCTGATCCCCTAGCGATTCACTTTGAAAATGCGTCGCTTTTTGTGTCCGTTTAATCCCATTAGCATTGAGTTGCCAGCGGGGTGTAGGCACCGTAGCGCGATTCGATAAGGGCTCAAAAATATGATTTCAATCCGTACGCTCTTCAGCACTACGATTTTCCTTTCACTCCTGACCGCGTGCGGCGGTGGTGGTGGTGGATCCTCTATCCCACCGACCGTTGTGACGCCCGATACCACAGCTCCTGTGATAACGCTGAATGGCGATGCTGTCGTTCAAATCAGCGAGGGTGAGGTCTACGAAGAGCAAGGAGCGACCGCGCAAGACAACGTTGACGGCTCAGTCAATGTTGTTGTGACCGGCGAAGTCGGTTCAGAGCCCGGGGTCTACACCCTTACATATTCAGCGACCGACGCTGCGGGCAATTCGAGTCAGGTCACCCGCCAAGTCACTGTGCTGGCAGTTGATACAACGCCGCCTGTGATCACACTTCTGGGCGAAGCCTCGGTTCAGATTACAACCGAACAGACATTTAATGATCCAGGTGCAACCGCCACAGATGATACCGATGGCCCTATCGATGTCGTTATCACGGGTGCCGTTGGATCCGAGCCCGGTGTCTACACTCTGACATACTCAGCTACCGACGAAGCAGGCAACTCAAGCGAGGTGACACGATCAGTCACCGTTGTGCCAGCCCAGTTTGATTTGTTCTCTGCCAGCGCGGCTGAAATCGTCGAAGCTATGACCTTGGCTCAGAAAGTTGGGCAAATGATTCAGCCAGAGATTGCCTACATCACATCGGAAGAAATCACCGAATACGGCATTGGCAGTGTGCTTAATGGCGGCGGCAGCCATCCCAACGGCAATCGTGCGGCAACGCCCGAGGAGTGGCTCGCCTACGCCAGATCACTCCGAGCAGCCTCGCTTGAAACCTCATCGAATAGCTTGGGTGTTCCCATCATCTGGGGGACTGACGCGGTTCACGGTCACAATAACGTCCGGGGCGCCACCATCTTTCCACATAACATAGGCTTGGGTGCGATCAACGACCCGCAATTAATTGGCGAAATCGCAACAGCGACAGCGCGGGAAGTCGCCGCGACAGGTATTGATTGGACCTTTGCGCCAACACTTGCACAAGCAAAAGACTACCGCTGGGGTCGGACCTACGAGAGCTATTCAGACGACCCAGATCTCGTGGAAGCCTACGGTCGTGCCATGGTTGAAGGAATCGAAGGCGAAGGCCTCGCAGCCACGGCTAAGCACTTTATCGGAGATGGCGGCACCACAGCGGGCAGAGACCAGGGAAATACCGAACTGAGTACCGCGGATCTATTGGTCCAACATGGGTCGGGCTACACGGGGGCGTTTGAGGCTGCAGTAGATACTGTCATGGCCACCTTCAATAGTGTTAATGGCATAAAAGTTCACGGCTCTAAATCGCTGCTGACAGACGTTCTCCGCGGTCAACTGGGATTTGATGGCATGGTCATTTCCGATTGGAATGGTATTGGGCAGGTTCAAGGATGCTCAGATACCAGCTGCGCTCAGGCGATCAATGCCGGTATCGATATGGTGATGGTGCCCACTCAGTGGCTTGCCTTCAGAAACAACCTCATCAATCAGGTTGAGACAAACCAGGTTTCAGAGGCCCGCATCGACGAAGCCGTGACACGCATTATCGAGCTCAAACAAAAACTGGGGCTTATCGATCGCAACTTCGATCCAGCCAGACAACCCGTCGAGGTTGTCGGTAGCGCTGCTCACCGCGAAATTGCGAGGAGAGCGGTACGCCGTTCGCAGGTACTTTTGAAAAATAACGGTCAGGTCTTACCACTCCGTCCAGACCGTCGCATCTTACTCGTGGGCAGTGCGGCCGACAGTGTGCCGCTGCAAGCTGGTGGCTGGTCCGTCACATGGCAGGGAACAGATACGACCAATGCTGATTTTCCCGGAGCGACAACCATTCGGGATGCCTTCACGGATGCCGTTGAAGCGGCGGGCGGCACGTTAGACTATTCGGCCACCGGCAGTTTCACGACTACACCCGATGCGGTCGTCGTTGTTCTCTCAGAGCAGCCTTATGCCGAGGGGAACGGCGATCTCCAAAATCTCGACTGGGGCGCGAGTGGTGTCTTGAACCAAGTACAGGGCCTTAGAGACTCGGGCATCCCGGTCGTCACTCTACTGATGAGTGGCAGGCCCATGTTTATTAATCCGGAGCTAAACCTGTCTGATGCTTTCGTAGCGAGCTGGCTACCGGGCACTGAAGCCGCCGGCATCTCTGATGTGCTGTTTACCAATGCTCAGGGAGATGCAGTGCATGATATGACCGGCCGTCTTAGCTTCAGCTGGCCGGGTGGCGCTATCAACCCCGAAAACTCGGAAGCGCCCGTTGCCGCTGCCCTCTTTGATCGCGGCTATGGTTTGAATTACTCCGACAACCAAGACATTCCAATGTTGACTGAAGACCCGAATAACAACGAGCCAGGCATCATCGAAGGTTCTGGTTCGGGTGGTGGAACAGGAGGCGGCAATCCGAACGCGGATCCTCTGTGGGTCTTCGAGAACGGCGGCTTCACAGCAACTTTTGACTTAGGTACGCGTGCCTTTGACTCTGCCATTAACTACGATTTGTGCATCAACGACGGCGGTGAAGCCTGCCCAAGTATCAGCTGGTCTTATTTGAGTGATGAGGAACGAGGACCGGTTCTCGAAATCAGACACGAACCAGCGGCTGCTTATGCGGCCCTATTCACTGAATCATCTACTGGTGTTGATCTAAGTGATTACGCAGCAGGTCATTTTGTCCTCGATTTAAAACATGAGGAAGGACCAAATGATTATCGCGTAAAGCTCGATTGCTTCTATCCCTGTACGTCTTCGCATATCGATCTGACCGTGCAACCCGGTAATGACTGGCAAACCGTGAAAGTTCCAATGTCTGCCTTCACGTCGACGGGGCTTGTGATCTCCAACGTCAACACAGGCATTGTGATCTGGGCTCGCGATCACGATGGGACACGCTTCCGTATAGATAACG
>CAXPKH010000119.1:0-3965 GCA_964217615.1 Luminiphilus sp.
CCGTTCGGCCGCTCAAAGCATGAGCCAAAGTACTGGCATCGGTGTATTCCAGCTCGCCCCCCAACGGCACGCCATGGGCAATACGGGTCACCTTCACATTGGCTTCCCTCGCTTTCTGACTGATGAAATAGGCGGTCGCTTCACCCTCGACCGTGGGATTGGTGGCCAGGATGACCTCTTCGATGACCTCCTCATCAAATCGGTCACAAAGAGCATCCAAACCCAGCTGTTCGGGGCCAATACCGTCAATCGGCGAGAGGTGACCCATCAGCACATAGTAGTGGCCCCTGAATCCGCCACTTTGCTCGATTGCCATCACGTCGGCCGGCGCCTCTACGACGCACAGCGTCGAAGCTTCTCGTTTGGGATCGACGCAGATCTCGCAGATGGCTAGTTCAGTAAAATTGCGGCAACGCTCACAGTTCTGCACTTTGGCCAAGGCTGTTTCAATAGCCTCGGCAATGAGTTGCGCGCCATCACGGTCACGCTCAAGTAGGTGCAAGGTCATGCGCTGGGCAGACTTGGGGCCTACGCCCGGCAAATGTCGCAAACTGTCGATCAGAGCGGCGATAGAAGGGCTTAATTTCATATTGCTGGGCTCTCCAGAGCTGACACCTGTCGGGCAACGACGGCCACACTCATGCGTCTGAAACCTCCTCCAGGTCAGAGTCGATTTCCTGATGCGCCAGATCGACGGCCGTGGGCCGAATGCTACCGGGGATGATCTCTCCGTCAAACGCCCGCATCAGCGTGTGCAGGGCATTGTCACTGGCAATCGCTTGCTCAGCGTCTGCGAGCCTCGCAGCGGCAAGCGCTGCGCGACGGTTGGCGGGAGTGAGGCCGTCGTGACTGGCTACGGTGATTGTCGCCACAATCGATTCATCGACTTGCTGCCTGAGCGCCTGTGTCAACTGGGATGCATGGCGCTCATTGAGTAACGCCGCATCGGACTGGCCAATGGTGAAATGCAGTTCGTTATCCGCGCGTCCGCTTAACTCGAGGTGGAGTGCAATGTTGTGCAATATCCCCCCAAAGCGCAGCTGTTCAAACAGGGCGGGCCATTGCTCCTTGGTGAGCTCGGCTGGAACAACCCCCGACCCATCAAGGCGGTCGACGTCCTGCATCTCGTTGCGCCCTTCTTGATCAGCATCTGAGGCTGATTCGTCCGTGCTAGCAGGTACTTGGCTGAGGTTGTCGGCCCGGGATTCCACCGGCGCCGCCGGTGGCTCAGGCTTTTTTGCGGGGGGCGCTCCTGTTGTGGCCTCTGCATGAATCACGGCCGCCGGCCGGAACGCAATCATCCGCAGGAGAATCATTTCCAGCCCGGCCCTGGCAGATGAGGCCAAATGAACATCTCGCCGCCCAGACACTGCCATTTGCCAGAATAACTGGGTGTCATCCACAGTCGCTCTGGCCGCCAGCTCGGCAATACGCGCCTGGTCGGGCCAGCTTTTGTCAACGGCGTCGGGCACCATCTGCGCGACCGTCATCTGATGCAAGATGCTACTGAGCTCATCGAGTGTTGAAACATAGTCAGGTGCGTGCTCCGCGATTTTGGCGACCAACTGCAGCACGGCGGGCGGGTCATCATTCAGGATGGCTGAAACCAGATCCAATACGCGACCTCGGTCAACGGTGCCCAACATCTCGGCGACCTCGGCGCCCTGCAGGCGGCCTTCTCCATAGGCAATCGCCTGATCCGTTAGGCTCAGGGCATCCCGCATCGATCCCTCGGCTGCTCGCGCGATCAGCGCCAATGCGTCCGGCTCGGAATGGATTTCCTCGGCAGCCAGTATGTGTTCGAGATGAGACACAATTTGCTCGGGCTGCATATTCTTCAAATTAAACTGTAGGCAACGCGACAACACGGTAGCCGGCAACTTTTGTGGGTCTGTCGTCGCTAGAAGGAACATGGCGTGAGGGGGCGGTTCTTCCAGTGTCTTCAATAGCGCATTGAAGCTGTGATTGGACAGCATATGCACTTCGTCAATGAGATAGATCTTGTAGCGCGAACGGGTCGGCGTGTACTGCACGTTTTCAAGGAGCTCGCGGGTATCCTCAACCTTGGTTTTGGACGCCGCATCCACCTCAATCAGATCTACCGAGCGGCCCTCGGTGATCTCTGCGCAAGCACCACACTCACCACAGGGCGTGGCAGTAATACCGCTGTCACAGTTGAGGCATTTGGCCAGAATTCGCGCGACGGTGGTTTTACCCACACCCCGGGTACCCGTGAATAGATAGGCATGATGCAGTCGACCCGACTCAAGAGCATTAACCAACGCCTGCAAGACATGTTGCTGACCCACCATTTCAGCAAACGTGCCAGGGCGCCATTTACGGGCCAGGACTTGATAAGACATGCGTGACCATCCGTGATAAGGGAGGCGACTCGGACAGCCACACCCCGGCACCCGAGTCAGTAACTACCGTTGCTCCCTTCCGGGCCTGGCGGGGTTCATCACTTATCGCTGCGAGGGGACCATCCGAGTCACCATAAAGCCCGCCACTCTGCGGGGACAGTAGTGTCGCGAAATCCCCCTCTGGGCGCAAGTTGAAGGCGCTCACCACCGGCGACCTTCGCCAATGTAAATAATATTTACATTGAATGTGAATTCAATTAACATCGGCCGCATATAAGCCTCCCGACTGACTTTCTAAGATCGATGCTGTGAATCCGAATCTCTATAAATCACTGTGGCCAATCGCCCTGGCAGTTGCTTTGACTCTGGGTGGCACGGCGCTCATCAAGGCCAACAAGGTGACCACCACGTCCGTTGAGCGTGCGCCAATGCCCGTAGCGGCCACGCTTTACCGCCAGCAGCCCACCTTCACCCGAGATGCGAAATATCTTGGTGTGATCCGGGCGGGCTCTGACAGCGTCGTGGGGTTTGAAGTGGCGGGCGTATTGACCCGGCTCATCGCGACCGAGGGTATGCGGGTAGGACCCGGCGACGTGCTTGCCCAATTGGGTACTGACCGCAGACAGACGCGTCTGGACGCCGCCGTTGCCGCTTACGAGCGGGTTGTAGCGGAGCGGGCACAAGCCGAGGCACGCGCAGAACGAATTGCCCAGCTGACAGAGGACGGATCAGCCTCTGAGCAGGACTACGACGACGCCCGGTTCGCGGCACAGGCCTTGGCCGCAGCCGAGAACACGGCGGACGCCCAACGCCAGTCGGTGCTCCTCGAGCTTGAAAAAAGCACCCTGCGTGCACCCTACGAGGCCGTGGTGGCAGAGCGACTCGTGCAAACCGGCGCGGTGGTTTCGCCCGGCACGCCAGTGCTCCGATTGGTAACCGCCACGGGCCGCGAGGCGCACATAGGTGTCCCCGCTCAGGTGGCACGTCGACTGGCAATAGGCCAAGCCTACTCGTTAATGCTTCAGGGTGAGCAACTGACTGCTGACCTTCGCTCCGTTCGGGATGACCTCGACCCCACCACCCTGACCGTGGGCGCTGTGTTTGATCTACCTGACAGCGCGGCGGTCGCCGTCGGCGAATCGGCGGTACTGCAGATTGCCGAAACCGTTGATTCTGTGGGGGGTTGGTTGCCCATCTCTGCGCTGTTGGAGGCCCCTCGAGGTCTCTGGGACGTGCTCACTATCACGCCCGACGCTGATGGCAAGCAGCGCGCTCATCGAGAGAGTGTTGAGATTCTGTACACCCGGGGTAACGAAGTTTTTGTGCGCGGCACGCTTGCAAACGACGTGGCCGTTGTCGCCGCGGGTCTACAGCGGATCAGCCCTGGCGATCTCGTCGAGCCCATTTTCGATAACGTTAAGCGAAACACCGCTGCTGCGGCCCCAGGCTCATGATCGCGAAACTGCTGCAAGCTAATACGCGCTATCTGGCACTGGTCATCCTGGCAATTCTGGTTGTCGGCTATACCAGCATGAGTGGTATGGCGCGCAAGGAAGACCCCGCCATCACACCATGGTTCGCCAAAATCCAGATTTTCTTCCC
>CAXPKH010000120.1:0-7540 GCA_964217615.1 Luminiphilus sp.
AAGACCGAAGCGCCGGTCTGCATTGGCCAGAAGCAAATCTGGTTTTTACTCCGTTTAGTGGCTCCGGAAAGCGACATTCGTCTCGACGCCCACGAGGATCCGGAATTTGATCACTGGCGTTGGGTGAGTTTTTGGTATCCGGTGACGGCGGTGGTTGACTTCAAACAGGACGTGTATCGAATGGCGCTCACGCAGTTGGCGAGCCGTTTGTCACCGCCTCAGAACGCTGCCAGAAAGCGCAGGCGGAGACGATAATGCTCGAGACGCTGCGCCGGCTGACCCAGGCCGTGAACGATGCGGATTCTCTGGATGAGGCATTGGTATTGATTGTCGCGCAGGTGAGGGCGGCAATGAGCACGGATGTTTGCACCGTCTATCTCCATGACAAGCGTAGCCAGAAGCTGGTATTCCGCGCCACAGAGGGCCTCAACCTCGATAAGGTAGGGCAATTTGGCTTGGCTTTTGGCGAGGGCTTGGTTGGCTGGGTCGCGACCCGAGAAGAGCCCCTGAATCTTGAGGACGCCAGCGCTCACCCGCAATTTCAGCTGGTAGAAGGCTTGGGCGAGGAGTCCTTTAGTGCATTCCTGGGCGCACCTATTGTTCATCAGCGCGATCTCTTGGGCGTGTTGGTCGTGCAGCAGGCCGACCGCCGGCGCTTCTCTGAGGAAGAAGAGGCTTTTCTGATCACCGTGTCTGCGCAACTCGCCGGGTTGATTGCGCATGCAGAGTTGGCGGGCGCGATCGGCGGGGCCGCCACACTTGATCCGCGGCCGGACAATGTCTCTGGCAGTGCGGCCCGCCTTTCGGGCGTAGCGGCCTGCGCGGGGATTGGGATCGGCGTTGCAGCCTGGGTATCTCCCCATGCTGATTTGCAAACGGTGCCTTCCCGTCAGTCCACCGATCGCCGGGCGGAGTTGGCGGCGTTCCGTGAGGCATTGGCGGCAGTTCGGGCAGACATTCAGCAGGTCGCTGAAAATCTTAAGGGTGAGTTGGGCCCAGAGGACAACGCCCTGTTTGGCGTCTATCTGAGTATTCTCGACGACTCTACGCTGGGTGGTGAGGTTGCGTCATTGATCAAGTCCGGTGAGTGGGCTCAGGGGGCGCTGAGTCAGGTGATGCTGCGCCATATCCGCCATTTCGAACGGATGGAGCACTCCTATTTGCGAGAACGAGCGGTCGACGTGCGGGACCTTGGCACGCGGGTGCTGGGTTATTTACAGGACGCCTCTCGTCAGCAGGTAGATTATCCCCCCAGGACTATTTTGGTGGCAGAGGAATTGACCGCATCCACGCTCGGTGAAATTCCCCGGGATCAGCTGGCCGGTATCGTCTCCATGCGAGGCAGCGCCAACAGCCATACCGCCATTTTAGCCAGAGCGATGGGTATTCCCGCCGTGGTGGGGGTTGAAGACTTGCCGCTCAAACAAATGCCTGATCAGGCACTGGTCGTGGATGGCTATAACGGACGCATTTATGTGAATCCTCACGCCGACTTGCTCGCGCGTTTTGAGGCTTTAGTCGCGGAAGATCAGGCTATGTCAGCAGAGCTTGCCCCTATGGCCAGCTTGCCAGCGGCGACATCAGACGGCGTGGCCATACCGCTGTGGGTGAATACGGGTGTGGCGGCAGATGTGCAACGAGCGCGAGAATTCGGCGCCGAAGGCGTTGGCCTCTATCGAACAGAGGTCAGCTTCTTGTTGCGGGATCGCTTTCCCAGTGAGGAGGAGCAGAGACAGCTCTATCGTGAGCAACTCGAAGCCTTTCACCCGCGGCCCGTGACCATGCGAACGCTCGATATCGGGGGCGATAAATCCTTGCCGTATTTCCCCATCGAGGAGTCGAATCCTTTTCTGGGTTGGCGCGGTATCAGGGTCACCCTCGATCACCCGGAAATTTTCTTGACGCAGGTCAGAGCGATGCTCAGAGCCAACGAGGGCCTCGACAATCTGCGTATCTTGCTGCCCATGGTGACCGCGATGGATGAGTGGCGCGCTGCTCAGGGGTTGATTGCGCGGTGTCATGAGGAGGTTCTGGCGGAGGGGTGCGCATCTCCTTTACCGGCCGTCGGCGTCATGATTGAGGTGCCCGCAGCGGTCTATCTGGCGGAGTCTTTGGCCGAGGAAGCCGATTTCCTGTCGGTTGGGTCCAATGATCTGACGCAGTACTTGCTGGCTGTTGATCGCGGCAATGCAAGGGTGGCGGGGCTTTATCAGTCATTGCACCCGGCTGTGCTGGCTGCGCTGGCGCATATCGTGAAGGCAGCACACGCCTGCCAAAAGCCCGTCAGTTTATGTGGTGAGTTGGCGGGAGACCCGGTGGCGGTGCCGCTGCTGGTGGCCATGGGGTTTGATCAACTCTCCATGAACGCGGGAAGTTTGTTGATTGCAAAACGCGTGCTGAGCGTTTTTACCCGACAGGAGTTGACTGAATTAATGGCGCCCCTGCTGACGCTTCATTCTGCTCAGGAAATCACCGCAGCACTGGGCGCGGCGCTCGGTGAGCGGGGGTTGGAGCGCTTTATTCGGCGCGGGGGGCCAGTCTGAGTGTTGGCCTACCCTGAGATTGATCCCGTGGCGCTTGCGTTGGGCCCCCTTAAGATTCACTGGTACGGGCTCACTTACATCGGGGGCCTTGCCTTTGCTTGGTGGCTGGCGCGCCATCGCGCCGCGGCACAGCCCCATTCACCTTTGCAGCGTGATCAGGTGGACGATCTGATTTTTTATGCCGCGGTGGGTATCGTATTGGGCGGCAGGCTCGGTTACGCCCTTTTGTACGGTTTTGAAAGACTCTCCGAGGATCCGCTCTGGGTATTGAGGGTGTGGGAGGGCGGTATGGCCTTCCACGGCGGCTTCCTAGGCGTATTGGCCGCAATGGCCCTGTTCGCGCGCCAGCAACGTATCGAATGGGGGCGATTGATGGATTTTGTCGCGCCCCTGACCCCTCTGGGACTGGCGCTCGGCAGATTGGGCAATTTTATTGGTCAGGAGCTATGGGGGCGGGCCAGCGATGTCCCCTGGGCCATGGTCTTTCCCCGCGACCCCCTTGCACTTGCGCGGCACCCCTCGCAGCTTTATCAGTTTGCCTTGGAGGGCTGCCTTTTATTCGTGATTTTGCTGGTTTTCAGTCGCCGGCAGCGGCCGACCTGGGCGGTTTCCGCGCTGTTTTTGCTGGGCTACGGCGTGCTCCGTTTCACGGCTGAATTCTTCAGGGAGCCCGATGCACACATTGGGTTTGATGCGCTGGGGTGGCTCACGCGAGGCCAGATTCTTTGCCTACCCATGCTCATCATCGGCGCAGTTTTACTTCACCGGGCTTACCGGCCCGCGAATCAATGAGGGTGTTATGCAGGCTTATCTCGACCTGTTGACCGATATTCTTAAAAGTGGTGTGGATCGGGGTGATCGCACGGGTACGGGTACCCGCTCGGTTTTTGGCCGGCAGTTGAGATTCAACCTGAACGATGGCTTCCCGATACTCACGACCAAACGGGTTCACTTTAAGAGCGTGGTCAACGAATTGATCTGGTTTCTCAGTGGCGACACCAATACGCGCTGGCTCCGTGAGAACGGCGTGAGCATTTGGGATGAGTGGGCCACTGAAGAAGGAGAGCTGGGCCCCGTATATGGTGCGCAATGGCATGCATGGCCGACGAAAAATGGGGAGACCATTAATCAGATTGATTATGTCGTCGACTGCCTGAAACATCGCCCTGAGAGCCGGCGTATTTTGTTCCATGCGTGGAATGTGGAATACCTTCCCGACGAGACCGCCAGCCCACAGGATAACGTGCGTGCCGGGAAAATGGCGTTGCCCCCCTGCCACCTGCTTTATCAGTTTTACGTAGCCCAGGGGCAGCTGTCGGCGCAATTGTACATTCGTTCCAGTGACGTCTTCCTCGGTCTGCCTTTCAACATTGCTTCGGTTGCGTTATTGGTCCACATGTTGGCGCAACAGTGCCAACTCGGCTTGGGCGACGTGATTATTACGCTGGGAGACGCGCACCTCTATAGCAACCATCATGATCAGGTCGCGACACAGCTTGAGCGATCCCCCCAGCCACTGCCAACGCTAGAGGTTTTGCGTCGTCCCGATTCCATTTACGGCTACCGTTTTGAAGATTTTTCGCTGTTGGGCTACGACCCGGCACCCCATATCGCTGCACCGGTTGCTGTCTGATGAGCGTTGATCGCTCCGATAATGATGTCCCGGTAGTGCTGGTTCTGGCTGCCGCGGAAAATGGCGTCATTGGTAAAGGCGACGCTTTACCCTGGGAGTTGCCGGAGGATCTTATGCACTTCAAGCGCACCACAATGGGCCGTCCTATTGTGATGGGGCGCAAGACATTTGACAGCGTGGGTTTCCCTTTGCCGGGGCGGCGTAACATTGTGATTACCCGGGACCGGGAATGGTCGCATCCAGGTGTGTTGACCTGTCACACACTGGATGACGCGCTGGAGCGCGCATTTGAGCAGGCTCTGATTGACGGTGCCGATGCAGTGATGGTGGTAGGTGGCGCCGAAATCTACCGATTGGCGCTGCCGCGTGCCGATAAGGCTATCCTGACGCGAGTTCATGGCGACGTGGCGGGTGACGTGCGCTTCGACCTAAAGGCATTCGATGATTGGCGGCAGACGGCGTCTAGGCGTTTTGAGGCGGTCGACGGAAACAGTCATGCTTTCACCATTGTCGAATTGGAGGCCCCGTGACCGAGATTAAGTCACAATTCGGCCTGCAAACCATTTGCGTTGCTGAAACGTAACAGGTAAATTCGCTCACCCGAAATGCGATGGCGGCCATTAAAGGGATAATAACGCCACTGAATCTTGCTTGAATCGGCCCTAGAGCCGGTTCATTTCGAATGTGCTCTTGAGAGGAAGTTTCAATCCAATGACTACGACTCGACTGAAAAGTGTACTGTTGGCGCTGTGCGTCGGCGGCAGTGCGACCCTGGCTGGCGCACAGTCCATCGACCCCATCGTTGAGGTGGGCAAGCAGCGGACTGCCACTGCAAAAGCCTCACAAGCCAAAATAGACCGACTGGCCGATGAGACGGCCAGCTTGCTGTCCGACTACAAGACGGTCATGAAGCAAGTCGATGGCCTGAAGGTCTACAACGCGCGTCTGGAGCGTCAGATTGCCAATCAGGAGCGTCGGATCAAGGATATCGACGAGTCGATCGCAGAGGCGTCTGTGATTCAGCGTCAAATACCGCCGCTGGTAGTTCGCATGCTGGATGGTCTAGAGCAATTTATTAACTTTGACATGCCTTTCGATCTCGATACGCGGCTGGGCAACATTGAGGCGGTGCGCGCCAATATGGATCGATCAGACGTAACCTCAGCGGAAGCGTTTCGGCAGGTCCTTGAGTTGTACTCTATCGAGCTGCAGTACGGGCGTGGCATCGAATCCTACAGCGATACCATTATGTTGAACGGCGCTGACCGCGAGGTCGACATCCTTCGGATTGGTCGCGTAGCGCTGGTGTATCAGAGCACAGATGGTGCCGAGACGGGTGCGTGGAACAAAGAATCCCAGAATTGGGAAGAACTTTCTGCAGGCGATTACGCTGCTGCGGTCCGAAAAGGGGTTCGCATCGCCAAGAAGCAGGCGACCATCGAACTCTTGAATATGCCCATATCTGCGCCGGAGGCAAACTGAAATGCGTTCTCAATTGCTCAAAGTATCTGCCCTCGTTCTGGCGAGTGTATTTTTTACTCCATGGTCTGTTGGCCAGGAGACCGAAGCAGAAGCAGAGGCCCCGCCTCCCCCGACGCCACAGGAAATTGCCGCAGAAAATCTTGACCAATTGCTGCAGTTGGTCAAGCAGGGCCAAGCCCGCGCTTCCGCAGAAAATCAGGCGCGAGAGGAGCGGTTCTCCCGCGATAAGGCTAATCAGGCAGCTGCATTGAAGCGCGCTGAAGATGAGCGCACCCGCGAAGAGCGTCGTTCTGCGCGGCTGGAGAAGCAGTTTGAGGAGAACGAACTGCTGATCGCCGCCAAGCAGGAGCAATTGCGTGAGCGTCTGGGGACGCTGTCTGAGTTGTTTGGCCATTTGACCGCTGCCTCGGGTGACCTAGCGTCCAATATCGAGGTTTCGCTGGTCAGTTCGGAATACCCCGATCGAGAGGGCTTCCTCAAGGCGCTGATTGCCAAAATGTCCGGTTCTGATCAGCTGCCCAAGATTGGTGAAATCGAGCGCGTCTGGTTTGAGCTATTGCGAGAAATTCGTGAGCAGGGTGAGATCAGTCGTTACACCGCGCAGGTCGCGACGCCCTCGGGTGAGCTCAATGAGCGGGAAGTGGTGCGTATTGGTGCCTTTAACATTATTGACACCGACGGTAATTACCTCTCATTCAACGTCGATCAGTTGGCCGAACTGCCGCGTCAGCCGGGCGGTGGGTTCAACGCACAGGGTCAGGCACTGGCATCGGCTCAAGGCGGTCTCACTCAGTTTGGCATCGATCCGACGGGTCCAACCGGGGGGTCATTTCTTGCTGCTATCATTGACAGCCCCACTATTTCTGAGCGCTGGCATCAGGGTGGATATGTCGGGTATGCCATTACGGCAGTGGGTGCTTTTGCCTTCGTACTCGCGATTTATCGATTAATGGCTCTAACACTCGTGGGCGGAAAGGTATCCGCCCAGCTCAAGTCGAGTGCTGCCCGAGACGACAATCCGCTGGGTCGTGTTTTGAAGGTCCATGAAAGCAATCCCAATATGGATCCTGAAACGCTGGAACTGAAAATGGCTGAAGCAGTTCTTAGCGAGACGCCCAGGCTTGAGCAGGGACTCACGCTACTCAAGATCATTGCTGCCGTTGCGCCGCTGATGGGCCTGTTGGGTACGGTGACCGGTATGATAATTACCTTCCAGGCGATCACCATTTTCGGAGCCGGGGATCCCAAGGCCATGGCAGGGGGTATTTCTTCTGCGTTGGTGACAACGGTACTAGGGCTACTGGTCGCGATCCCTACGGTGTTGCTGCATACGGTCGTGAATGGTCGTTCTCAGCGAATTATCCATGTGCTGAATGAGCAGGCCACGGGCATCGTGGCGGAACACTCCGAACGCGCCCACAACTGATTCCTCGGGGAGGCTAGCTGTCGATGGGTATCTTGGAGGTCATTCTTGCCTTTATGGAGAAGGGTGGGAACGTGCTGTGGTTGATCGCTGCCCTCGTTTTTTTTATGTGGACCCTGATCTTCGAGCGCGTTTGGTATTTCTCCTCGGTGTGGAGAAGCGATCGAGCCGCTGTTATATCGAGCTGGGAGAGCCGGGCTGAGCGCAAGTCATGGAATGCTAAAAAAATCAGGCAGCGGTTGCTATCCGAGAGTCGCGAATTAATCAATGACAACATGAACGTGATAGCCACTTGTGTGGCCCTCTGCCCTCTGCTCGGTTTGTTGGGCACCGTGACGGGGATGATCGAGGTGTTCAATGTCATGGCCGTGACGGGCGGTGGGGACGCCAAGTCCATGGCGGGCGGCGTGGAGCGATCTACGATCCCAACGATGGCTGGCATGGTGGCAGCGCTGTCGG
>CAXPKH010000121.1:0-20305 GCA_964217615.1 Luminiphilus sp.
TCCGCGCCCACGGAGAGGTGGCCGAGTGGTCGAAGGCGCACGCCTGGAAAGTGTGTATACGGCAACGTATCGAGGGTTCGAATCCCTCCCTCTCCGCCATCTAGACAAAAATGCCTCCCTTGTGGAGGCATTTTTGTCTAGGGGGTAGAGCGGGCACTGTGATGAGAACCCTTTGGTTAGACAAACTCTGCCGGTGGCGGAGTTTGGACGCGAAGCCGGCAGGCGGAGCGCCCAGGCAGGGGTGAGAGCGGCGAAGGCAGCGCCGCTCGAATCAATCCCTCCCTCTCCGCCATTAATCGGTTCCAAACGTGCACGGTCTATCTCAAAAACCGCTCTTATTGGGTGTCTTGATGCTTATAAGACACCACACAGCAGCCGCTTCTTGATTCGAGTATTGATCTGTTCTTTGTTTTGGTGCCCGTCGCGGTGCTGTGGGCAATGCGCGATCTATGATCCAAGGCTGTCTCGTGTTGCCCATTGATGCCGTCTATTGGTGAGAAGATGCCGTCTACCTGAAGTTTTCATAGGGCAGGTTCGCTTTTCTTGGGTAGCATTCAAGACTACCATGCTGGCGGCGGCACTACTGCTGAACCAATCAATCTGAAGGCCAGCAGTGAACGCTTTTGCAACGTTTCCTAACACTGGACCGCCCAGGGCCCGCTGCAGATAAAGGTTTTCGAATGCTTGAGTTAGCCCAGCCATGACCCGGATGAACGGTCGCTAACGTGATAGATAAATTTCTCATTCGGCTGGCATTGTCAGCTGCAGTGCTGTTGCCGATCGCACATCTTACCTCTCTCGGGGTAATGGAGATGTGCGGGTTTGCGTTGTTCGCGGCAAGTGCCCTCCTTTTTTTCCGAGAGGTGATGAAAAGCCCTGAGATAGCCTTCTACAGGATGCGGGCTGGCGCAGTGGTGCCCATCGCGGGCTACACCGGCGTTACCCTGCTCAGCATCGGCGTGCTGTTAACTCAAGCGGATGAGCAGTTCGAGGCGCTTAGAGAACTCAAGTGGGTGCTCTATTTTTTTGCTTTTCTCTACCTCTTTGATCGGGCCTGGAATGATTCTTGGCGCCGCTATATACCGGTGCTGTCAGCCACGGTGTCGCTCATGGGGCTCTTCGCGCTAGGTCAATTTATTCTGGGATGGGAATGGCCAAGGCCAGATTCAGTTTTAGAGCCATGGGGACAGTACTTTCGCGTGACCGGCTTTTTTAATACTCCCCAGTCCTTTGCTGGAAACATGGGAATGGCAACGTTTTTCTTGCTGGGCTCCGGGTTAGCTGCATCTGCTGGTAAGTCGAGAGTAGCTCATCATCTACCTTTTCAATTGCCCATGGCTGTAGCGCTGGGCGCGTTGGGGGTGCTGCTAACGCTGACGCGGTCAGCGTGGTTCGCTGGTGCCGCGATAGCCGTTCTTGCTTTTAGTCGACTCAAAAAAAAGTGGGGGGCTTTTGCGCTTTTGGCTTTGATGTGCCTTTCTGCTTTGACCGTCTCTTCAGGCTCTATATTCGGCGATCGATTATCGAGCGATGTAGACCTCAATATTCAAAGTATTGAGATTCGCCAAGAGCTATGGAGCGCCAACTGGCGCATGTTTTCTGATCAGCCCCTTTTAGGCGTTGGGCCGGGTCAAAACATAAAGCAGCTTGAAAAATATTATGAAGCGGGTGCGGTTAAATACGCGATTATTGATCGAGCGCACAACAATATTCTCGAGCATCTGGCGGGCCAAGGTATCTTTGCCGCCACTTTCTATCTCATCTTTTCGGGCTACTTCATTTGGATAGCTTATTGGCTTTCGACCCAACACAGTGTTGGAGATTTAGCGAGAAGCATTGGCTTGGGTAGTCTATTCGCCCAGATTTATTTTCAAGCCCTCGGATTGGTTGACAGTAATTTTTTTGATCAAGAAGTAAAAAACGCTGTTGTCTATCTTTGGGCGCTGACTGCCGCAGTGTTTGGCCGCATAAAATATGGGGGAGTGGCCAGCAAGTCCGCGCAGTCTTGACGCGGTTCTGAGCGCTATTGGATGTATGAATCCGAGGCTAACTCAGACAAAGTGAAAACGGTGTCTTTGAATGCAAACGCGTTTAATGAATGTTGGGCGGCATAATAATTAAATATCCTGTCGGCTTGCAGCTGCACGGGACTTTGATAAGCCACAAATTTCTCTGCCGCGGATGCCGATATTGCGTAGGCATGTGTACCCAGTACCTTGCCGATACGATAGAGGCTGGGGGAGTACGCCTGCATACAAATGTTGTCGATCCAACGTCGACTGACTTTGTGCCAGTTAGCTACGTGCAGGTAATGGAACGCCAGATAAATCTGCTGTTGGAGTCGGTAGCGCGGTGTCGATAACTTATGGCCATAGTAGCCCAGCATCAATAGCTCCCAGTCCTCCGGCAATTGAGCAATAACGGAATCGAAGTGCTGAATTCGCTCAGGTTGTGGTAGCACGTCATCTTCCAGTATGAGTATCCGCCGGTGTCCCTCATCCAGCATATTCTGGTAGATGTTGCGATGAGACAGGGCGCAAGCGATTTCTCCGAGATTCATCGAGCGCGAGGTTCTTTTTGTGCTTTTATGTGCTACGTCGTCATAGATACCCTCGGCCAAAACTTGAGTGGCGGAGAAGTCCTTCTTGTCTGTTCCCCAGAAATAAGACCAATCGAGACCGTCGAGTACTCTGACGACGTTGTCTTGACGTGCCGTGGCATGCGGCAGGGTTAACACGTAAACCTTGTCGAAATAGCGATTCAGCGGTTGAAATAGATCGGGCTTCATTGCGTCAGGCTACTGGTCATTCAGTCGATGGCTGCTTTATCCGAGCGAGGAGTCTGACTCAATGACCACAGCGCCGCATACTTATGAAAGGCGTACTGGCTCAGTATGACAGCCATCAAAAGACCTCGTTGGCCGTCTAGAAAACCGCCGCGGATCACATATTGATGCAGAAAGTCGACAATGCTTCTTAAAAAAGCGTAGATCACCGAGCTCTTTTTCCCCGCTTTTTCTTTTTCACCCGCCCCTAGCACACCGTACTTAAGATGTTTCTCGATGACATGCTGATAATCACGCCAACTGTGATGAATCAGAGGCGATTTAAGGGTCCTCACGCGGTAGTCGGGGAGGAGGAGCGTTTCATGAACGCTCCGGTCCTTGAATTGCGCGCCGGTCTTTTCGAACAACTTGCCCTGCGGGGTCGCGTAGCGGCCATGCCTGAGCGGCGCTCCAAATAAATAGGTGTGCCAGGGAAATTTAAGAAAGTTGGCACTAAGGTCTGGCTCGCTCAGCACGTTGTCAATTTCACGTTTGAGAGCCTCGGTGACAACTTCGTCCGCGTCTAGGGACAGCACCCAGTCATACTGACACCAATCGAGGGCGCGGTTACGCTGGGGGCCAAATCCGGGCCAATCGGTCTCGTAAACCCGGTCAGCGTACTGTCTCGCGATCTCCAGCGTACCGTCTGTGCTTCCCGAGTCGACCACCAGTAACTCGTCCACCCAGCCGGCCACTGACTGAAGACACTGCTCTACGCGGTCAACTTCGTTGCAAGTAATGACAAAGCAGGAGATGGGTCTTCTCATAAGCGAAGTATATGGTATTTCAATAATGTGATTTGTCTCTTCAGCACGTGCTGACACCGTTCGGATTGAGCGCCCCGAAAATTAGAATCTCTCTTTCCAAAAAAAACGCTAATATCCCTCCCAATTAAGAGGCAGTGGGCCAGAAATGGTGGCACCAAAACTAGACGCCATCCTGCCGCTGAAGATCGATGGCAGTTACGGGGTGGAAGACCTGCGCCGTACCGATATCCTGATGGCGTCATTAAACGCGTTTTTTAAGCCAGGCACGCTCAATACCTTTTTGGTTGTCAGCCCGGCTGACGAGGTTGCGATCGTTCGCGAGCATTTGTCCAACTGGCCTGGCTTGCCCATCGAGGTGATGGCTGAAGAAAAGCTGGTGCCAGAACTGACGCGCTTTTCAGGTATTCGTGGATGGCGGAAGCAGCAGCTCGTCAAACTGGCCTCGAGCCGTGTGCTTACCGCTGAATTTTGCATGACATTTGATGCGGACGTGTTCAGCACCCGCGCCACGACTCTGGATGATCTTCTGCCGGGGGGCCGGGCGCTGATGCAGTACGAGAGCAGAGCGCTTCATCCTCGGTGGTGGGCGTCCTCGGCGCGATTACTCTCAGTTAGTCAAAGTGTGGGAGACCCGGAGCGGGGCATGTCGATAACTCCAGCGATTCTCTCGAAAACCATCCTCAACTCACTGACGAGTGAGCTTTCCACTCCCCGTTATTCTTGGGCGGAGATGCTGTGCAGGCTGCATCAGCCCAGACATCCGAGCAATTGGACGCCTGCCCGTTTTTTGAGATCAAAATGGACCGAATATTCGCTGTATTACCTTCACGCGGCAGCCATTGACGCGTTGGACGAATATCACGTCGAAGGTGGAACCGAGGACACACCACAACTGCTACTCGGCCATGAAGGCCACCCTTTTGAATTATGGCAGCCGGCCTTCACCTTTGGCCCCGACAATCCCGCCTTGTTTTGCCTTGTGGGAAGTAAAAGCGGTCTCACACCTACCGAGGTGTGGGATGTCATCGGTGACTTTATTCCTAAAGGGGCTGTATCAGCTTAGGGGGAAGGGGCGCTGCTCATAGGGGTGTGTGAGAGCCTCCTCCACGAGCGATATAACCTTTTCCAATGTTATTTCTTCCATCAATGCCGCGCCCTTAAGCCGATAACCCCATTGCTGCTGCTTATTATGCAGCCCGCGCGCAGACAGTGTGTCGGCGTAGGCATTGGCGACGGAGCTCAAACCCCGATAGGGACCAGTTCGCAATGGATTGCTATGGGCATAAAGACCGATCGCCGGGGTTTGCTGGGTGGTCGCCATGTGTAACGTGCCTGAGTCGGGTCCAATCACCACTCGAGCGTGTTTACATAGTGCCAGCAGCACTTTGAGCGACGTTTTTCCCGCTAAGTTGGTGATAGAAACCTGTGTCATTTCGCCGATTTGGTTTGCAAGATCGATTTCACGCTGCGCCGGGCTACCTGTTACCACCACCTTCATCCCTTTGGATTGGCAATAATTGACCAGTGCGGCGTAGCGCTCAGGAAGCCAGACGCGTTCAGTGTGGCTTGCACTGGGTGCTAACAAAACGTACTCAGATTCCCCGCCAACCAGTTCGCTCGCTATCCTGTGATCTTTTTCAGGAATTGGGATTCGCCAGGCAACGTTAAATGTGGGGACACCGATAGTGTGGGCAAACTCCTTGAAGACATCGAGCACATGAAATGCGCTAGAGGGAGCGACATGCTCGGTAACTACAAGGTTATGAAGTTCTCTGCCGTATCCACGAGGAAAGCCAATTTTGCGTCTGGCCTTAAGTATTTTCCCCAGCAAATTAGCGCGGAGTGACGTCTGCATCTGCAAAAGCACATCAAAGGCCGGTCGCGTCCCCAGTTGTTGCCGGACATTTTTATAGGCTTGTAGGCCTTTTGTCTTGTCGAAGACGATAAACTCAATGCCGGGCAGATCGCTGACCAACGTGTGCTCGATTCTGCCGATAATCCATGTGATTGCCGCGTCGGGATAGTGTTCCTGAATAGCTTGCACAACCGCCGTCACATGACAGACATCACCAATAGCGGAGAGGCGTACAATACAGATCGAGAGCGGTTGCCCGGAGGGGTGAGGCATACAAAATGCGACCAATTATTGGGCGTGGGGTAAGCACGACCCGCAGACTTTCTGATTAGCCTACATGACGCCCTTGAAGCACACAATTCTTGAAGAGTCTGGTGATTTCATCGTTTACGATGAGGCATTGACGCGTAACCCGGGCGTCCGGCTTTTTGATCCCGAGTGGTGGGGCGAGAAAGCGACATCCCACACCGAGGGCCGAGGGACTGTTTGGTTTCTTGAGTCGGGTGATGATCATTGGATATTAAAAACTTTTCAACGCGGAGGACTCATAGCGCGGTTTATTAAGCGCCACTATTTTTTTTGCGGGCACTCACGCTCCAGAATGGTTCATGAATATCATTTATTAAGTCATCTACATCAGATGGGCTTGCCGGTTCCCAGGCCAGTCGCAGCCTACTCGAGGAGGTCGACTTGGTTGGGTTACTCCGGGAGTCTCATCACTCAACGACTGAGTGAGGTTGAGTCTCTGGCTTCACGCCTGAGTGCGGCTCAGACCTTGGGTGTTTGTCGATGGCAAGAGATCGGGCGAACGATTAGGAGGTTCCACGATTGCGATGTCTTTCACAGTGATCTCAACGCGAGCAATGTCTTGCTCGGCGAACACGGCGTTTATCTCATTGATTTTGACCGTGGCCGAATACGATCAGATAGTTTCCTAGGAAATTGGCGACGAGCCAATCTTAAGCGTCTCAGGCGCTCCCTGGATAAGCTATCCATGGGGGCAACATTCGATCGGGCTCAAGCATGGGCAGCGCTGGTCGAGGGTTACGATAATCCGTCCGTAACCTAGGGCGTGCGGCGCGGGTTGTATCTATCGGGCGCCCTGTGTCAGATCCGAGTTGCCACGGCTTTTTCAACCAGAGCGATGTAGTCGCCGATTTTATCCGGGAGTGCGGCATGCGCCTCTCGAGTACGCCGCTCAAGCGCCTCTCTGAGCCTGAGGTCTTTAGTCAATTTTTCCCATGCCTCTGCTAGCGCTTCTTTAGTTGGGGTGATCGTAATTGCCCCTTTGTCAGAGAGATACTCAACTTCGGCACAAAAATTTCGTGTGTAGGGGCCGACGATGATTGCCTTTCCCCAACTAGCAGGTTCAAAGACATTATGGCCACCCGCGTCAATCATTGAGCCACCAACAAAGACAAAGTTCGCATGCGCACAGTAGGCGTCGACTTCACCGACCATATCCACCACGAGGACATCGATCGCGCTGGTTGGATCGCTACGTTGCGACGATCTCGCGACAGTAAAGCCTTGAGCCTCCAGTGTGTCGACGATGCTGGCGGCACGAGGCGGGTGTCTGGGAATGAGAACCAGCAAGTTGTCCCCGGCAACCCGTTGCCAGATGTCTGCTAGCAGCGCCTCCTCTCCGGCGTGTGTCGAGATGGCCAGCGTAAAACCGCGATTGGGTAGCGGATTAGCGGGTCTGTCCTCATTGTGGCGACGGGTCATTTTGATACTGCCCACCGTATGAACTCTGGCCCCCGGACATCCCATGTGGGCGAATCTCTCGGCGTCACCTGCCTCTCTCGCCCAAACGCCAGCGACCTGCCCCAGCGCCATCGGGTACAGCCATTGTCTTGCTGCTACCGAGGCAAAGGTTTTGTCACTAATCCGCCCGTTGACAATATAGATGGGAATGTCCTGTTGATGGCATTGCTCGTAGAGTTCCGGCCAGACTTCGGTTTCGATGACAAAAACAAGAGACGGGCAGTAGCTCTTTAGGAACCGTCTGACACATTGACGGAAATCGAGCGGGCAGTAGGCCACTGTGAGTGCGTTGTCCCAGGTTGCGAGGGCTAAACGATAGGCCTCGGGAGTGTTGCATGTCACCAGCACGCCATGCTCAAGCACCGCGTTAATCAGGGGCGTCGCGAGGCGCATTTCGCCAACGGAGGCTGCGTGAAACCACACCGTCGTATTTCGGTGCTCGCTTCGCTTTAAAAATCCATATCGCTCGAGCAGATAGGTCGAGCCACCCCCGCGGCGGATCATTTGCTGTACCGACCAGACGAGGGTCAGCGGCGTCGCTAACAGCCAGAGTACTCGATAGAGGATCAGTTGCACTTACTTCATTTTCTCTTATCAGTCGCGCGCTGCAACGAGTAGTCGAGCATTTTAACGCTGCGAGCCGAAATTCGGTGGTTTGCTAGGCCAGCCCTTCCGTCAGCGCTAACCTACACGTTTAAATGGCAAAAGATGATGTCGTGGGCGCACTCTAACGCGGCCGCTCGGAGAGGGGGCCTTTGGCTTCGGAGTAATGGCTTTTGACCCATTTTTTATAGGCGACTGCGCTTTTGAAAAACCAAATTACCGTCACAATGATCAGCAAGCCAAACAATCCGAAAAAGAGTTCATTAGAGAGGGTCATTATTGTTATTCCTTGAGAAGATTATATTGATGTAAACACGATGTTGTGGATCGTTCAAACGACATTGCCCCAAAAATCAACAGATGGGTTCATTCGCCTCTCTTCAAGAGAGACGCCTTACAAGCACGCGATTTGCGTTAAGCAATCTGATTAACGACCAGACTCGAACCAGATGGGGGCCGTCCAGGCGCGTTCCTGTATCGTTTTTGGTACGCGCGGATTCTGGCAGGCGTCCGGCCGCTTTTCCTGTTCAAAGCCAAGGCACATTCGTGTTGACCAGCGGCAGCTGGGATTTTCTACGACTCGGGCGTAGTAGACGGCGTCCTGCTCCGGTGTGAAGTCGGAGTCCTCCCAGACGCCGCACAAGCTCGGAAACCCATCTCCAAAAGCGGAACACGTGTCTTCATGAACACCGGCGCCGTTGTTGGCGTCTCCCGCAACGTCGACAATGGATTGGTTAAAGCTACCCTCTGCATCGACCCAACCTTTGATAATTTGCAGTCGTTGCAATGGGTGTCCAGGGGCATCCCGGGTGCCAGGGTCTGCATTGGCTGAGACGACAAATCGTGGCTTTGCCGCTTCATGCGGTGCCGGGGTCAGCACGCCTCCCATCGAAACTCCGTGCTCATAACCGACGCTGGCAAGATTGCTCGCGTTACAAATCGTATCGGGTAAGTCCCATCCCGCAAAAAAACGCGGTGCGATTCTGGGTCCACTAGTTGCGAAGGTCTCTCGTCGTTTAAGCGCGTCGAATATCGCGTCTCGATGGTTGGCTTCGGCCCAGACTCCGGCGAGGCCTCCGGGGTTCTGGAACGCCAAGGCCCGCGGTTTGTCTGCAATTGTGAGCACTTGCTCATCGGTGGCGCCGTATTTGTAGGGGCGTTGATACTCACTGACTGCGCCCGGAGCGGAAGTGTGGGAGTCTGTGCTGCCAATGAAACCAAATTGGTAAGGATTGACACCCAGTCGCTGCCGCTCGCGGATGCCATCTAGGAGAGCGTAGCGCACATAGTCATTGCGGCTGGTGCAACCTTTTCCAGCTTGCGCGCCTTTACCGAGCCCCTCCCCGCAATCTTCAAGTTCGGGTTGACCGAAATCGCGGATTTTCTCAAAGTCGCAGAGCTCATCGGCAGCACCAATGATATTAAACATGCCGTTTCGGCATTCGCTCTCCCCCTTGATTTGCATCATCTCTACGATGGGCTCAAGTCGAGCGCGGACGGCGGCTTCATGTTTTTGCTCTGGTACAGCGAGGTCTGCGTATTCGGCGCGGAATAACTGCCCATTAGACAGGTTGGGATTGTGGGGGATGGCGATGGCCTCACAACCCGAGCCGGAGTCATTGCAGGCTTGGAGTAATTGGCGACGAAAATCCATCTCCGAGGGCGTTTCAAGTGAAGAGATCGGGAGTTCAGGGACAATTTCATTGCGCAGAATAACGTTACGGTGAATTTTGGTGGATTGAGGGGAGCGACTGTATTCCCAGGCGTGAAAGGTCGTGAATGTGCAATCGGCTGATCGGTCATACCAGGTTTCAGCGGCTGCTTGGACGGACTGCCATACGGTTTTCAATTGCTGACGACAGAGGCTGTCCGCTTCTCCACATACGTCGCTGCGACGCCCGCCCAACCCTATGAAACCCCCTAATCGGGCCCTAAAGCCTTCTGCGCCAAGGAGTTTTGCCAGTAGCGACTCATCCTCTCCGCGATAGATGGCGCACCCCACACTCCCGTAGGAAGCGGATCCCGGCGTGGTGCAGAGTGCGACCTCAGCCATCCACTCTGCGTGATCCGTGACAGCGGCAAAGTCCAGTGGTCGGTCAATGACCAGAGTGATCGGATCAGCATCCGGGGTGCCCCCGTAGACGGTGATGGGCTCGCCTTTGGCAAAGGCGTATGCGTCATTGGGCATGGTTCTCGTGCCGAGGGCGTTGGCATCCATGGATAGCCCGGTATGCAAATGCAGGTCGCCAAATAGTGCCTGTCTTTCTTCGAGATGCTGGTTGCAAGCCGCCCGGGGCAGTAGTTCCCTCGACCGTGCCGGTAAGGGAGGGGGTTGCCATGGCTCAGTGGTGAGAATGCGCTTGCCGATGTCGCACCCACTGATAGAGACCGATATCGCCGCGCAAACAGCTAAGATTAATCGGTTAGTCAGTGATACACGCTTAAAAATTCGAGACACCCAGCGCAATTCCACCGTCTACTTCGAGAGCGACACCGGTAACCCATTCTGCTCTGATTAAATATTCCACGCCCTCTGCAACCTCGGTCCCAGTGCCGATTCTCCCAAGCGCATGCAGTCCAGCAACTGCGTTATAGCGCTCAGTTGCCTCATCTGCGGTAAACAGTCCAGCTCGAAGGTTGAGCTCGGTGGATACCGCACCAGGGAGCACGCAGCCGACGCGGACCTGCTTTGGACCCAGCTCGGCAGCCATTACCTTGCTCAGGCCCTCCAGAGCAGCTTTTGTGGTTGCATAGGGTGAGGCCCCGGGGAAAGCGCGTTTGGTGTGCGTAGAGCCAATAAAAACAATGGCGCCCGCGGTTTTTTCGAGGTGCTTGACGGCGGCGCTAGACAGCATCATCGCGGAAATTACGTTGGTCTCAAAGGCCTCTCGTAAAAACTCCTCGCTGTATTGATCCACCGGCTGTCGATACATATTCGCGGCATTGTTCACAAGGGCGTCGAGTCTGCCGCCGCCATGCTCAAGGCAAACTTGTAGCATATGGGCCCGGTCCTCGGCGCGAGTCACATCGCCCTGCACAACTCGGCAATGCTCGCCTATTTGTTGTTGAATCGCCTCCAATTTCTCCAATCGCCGGCCACTGATTGTGACTCGAGCGCCTTGGTCACAGAAATGTCTCGCACAGTCTGCGCCAATACCTGATCCGCCTCCGGTGACTAAAATGGACATGCCCTCTATCGGTCTCATTCACGAAGTCCCGCTTGTTTCATCATTGGGAGCAGGGTGTGCTCAAATTGGGTGAGGCCTTCCTCGTAATTGACCCAGCTGAGGGTAATGCCATCTAGACCGGCATCGGAAAAAGCCAGCATGCCATCGATGATCTGTTCCGCAGTGCCCACCAGCGGAATGGCGCCATAACCGGCAATAAGATTTGCAGCCATAGCTTCCCAGCCGTCACCCAGCGCGCTTTGCTAATTGGGAACGAGGACATCCAGCAGGTTTCGCACACCGTCCCAGTCACCGCGGTCATACACATACTCGCGGACAAAATCTTGCGCCTCCTTTTCGGTATCCCTGCAAACGATATAGGCCTGACCAAATATTTTCATATCGCGCCCGTTGGCCGCCGCCAATTTTCTGCCATTGCTGGCAACGTCGCCCGCGGTTTGGATATCTTTAGCGACAACGAAGTTGAAATCAGCGTGGGCCGCGGCAAAAGCCTGGCCTCTCGGGCTGTTGCCTGCGCTCATCAGCGCCGGCCAAGGGCGTTGCAGTGGCTTGGGTTCTGAATAGCAACCGGGCGACTGAAAATGGGGCCCGTCGTAATCGAACTCGCCCTCAATAGTCCACAGCTCTTTACAAAGGCTAATCCAGTCGTCAGCCACGTCGTAGCGAGTGTCGTGTTCCTTTTGCGGTATGCCGAACATCGCGATCTCGCGTTCATTCCAGCCCGCGACGATGTTGAGGCCAAATCGTCCCCCGGAAATGTGGTCAATAGTGGCAACCTCTTTAGCGGCTCTAACGGGGTGAACAGTCGGGACATGGAATGTGGCAAATACGCCGATTTCTTCGGTTTTTGCAGCGAGACCGGCGGCCCAGGTGAAGGTCTCGAAATTTCGGTGATTAAAATTGACCCTGCCCCCCATACCTTTCCACCGTGCCACAGGGATAATCGCTTCGATCCCTGCACGTTCAGCGAGTTGGGCAATCCGCACAGATTCCTGCCATTCCACTTTGAGGGTGTCGGGGCGATCGGTCATGGAACATCCACTGCTGACATTGAGCCCAAATACGCCCAGTTTGAGTTTGTGTGGGCTACGCTTAAGCGGGTGGATTGTGTCGTTTGATGCCATAGCGGGAAAAACGGTAGCCGCATTAGGATCAGTGTCGCAGACTGTCGAGAGTTTGGATAGCGGTATTGATAAATCCCATAAAAACGATAAAAAACATGTGTATAAGGTAGATATATAAAAATGCGATGAGGTTTTAGGGCGTCGCTGGCGGGGTTTTGGGGGGAGAATTGGTGCTTTAGTTAAAACCACTCCGGCTGCCGGATCGTAAACGCTCTAGTTGTTGCAGGAGTGGCCCATGTCTGATCTGAGATACCTCGAAAATGTGATTCCAGCGAACCTGTGTAGCCGCAGTCAGTTCAAGGAGCAGTGCGACAAAGTCGAGGCAATGCTGCGGGCTGCGAGCAAGCACATCGGCACATCCAGCAATGCGTCCAAAGTTGTCGATCGACCGAAAGATCAACCAGAGCCCGAAATAGAGAAAATTCTTCAGAGAGTGATCGTGCGCGCAAAAGGCATGGTGTCGGAGGAGATGCTGGTTCGGCATCAAAGAGAAATTCCTGTTGACGAAATCCCAGATTATGCCGTGACGCATTTACTCGTTGAGTTGGGAGAGCAAGAAGCACAAAGCTTCCTGCGTTAGCGGCGAGACAATCTCTTCTAGAGCCCAAAGCCCTCATGACGGGGCTGGAAGCGGGTGCCTACCGCCTTGAGATACAGGATGGCGGTGTCGTTTCAAGCGGTTGACCCCCCTGTCACTTGGTCAGAGGATAGCAGCGTCATCCCCGGATAAAACGGCCCTCGATATGTACGTAACCTTGGCATGCTTTGCCTCTCTGGTTTTCCTCTACAGCCTGGTCTCCGAAAAAGTTGAACGGCTGTCGTTGTCGGGACCGATCGTATTTGTCGCGACGGGCGCTTTGCTGAGTCCCTTAGGCCTCAACTGGTTCAGTCCGTCTGCAGGCTCCCTGAATGGCAAGCTCCTGATCGATGTAACGCTAGCCCTGTTCCTGTTTGTCGACGCGGCGAGCGCCGATCTCGGGGTGCTCCGCAGTAACTGGCGAATTCCAGGGCGGATGCTGCTATTCGGACTGCCCCTCAGCATTACCTTGGGTTCGGTAACCGCCTGGTTTCTGTTTCCTTCGCTCTCTCTTTACGAGGCTGCGATTTTGGGAACGATGCTGGCAGCAACCGACGCTGCCTTGGGTAAGGCATTGGTGAGTAATCAATCTGTGCCTCATCATCTTCGCGAGGGATTGAGCGCAGAAAGTGGTTTAAACGATGGTCTTTGCGTGCCCTTTATATTGGTGTTTATCGCGCTGGAGCAAGGCTCAGCGGTAATAGGTGAAGGGGTTGCAATGGAGCTCCTTCTAGAAGAGCTTGGCATTGGCGTGGTAGTGGGGGCCTCTGTTGCGTTTATCGCCGCGAGAGCGCTATTGGCGGCGCGCGCTTCAGGTTGGCTTGGGCATGTATGGCAACGTATGAGTGTGCCAGCTTTGGCGCTCATCGTATTTGCCGTTGCACAGTCGATGCACGGTAGCGGCTACATTGCCGCGTTTGTTGGCGGCCTGTGTTTTAGCGGCACGATGCGAGAGGATGTGCACAGTCTGGTGGTCCCGGCAGAGGGGGTGGGCGAGGTGATGGCGATGCTGGCGTGGCTATTGTTTGGGCTAATGTTAGTACCGGCGGCGCTACCCTTGATTACTTGGGACAAAGTCCTCTATGCGATCCTGAGTTTAACCGCGATTCGCATCTTGCCGATTATGCTCTCGTTGTGGGGGACCGGTGAAAAACTGCAAAGCAAGTTGTTTTTGGCTTGGTTTGGGCCGCGAGGCCTCGCCAGTTTGGCGTTCGCGACACTGGTGTGGGTAGAAGATATTCCGGCGGCGGAGCCCCTCGTTTCTGTGACTATTCTAACGGTGATGATCAGCCTGGTGGTGCATGGTGTGAGTGCGGGACCGTTTGCCAGACGATTCGATAACCCCAACTCGTCCTGATCCAGTGCGCAAATGGGCCGGGATTGCACAGACCGGTCTCTTTCGTTGCTATGATGTGACTTGCCGTTTCAGCACAAATAGTGGGTAGGTCGGGCGATCGGAGGACAATTGCAGCAATTCATTGAAAACTACATTGCAAAGCATCAGTCGGCGCTCAGCGAATTATTGGCTAACGCTGCTGACATTGAGGCGTTTGCGCATCGCTGTATTTCTGCTCTGAGTCGCGGAAACAAGCTACTGATATGCGGGAATGGGGGCTCCGCTGCCGATGCCCAACATATGGCGGCGGAGCTGGTTGGACGCTTTATTTCAGACAGGACAGCGCTTCCCGCGATCGCGCTGACGACCGATACCTCAGCATTGACAGCTATTGCCAACGACTATGGTTACGACGCAGTGTTCAGCCGCCAGGTGTCGGCGTTGGCCAAAAGCGGCGATGTGCTGTTGGCGATTTCAACCTCGGGTAACAGTGCGAGTATTATCGCCGCCGCTGACGAGGCGCGTGCTTTGGAATGCGAGGTGCTGGGGCTAACGGGACGTGACGGCGGTGCGCTCAAAGATCACTGTGACGCCTCGCTGGTTGCGCCGTGCAATGACACTGCCCATATTCAGGAATGTCACATCGTCGTGATTCATTTGCTCTGCGCTCTGATCGAGTCAGGCATGGGCTTGGTGTAGAGCTAGCCATTGAGAGAGCGTGTCAATGAAGTCAAGAAAGCCGCTTTCCTTGACCGCGATGGCGTTATCAACGTCGACCATGGCTATGTGAGTGCCTGGGAAAATTTCGAGTTCCTGCCCGGTGCCGCAACCGCCATGCGGTCATTGAGCAGAGCGGGCTACCAGTTGATTATTGTCTCTAATCAATCGGGTATCGGCCGTGGCTTTTATACCGAAGTGGATTTGAGAGCCCTCAACAGTGCGCTGTCGGCTCATATGCAGGAGGAATTCGATACGGTCATCAGCGGGTTTTACCATTGCCCCCATCACCCCACCGAAGCTGTGGGGGCGCTGCGTACGGTGTGTGATTGTCGAAAACCGGCGCCGGGAATGATCTTACGCGCCGCGCGGGAACTCAATCTTGCCTTGCCGGATTCTGTATTGGTCGGGGATAAGTCGTCAGATATTTTGGCGGGCCGCGCTGCCGGCGTCGGTCGCTTATTTAGGGTGGGTGATCCTTCAAAGGAGTCCTTGGTCATGTCAGGAGTAGAAACGGTCTTTGCGTTGAGCGACGTGCCAGCGCTCCTCGAGATCTCCTCAACTTAATCCAGGGTTATGCCCTGAAGCGCCCTTCTGGTGATCGCTAGCATGAATCAATACACTGGTGCCCAAATGGCAATAAGGTGTCGATTCGAGGCTTCGGTCGGCGGGGATCAAAATGCAGAAAGTTTCTGATATATCACCGGCGATGATTTGGGTTTTCCTGTTTTTTACCCTGTCTCTATCGTCTGCCACACGGCAGTTCATATGGTTGATGTCCTTGGTGGGTATTGCGATGTGTGCCCGCGACCCCAAAGCATTCTTTGGTACGGATGGTATACGTCGATTTTGGGTTGTCTTGGGTTGCTTTCTGATACCGGCGATTTTTTCCCTGTTCGATGCGATTAATTTTGAGCGTGCCGTTTCCGGAGTCGTGAGGTTTCTCGCCTATGGATTTGCGGTTTGGGTCATGCTGCAGATCAAGCTCGATCGTCAGGAAATCCATCGCCTGATGTCGCTTCTGGGCGCGGTGCTGATGATCTGGGTCGTCGATGGCTTGGTTCAGCTACTGACGGGTTTGAGCGTATTCGGTAACCCGCTAATGGAGCTGGATTCTGGCCACACACTGGTAACAGGTAGTTTTAGAACAGGCTATGGATCGACATTGGCCATTTTATCCCCGTTCTACCTGGAGGCTTTGAGAAGGACCCGGGGTGGGGTGGCCACTAGCGTTCTGTCATTGCCGTTGTTTGCGACCATCGTGATGAGTGGCAATGAGGCGTCGATATTACATGCTTTGTTTGCGCTCTGTGGCTATGCCTTGGTGCTTTACCGAGTGGAGCGCAGTGTGGATACGGGACCTTGGTTGATGTCACTCCTAATCTGTTTTTGTTTGGCAGTTGTGGCCGGTTCGGTGCTGACAGATACCTTTCGAGCCTCGGCCTCCGGGCAGGCAGCCACAGACACTTATCGGGCGCTTGAATACCTGCCCGAGTTTTGGATCTCGGCTTGGTCCGGCTTTCTTGATCACTGGGTAAATGGGGTTGGCATCCGGGGATGGGGCTCTCTGGCTGTCTCACTGGACAGTATCAGTAACTTGCCCGTTACAGATCGTTGGCATCCGCACTTGTTCGTGCTGGAGGTGGCCGTTGATACCGGCGTGCCGGGTTTAGTGGGTTATCTGCTGTTCTTTGTCTTTCTCGGGCGACGCCTTTTCGACAAGCGAGTCGAGATCGCGCTTTGCTCTCTGGTCGTTATGCTCGCGTTGTTTCCGCTAAACAGCGTGGTCTCATTTTATTCCTATTTTAGCGGCAACTTTTTATTTCTTACGCTGGCTTTACTCATTGCGATGGATCGTGATCTTCAAAGCCCGACCGAAATCGATTCGGCCTTGGAGATCGTCGGTTCCGGCGCAGAGCGTCAGGTTTAAATGCGCCAGCGAGCGCTTTGACTCAACATAACAGGAATGCCCAGCACTGCGATTTGTTCACACTTGTTCTTCTCGGCTGCGTGATAGCATTTCCGCCTGAAGCCAAGAGGGATTGTTCATGACACGGTTGCCTGACTTAAGCAGTGGCAATGTCACCGTTATTGGTGATGTCATGCTGGATCGTTTCTGGAGCGGCGGCAGTCGCAGGATCAGTCCTGAGGCACCGGTTCCCGTAGTGAACGTAATGAGCCAAGAGGATCGTGCGGGGGGTGCCGGTAATGTTGCGGTAAATCTCGCCCAACTGGGCCTGAACGTTAACTTGGTAGGCCTGTGTGGCGAGGATGATCACGCGCGCGCGCTCCGAGCCTGTGTCGAAGCATCGGGTGTCCGATGGAACGTGATGCCCTGTGCCGGGGAGACAATCGTCAAACTGCGGGTGTTAAGTCGGAATCAGCAATTATTGCGCATGGACTTTGAGAGCCCGCTTGCCGGTTACGGCAATGATTTATTTGTGGGTTATGCGCGACAACATCTGGCAGATGCTGACCTAGTGGTCTTCAGTGACTACGCCAAGGGTTCTCTCTCCATGGTAGAGCGCTTGATTGAAATGTGCCGAGAAATGGGAAAGCCGACGCTGGTAGACCCAAAAGGCCTCGATTTTGAGCGCTATCGAGGCGCTACGGTACTGACCCCCAACCTGGCAGAGCTTGAGGCCATTGTTGGGCCTTGCGGTACTGAGGCCGTGTTGGTCGAAAAAGCTGAGGCGTTGCGCGCGTCTTTGGGTTTACAGGCAATTCTGGTGACCCGGAGCGAAGCGGGTATGACCTTGATTCAGGCCGAGTTGCCACCGCAGCATTTGGCGGCGAGTGCGCGCGAGGTATACGACGTTACAGGCGCCGGCGATACCGTTATTGCAGTGATGGCGGGATGCGTGAGTGCAGGTTTGTCCCTCGCGGAGTCGGCTCATTTCGCCAATCAGGCCGCGGGCATTGTAGTGGCCAAACTCGGTACGGCGAGCGTGACCCCTGCCGAATTAAGCTCTGTGACGGAGCCAGAGTTGGAGGCTTTAGGCAAAAGAGGGGTGTTGAGCGAGTCGGACTTGCTGATCGAGATAGAGCGCCACAAGTCGATGAAGCAGCGGGTTGTGATGACCAATGGCTGTTTCGACATTCTGCACCCGGGGCACGTGGCTTACCTTCAGCAGGCGTCTGCTCAAGGTGATCTGTTAGTGGTTGCTGTAAATGATGATGAATCGGTGCGCAGGCTCAAGGGATCTTCGCGGCCGATTAATCCGCTTTCCGACCGAATGGCAATTTTAGCCGCGCTCGGATGTGTCGATTTTGTTGTGCCATTCTCAGAGGACACCCCCGCACGTCTCGTTGAGGCGCTAGCGCCCGATATCTTGGTAAAGGGAGGGGATTATCAGGTGGAGGAGATAGCTGGGCACGAATCGGTGCTGGCGAGAGGTGGCCGCGTCATGACGCTTGATTTCCTGCCTGGCCACTCTACATCGAGCTTGCTGTCGCGCATGGGCAAATGAGGCCAAAAACTCCGAAATAGCAATTCCGCGTCTATTGCGCAGGGCTACTCCGGATTGATGTAAGCGCGACCCATCCCGGGATCCTCAGGGAGGTAGCGCTGGAGGAGCTGGGTTTGTCGGCTCTGCATCGTGTCCACTTTTCCCCCGATAATCACTGCATCAGCGGCTGCATTGACGTCTAGCGGATCACCCGACCAAATAACCAGGTCAGCCCTCGCGCCGCGCTGCAGTGATCTGTCGCTCCCCCCAAAAATGCGCGCTGGCAGGGTGGTCATCGCGGCGAGAGCCGTCTTATGGGGTAGGCCATGCGCCACTGCATTGCCTGCTACCTGCCTCAGCTTCCTCGCATTATGGGTTTCTCCGCTGGTAAACAGGACCTTAACCCCCGCCTCGTGAAGTAATGCGGCATTATCTAAGCGAGCCCCAAGCGTATCGAAGCTCTGGGGTAAATTATCCAGCGCATTGATAATGACTGGGACGCCCGCTATTGAGAGTTGTTCGCGAAGCACCCAGGCCTCCTGGCCGCCACTAATGACAACGTCTAGCCCGTGCTCTGCGGCAAATGTTAGAACACGTGCAATATCGCTCGCGCGATGCGCGCGAAAAACAAAAATGCCGTTTTTCTTGACATCCGACAGTGCCGATTTTCCCTCTCGCGACATCAGCTTTAGATCTTTGTCGGGAATGTTCAGTTCAGCAAAAATAGCCTCCAGTAGCATCCAGCTGGCGGCTCGGGACCCTCCGAGCTTATTTCCTGCCGAGCCGCCGACGTCGGCATACATGACTCGCTTGCCCTCAAAACTCGCGTAGCCCTCATCGAGGCGAACGAGCGAGCCCTGCCCAGAAAGAGGCCTGTCTCCCGAGGATGCCGTCAGCAGGGTGTAGCCAAATCCCTCGACCCGTGTCACGGGGATTGCGGTGGAGTAGGGGTTGAAGGCATCGCGAACATCGAATTCTGGGTGGATCAAGCCGGTGTAAAGGTCGTTGAGGCGAGAATCAACGGTGTCGTAAACCATGCCAATTTCATTGAGCCCCAGCGCGGTGATGCCGGCGAAAAAAGCACCGGTAACCGGACGGCCCGCCGCGTCAATCACAGTGTCAGCGTTGGCTGCGCTAATATCTTCGTCGATGCGTGCAATATCACCATCGGAAATCAGAATGTCGAGGGTGTTGCTGGAGGAAGCGCCTCGCTCTATCAGGTTTGCGTTGGTGATGAGAAGAGATTCGCCCAAAGTCGCGTTTGTGCCTAACAGCAAGGCGACGGCTACAATAAGTTGCCTCATGGCGACACCCCCAGAAGCTGACCCAGCTCGAAGTCGGATTGAGGATTCAGGTTGGGGTTGCCCTTTTCATAGCGCAGACTTCCGTCTATGTAGACCTGTAAGGCCTCGGCGTAAACGCTAAAAGGGTCTTGGTTCCAGAGCACGATATCTGCCATCAAGCCCGGCTTAATTGAGCCTGTTTGGTTTTCAATGCCCAATGATTTTGCGGCGTTAGAGGTAATCCAGCGAATCGCGCGCTCAGGTGGGATGCTCAGTCCCGCGCGATTGCCGCGGAGCATGGCTTTTGCTGCTTCCTGATTTAAGCGTTGAATTCCCTCGTCAGAGTCAGAGTGAACGATAGCGCAGCCACCTTCCGGTCGGTCGACGAGCGCGATGTTTTCCTGAATCCCGTCGTAGGCTTCAATCTTAAAGCCCCACCAATCGGCCCAAAGCGCGCCGCAGACATTTTCTTCAGCCAGCCGGTCGGCAATTTTGTAAGCCTCTACGCCGTGATGAAATGTGCCCACTCGATATCCGAACTCCTTGGACATATCGAGGATAGTGAGCATCTCGTCCGCCCGGTAACAGTGCATGTGAACTAAAATATCGCCGCGCAGTGCGCCCGCTAACGTTTCAAGTTCAAGGTCGCGTTTGGGCGGAGTGGTGGTGAGCAACGCCGATGCCATTGACGCCGAGTCCTCTTCATTGTTCGAACCCTCCTCGGCTCTGGCCTGCTCGTATCGATCCCAGTCATCAAGATAACGTTGTGCTTTTATCCAGGCACTTCGATAGGCAGCGACATTTCCCATTCGGGT
>CAXPKH010000122.1:0-24407 GCA_964217615.1 Luminiphilus sp.
ATCACGGACCCGCCGCAGGCATTTCGCGCTGGTTGTTCACGACCAATCATAAAGATATCGGCACGATGTACCTGTGGTTCTCTTTTGCCATGTTCCTGCTGGGCGGCTTCTTTGCCATGGTCATTCGGGCAGAGCTGTTTCAACCGGGTATGCAGCTGGTAGAGCCCGGCTTTTTCAATCAGATGACCACTTTGCACGGGTTGATCATGGTTTTCGGCGCGATCATGCCGTCTTTCGTCGGCCTGGCCAACTGGCTGATACCCATGATGATTGGCGCGCCCGATATGGCGCTACCCCGCATGAACAACTGGAGCTTTTGGATTCTTCCGCCCGCATTTTTGATGCTCGCCTCCACGCTGTTTATGGAGGGTGGTGCGCCCGCATTTGGTTGGACTTTTTATGCGCCGCTGTCGACGACCTATGCGGCGCCATCGGTCACGTTCTTTATCTTCGCCATTCATGTGCTCGGCGTCTCCTCCATCATGGGGTCAATCAACATCATTGCCACGGTGATGAACATGCGTGCGCCTGGCATGACCTATATGAAGATGCCGCTGTTCGTCTGGACGTGGCTGATCACCGCCTTTCTTCTGGTTGCGGTTATGCCGGTGCTGGCGGGTGCTGTGACCATGATGCTGATGGATATTCACTTTGGCACCAGTTTCTTCTCGGCCGCTGGTGGCGGTGACCCGGTGCTTTTTCAGCATATTTTCTGGTTTTTCGGTCACCCTGAGGTTTACATCATTATCCTGCCGGCTTTTGGGGTGGTGTCGCAAATCATCCCTGCATTTTCTCGCAAGCCGCTCTTTGGCTACGCATCCATGGTTTATGCCACAGCCTCAATCGCGTTCTTGTCTTTCATTGTGTGGGCGCATCACATGTATACGGTGGGCATGCCCATCGCCGGCGAACTGTTTTTCATGTACGCGACCATGCTGATTGCGGTGCCTACAGGCGTTAAGGTTTTTAACTGGATCACGACGATGTGGCGCGGGGCGCTGAGCTTTGAGACGCCGATGCTTTTCTGTATCGGGTTCTTGGTGTTGTTTACCCTGGGTGGCTTCACGGGCTTGATGTTGTCCATCGCCCCGGCAGATTTCCAATACCACGACACTTATTTCGTGGTTGCGCATTTTCACTACGTGATGGTGGCTGGCGCTGTTTTTTCCATGACAGCGGCGATTTACTACTGGTTGCCTAAGTGGTGTGGCCGGATGTACAACGAGTCCATGGGGAAAACCCATTTCTGGATTTCTTTTATCGGCTTTAACATTACTTTTTTCCCGCAGCACTTTGTTGGGCTTGCGGGCATGCCACGCCGCATTCCCGACTACGCGTTGCAATTTGCCGACTTCAATATGATGTCCTCGATCGGCGCCTTCATCTACGGTGCCTCACAACTCCTCTTCCTTTATAACGTCATCGCAACGATTGTTGCGGGCGAGCGAGTATCCGAAGAAAAGGTCTGGGACGGCGCGGAAGGACTGGAATGGACGGTGGCGACACCGGCCCCTTATCACACCTTTGAAGAGCCCCCGGCGGTACCGAAGCCCGCGGGCACTTTCTAGGTGACGACCTCAGATTTACTGCGGCGTCTATGACCATGCCCAACTTGCGTCTTAATCAAGATCCCGCCACCGATACCGCGCTGAAGTTGTTGGCAGGGGCGGTCTTGATGTTTGCCTTTGTCTTCGTGGTGATGGTGCCCCTTTACAATGTCTTATGCGACGCACTGGGAATCAACGGGAAAACATCCGGTCAAGCCTACACCGCGGTTTCCACTGCCGTTGACACCTCTCGACAGGTCACGGTTCAGTTTGTGGCGATTAACAACGACGGGATGCCATGGTCCTTTGCCCCAGACGCCCGGGCCATGCGGGTGCATCCAGGCGCGGCGAACGGCACGGTGTTTCACGCCGTAAACCCAACCAGTGCGAGCATGGTTGCCCAAGCGATCCCCAGCATCTCGCCGAGTAGGGCCGCTGCGTATTTTCATAAAACCGAGTGTTTCTGTTTCGACCAGCAGGCGTTGGCAGGCCACGCCGCCGCCGATATGCCCCTGCAATTTATTGTTGATCAGGACCTACCTGACGACATCCATACCATCACGCTGTCCTACACCTTGTTCGATATCACGGGCACGGCTCAGGATGGCTTGGTTGCCCGCTAGCGGCGGCCCTCTAGGAGACAGTTATGTCGAGCGACACCCGTACCGCGCAGGGATATGAAAAGTATTACGTTCCCGAGTCTTCGAGCTTGGCCGTGCGGGCCACGATAGGCTTGATATTGTCGGTGTTTGGTGCCGGATTGGTGCTGAACGACATGACCTTTGGTAATCAGCAGGAGTCTTCCGCTTCTGTCTGGGTACTCACGGCGGGCCTGGCGTTTTTTGCGCTTACATTGGCCAGCTGGTTCGGTACGGTCATCAAAGAAAACCTTGCGGGCATGAATAGTGGTCAGCTCAACCAGAGCTACGTGTTGGGCATGTTTTGGTTTATTTTTTCTGAAGTCATGTTCTTCGCCGCTTTTTTTGGTGCCTTGCTTTACGTTCGGCAGTTCGTGGGCCCGTGGCTGGCGGGCGAAGGCGATGGCGGCCGCATGAATGGGTTGCTCTGGCCTGGCTTTGAGTTTACCTGGCCGCCTGTCACGACGCCGCAGGAGGTTGTTGGTGGTGTTGATGGGCAGGCGATAGCGAATAACGGCGCGTTTGTCTCGCAAGGGAAGTCGATGGCGCCGGCCGATGCGCATGCCTGGTACGCGTGGTTGCCGATGTGGAACACGCTGATTTTGCTGTCGTCCAGTGCCACCGTGCACGTAGCGCATACCGGCCTGCTCGCGGACGACCGTCGGAAGTTTAACCGTTGGTTGAGCATTACTGTTGGACTGGCGCTGGTGTTTCTCGGCTTGCAAGCGCTTGAATACTATGAAGCGTACGCCTTATTTGGATTGACGCTTAACTCCGGTATTTACGGCTCGACTTTTTTCATGCTGACCGGGTTTCATGGTTTCCACGTGGCGATGGGCATGACGATGTTGCTCATTCAATTGGTGCGCTCGTTGAGGAAGCGGCATTTTACTGCTACTGATCATTTTGGTTTTGAGGCTTCGAGCTGGTACTGGCATTTTGTTGATGTGGTTTGGGTGTTCTTATTTCTTTTTGTTTATATCCTTTGATCAAGCGTTATCAGATTAAAGGCGCAACGATGCCCTTTTTGTCTCAGCTCAAGAGATGCGATGGTGATCAGTCTTTTCCACGACGACGGATCCTGCGGACTCGAGAAATGAAAGGTCACTCGGTCGGTTGCGATAGCTGGGGTCCGGGATCCCACGGGTTGCGGTGACCCAGTTGTCCGGTAATCACACCGTAGGTAATCACCAGTAGCAAGCAAGCGCCCAACCCAAGGCGAACACCCAGCGAGTGAAAAAGCCGACGCTTTTTTGACGCGCCTTGATCAGACATCAGAAAAACCAAGCCGGTGGCAAGGCTTGCCACGAGCGCTATCATAAGCAGGATGATGATGACTTTCAGCATGGGCATTGCCTACGACGATCACTCAGCGCAGGCCTCAGCCCGCTGCTGATTTCCAGTGAGTTTCCACTATGCAGTTTAACCGAACATTGGGACCTCTGAGGGTGAGGGGGGATGCGCGCGCCGTCGTTGCAGGTGCCGTCTTATTTGCGCTGTTACTCAACCTGGGTTTTTGGCAGTTGGGCCGGGCGGGAGAGAAACTGGCGCTTGAGGCGCGTTGGCAGGCGCAGAGCGATTTGCCGCCGGTCACGCCGCAGGTGATTCTGTCTGGCAATACCGACGGTGATGCAGAACAGTGGGCCGATCGTGCCGTGCGCTGGGAAGGTCGAATCAGACCGCGGGAGTATTTACTTCTGGATAATCGCATCCACCAAGGGCAGGTTGGCTATCACTTGATTGCGCTTGTCGAAGCGCGGGACTTGCTGATCCCGGTCAATTTGGGCTGGTTGCCCGGTGATCCATCGCGGAGAACGCTCCCCGAGCCAACGCTGTCGCAAGAGCCGATGATTATCGAGGGCAACGTTTACGCCCCTTCGGGCAAGCCTTTTTTGATGCAAAAACCCGAGGCGCCTCAGCGTCTGCCCGCGGTAGTGCAGACCCTTTACTGGGATCGTTGGAGCGATTCGCTCTCAGCGCTGACCGAGCGCAAGGTGCTGCCCTATGAGATCAGGATTCAACCCGGATCAGAAGGTGCCCTCGTGGCCGATTGGCCACGCGCCAATTCATCGTCCTCCAAACATATCGGTTACGCCGTGCAGTGGTTTGCGATGGCGGCTGTGTTGGCGGTTATTGGCGTTGTGCGCATGACCAATGTACGCGCTTTGCTAAAAGGCTCGTGAGCGACATGACGGCGCTTGATTCAGCATCGCAACAAAGGCGAGCGCGACGGGTGTTGTTGCTCATTGCGGGTATTCCTATTGCCATGATGTTGGCTGCAACGATGTTGTGGTGGATGGTAGAAGCCGGGTATGTCGATGCAGAGTCCCGATTGGGGGCCGCTAACCATGGTGATCTGGTTACGCCTCCCCGTTCTGTTAGCGAGATGACTTTTCGTCACGAGGGTGTGGCGGCGCTTCTTTGGAGCGACCTGCCTGCGAAGTGGCGGCTTATGGTTGTTCAGCGAGGCGCCACCTGCGACGACGTCTGTGCGCAACAGCTCTACCAGACCCGGCAGATTCATCTGGCGCTGGGCAAGGAATTCAATCGGGTCGGTCGGGTGTTGTTGGGCGCCGTATCGCCGGAAGCGGTGCATTTGGTCAGCGGTGATCACGCACAGAGCGCCCGAGAGGCGCCGCTACTGCTCTCAGAGTGGCTCGCGCGAGAGCATCAGGGCTTGATACCGCTCACCTTGCCCGCATCGACGCTTGATGCGTTACTCCCCGAATCCATCTCGGTACCCACGCAGTGGTACATCGTTGATCCTGCTGGTTGGATCATGATGAGCGTGTCCGATGCCTTGAGTTACAAGGATGTGATCAGCGATTTGAGGTTCTTGTTGAAACATTCCGGCGCCTGATTTTGACGTTAATTGGCTCAACGTGCGTATAGATGAGGTCGCTTTTTTGGGAGATGAGTCGAGGGCGGCGTCGAAGATTAGACTGATCGCTTCCCCTTTTGGCGAGTCTGGGTAGCAGGGTAGGAACGACGTTTGAAAAACTCAGAAGCCCGCGGCGTCCGTTGGACTGTAGCGGCAGTTTGTATTTTTATGGTGGTCGTCGTTGCGAGCTTTGTTCACCGCGTGGGCGAGCCTCGAGTGATGAGCTTGGCAGAAACGCGCGCGAATGGGCTGTTTTTATTCGATACGCCCAGAGATCTTGGTGTATTTGAGTTGCGGGATCATACGGGCGAGCCTTTTTCTCCAGCCCAGCTGACGGGCCACTGGACACTGATATTCTTCGGGTTTACCCACTGTCCGGATATCTGTCCAACGACGATGTCGGAGCTCGCTAACCTCAAGGCTCAGCTGGTTGGCACTGAGGCCGAGGAGATACGTGTCGTCATGGTATCCGTTGACCCTGCTCGAGATACGCCTGAGCGATTGGCCGAGTACGTACCGTATTTTCACCCGGAATTTCTGGGGGTCACTGGCGACTTTGCGAAGATCTTGAGTTTTGCCCAACGCCTGAACGCACCTTTTCGTAAAGTCAGCGAGCCGGGAAATGGTTATCAAATGGAGCATAGCGCCAATGTCGCACTGCTGAATCCGCGCGGCGACTACCATGGTTTTTTTCGTGCGCCGCTCGATGTGCCGAAAATGCGGGTAACCTTGCGGTCAACCCAATATCTGTGGGAACACTGATGCCATGAAGCAGCGACTGATTTTGGTCGATGGATCCTCCTACCTGTTCCGGGCCTACCACGCGTTGCCCCCGCTCACTAATTCGAAGGGGCTCAATACTGGCGCCGCCAAAGGTGTGATTGGCATGATTCGGAAGCTGATGGCCGATTACGCCGGAGATCAGGTGGTGGTGGTGTTTGATGCCAAGGGCCCTACTTTCCGCAATGAGATTTACGCTGAGTACAAGGCCAACCGCCCCCCGATGCCTGACGAACTTAGGGAGCAGATTGAGCCGATCCACAATGTTATCCGCGCAATGGGCCTGCCCTTGATCTGTATCAGTGGCATCGAAGCCGATGATGTTATCGGGACCCTTTCGCTGGATGCCTCGTCCGACGGTCGAGAAGTCGTCATTTCCACGGGCGACAAAGATATGGCGCAACTGGTTAATGACCACGTCACCCTGATTAACACCATGAACAATACGGCCATGGATCGCGCGGGCGTGATTGAAAAATTTGGGGTGCCCCCCGAGCTTATTATCGATTTGCTGGCGCTGATGGGTGACAAGGTCGACAACATCCCGGGGGTGTCCGGTGTCGGGGAGAAAACGGCAACGGCTCTTTTGCAGCACCTCGGTGGAATCGACACGATTTACGCTCAGCTGGATGCGGTGGCTGAATTGCCGGTGCGCGGCGCCAAAAGCTTGGCTGTCAAGCTGGCGGACGCCAAGGGCAACGCCGAGCTTAGCTATGAGTTGGCAACGATCAAGCTCGACTGCGATCTGGGTCTATCGCCAGGAGATCTCGATTCAAACCCACCGGATCAGGAGGCCCTGATTGCCCTTTTCCGCGAGTTAGAGTTCAAAAGCTGGCTGGAAGCATTATTGCAGGGCGCCGATGATACTGTCGCGCACGCACCCCAGAAGGCGTCTGAGGGCGATGGTTCTACGGCAGTGCCTGCACGAGCCAGCGAAGCAATTGCCGTGACGACGGTGCTCGATCAGGCCACGTTTGATGAGTGGCTGGCAAAGTTAGAGCGCGCAACCTTGTTCGCTTTTGATACCGAGACGACAAGCCTCAACTACATGGCCGCCGAAGTTGTAGGCGTTTCTTTTGCCGTGGAGGCGGGTGCGGGCGCCTATGTCCCGCTGGCGCATGACTATCCGGGTGCGCCCGATCAATTGCGGCGGGATGCTGTGCTCGATGCGTTAAAGCCGCTGCTCGAAGATGAACAGGTGGCGAAAGTCGGCCAGCATCTGAAATACGATGCCAATGTGCTCGCCAATCATGGCATTACGTTGCGCGGTATTCACGACGACACCATGTTGGAGTCATACATTCTTGATGCGGTGGGTAGTCGCCACGATCTCGATACACTGGCATTGAAATACCTCGGTCAACGAACGATTCATTTCGAGGACATTGCGGGAAAGGGCGCGAAACAAATCACTTTCAATCAGGTGCCGATTGAGCAGGCCGCGCCTTATGCTGCCGAAGATGCAGAGGTCACACTGCGGTTACATCAGCTCCTATCGGCAAAGCTCGATCAGGAAGGATCGCTCTCAACGCTCTACCGCGAATTAGAAATACCGCTCGTCTCTGTGTTGTCTCGGGTCGAACGCAACGGCGCGCTCGTATGCCGGGACACACTGGCTGCGCACAGTCAGGAGCTGGGGCAGCGCATGCTTGCTTTGGAGTCTCAGGCGCATGAGTTGGCTGGGGGGCCCTTCAATTTGGGTTCGCCGAAACAGCTGGGAGAGATCTTATTCACGCAGCTTGAGCTGCCTGTTTTAAAGAAGACACCAAAAGGTGCGCCTTCTACGGCCGAGGAGGTGCTGGCTGAGCTGGCGCTGGACTATCCGCTCCCGGCGGTGCTGATGGAATACCGCAGTCTCAGCAAGCTGAAGTCCACGTATACCGATAAGTTGCCCGAGATGATTGACGGTAAAACGGGCCGTGTACATACCTCCTACCATCAGGCTGTGACGGCGACAGGCCGCCTGTCGTCATCCGATCCCAATCTGCAGAATATTCCGATTCGCACCGAGGAGGGCCGGCGCATTCGACAGGCCTTTATTGCGGCTCCCGGGTGTCAGATTGTTGCTGCCGATTATTCCCAGATTGAACTGCGCATCATGGCGCATTTGTCCCAAGACGCCGGATTGCTGGGTGCCTTTGCAGAGGGGCTGGATGTTCACAGTGCAACCGCTGCAGAGGTATTTGGCCTCAGCATCGATAAGGTCTCTGGCGATCAGCGGCGCAAGGCCAAAGCGATAAATTTTGGGCTGATTTATGGCATGTCCGCATTTGGACTCGCCAAGCAGCTTGGCTTGGGGCGCAATGAGGCGCAGGAGTACATTGATTTGTATTTCGACCGTTATCCCGGCGTCGCTGACTACATGGCGAGGACGCGGGCGCTCGCGCATGAGAAGGGGTATGTAGAGACGCTGAAAGGGCGGCGCTTGTACTTGCCCGAAATCAATGCGCGTAACCGCCAGCGTCAGCAGGCCGCAGAGAGAACGGCGATCAACGCGCCCATGCAAGGCACGGCGGCCGACATGATTAAAATGGCCATGTTGTCGGTAGACCGCTGGCTCGGCGAGTCCCAGATTACAGCGCGTATGATCATGCAGGTGCACGACGAGCTCGTCTTTGAGGTCGATGCCGGTGCGGTCGAGGAGGTGTGCTTGCGGGTTGGCGAACTGATGTCTGGCGTGGGTTTGCTCGATGTGCCGTTGGTCGTAGATGTGGGCTCAGGCGATAACTGGGATGAGGCGCACTAGAGGCTAAGGCGCCTGGCTATCCTCGATTACCGAATCGTCGGTGAGCCATCGATTTAATTGACGCCCCAGTTCGGTAACGCCAATCTTTTTTAGAGACGAGAACAGCTGCACGCTCACCAACTCCGCGTGGTCCGAGAGTTGGGCGCGTACCGATAGCAGGGCGCTCTGCGCGGGTCCGCGTTTTAGTTTGTCAGACTTTGTCAGGAGAATGTGCACGGGCATAGCGGCGGTAATGGCCCAGCCAAGCATTTGCTGGTCGGGTTCGGTGAGCGGATGCCTGATGTCCATCAGCATAATCAAACCCCGAAGGCTTTGGCGGTGCTGAAGGTATCGCTCCAATTGCTGATTCCATTTCTTTTTGACCGCCAGCGGGACTTTCGCAAAGCCGTAACCGGGTAGGTCAACCAATCGCTGCTGGTCACCGAGCGTAAAAAAATTGATGAGCTGCGTCCGACCGGGGGTACGCGAGGTTCGGGCCAGCTTTTTCTGCCCGGTTAAGGTGTTGATGGCGCTGGATTTCCCCGAATTCGAGCGGCCCGCAAAAGCCACCTCCCAGCCAAGATCGGATGGGGCATTTTCGATCGCGCTCGCGCTTTGTAAGAAAGCGGCATGACGGAAATTGATGGGTGGCGGAGCGGCGCTGAGGTCGGTCATTTTGCGATTTGTGCCCGGACGCGGAACGTCTATAATGCCACGCTCTTTGCGGAGCGGCCCCACAAAGTGGTGGTTGTAAAACTGCGGACAGGTGCGATACCGGTGCCCCTGCCCTAAAAGTGGGTGTAAGGTCCGCCAGCAAAGATAGCGGTGAGTGCCTCTGAGCCCGTGCGCGGGTCACTCGGAGAAGCATAGGATTTGTGCAGGCGAGAACCGGCGTTGTCGGTGATAGAGCAACAGTTTGATTGAGTAGAGGTTAAGACCATGGGATTTACGACGTTCATTCGCAATAAGGCTTTGATGGCTGCTACCGTGGCGACGCTCGCTGCGCCCGCAGTATTTGCGGGTGATCCCCCTCCGCAATACGCCGCTTCTTGCGGCGCCTGTCATGCCGTGGGCGTGGCAGGGGCTCCCGCCACGGGTGACTCCGATGCCTGGGCGCCAAGGCTTGAAAAGGGTATGGATACGCTGGTGGCGTCGGTGCGGAATGGGCTGAATGCTATGCCTCCGGGCGGGCTGTGCAATAGTTGCAGTGACGAAGATTACGCTGCGTTAATTACCTACATGTCTACGGCACAGTAGCGGGTCGATTAAACAGAAAGGGAGCCCGTGGCGACCGCGCCGCACCGCTACCCAAACAGTGATGAGAAATACTATGCTCCAGTCAGCAGCCATAAAAACGACACTCGGCCTCATGGCTCTGTTGTCGCTACTGGTGACCTCGAACACGTTCGCAGGCGGTAATGTCGAGGCAGGTCAAGCAAAAGCGGCTACCTGCGTCGCCTGTCATGGCGTCGATGGTAACAGCGCGGTACCCACGTTTCCCAAGCTTGCTGGGCTAGGGCACAAGTATCTGCTGAAGCAAATGCAGGATATACGCGACGGCCGACGTCCTGTTGCATTGATGGCCGGGCAGGTTGACAACATGACTGACGAAGACCTGTCTGACATCGCGGCATTTTATGACGCCCAGACGCGCTCTGGCGGCACGGCTGATCCCGACAAAGTCGATTTGGGCCGCAAGGTATATCTTGCCGGTATCGCGGAGCGACAGGTACCCGCCTGCTCCGGCTGTCACAGCCCAACTGGGAATGGCAATGGCCCCGCGGGGTATCCCGGGCTTGCCGGCCAGCACGCTGACTACATCGCCTCACAGCTAAAGATGTTTCGCAAGGGTTATGAGGACCCTGCCGGTCGCACCAATGGCGGCGAGGCGAAGATCATGCGCACCACGGCGTTCCGCATGAGCGATATGGAGATCGAGGCGGTCGCAAGCTATATTGCGGGTTTGCAGCCTAATTCCTGATCTGCCGACTTAGACGGTCCGGGGCGTTACAAGAATGAGTTCCAAGGAGGGATCAATCATGTCTGTTAAGTCTCTGCATCATACGGCGATTGCGCTGTTCACGCTTGTTGTGGTTCTCAGTGCCGCTTTCAGCGCTCGCACGCTCGCCGCCGAGCCTTGGGTGGAGGGGCAGCATTATCAGGTGATCGCGCCTCCCGTCGCGGTGGGAAAGACTGAGGATGTCGTTGTCACCGAGTTCTTTTGGTATGGCTGCGGGCATTGCTATACCTTTGAGCCAATGCTGACGGCTTGGGGAAAGCAGCTACCCGAGGGTGCGATAGTCCAGCCGTCACCTGCGGTTTGGAATGACCCGATGCGGATGCACGCAAAAGCCTTTTATATTGCCGAGGTACTGGGCGTAAAAGCGGTAATGCATCCGGTGATTTTTGATGCCATGCATCTGCAGCGCAAACGGCTCGTTTCCCGTTTGGAACTCCGCGACCTCTTCGAAGACAACGGTGTCGATCCCGATAAGTTTGACAAGGCGTTCGATTCCTTCGGTGTTGACTCTCAGGTGAGGCAGGCTGACTCCAGAGCGCGATCCGCCAAGGTATCAGGCACGCCAACCTTGATGGTCGCAGGCAAATACCTGATCGAAACCCGAGGCGCGGGCAATCAGACCAATATGCTCGAGATTGCCCGGTATCTGGTAGAAAAAGAGCTCGCTGCCCGCTAGCGAGCAGATTCAGGGGCGGAGACGGCGGTGCGCGTCACAACGCGGCGCAGTTCAAAGCTGGAGTGAACCCCCGTCACGCCTTCGATTCTGGTGAGCTTTCCCAATAAGAAGTGTTCGTAGTGTTCCATGTCTCGGACCACGGCTTTCAAAAGATAATCCGCGCTCTGGCCTGTTACCACGCAGCAATCCACCACCTCCGGTAGCTCTGAGATCATCTGCTCAAATAGCGTGAAGCGATCAGGGGTGTGCCGATCCATCGTCACGCTGATGTGTGCGGTGAGGTTCAGTCCCAGTTTTTTAGGATCGACCATTGCCACTTGATGGGTGATGACCTTTTCCGCAATGAGCCGCTTTACCCGTCTGGCGCAGGGAGTGGCCGACAGTCCAACCCGCTCCGCCAGTTCCAGATTGCTCAGACCGGCATCTGCTTGCAGAACCTGCAGAATTCGATGATCCATTCGATCAAGCGATGGTTGTGAATTATTCATAAAAAGTGCTTTTAGTAGAGTAACCTAGCGCTAAAATAGCAAAATATGGCGTAAAAAACTCAAAAATAGCCCGATAGCGTAAAAAAAGGGTGATTAACACCGGCCTTTGGAGTTTAGACTGTGCGCCGCAGACTCAAGGTAGGACTCTCAACGTGAAAGATATTCGCTTTGACCATCGCAAATACCGCGCTTTTCAGCCCATCGCCAAACAGGATCGACGGTGGCCTGATGTCGTCATCACCCAAGCACCCCAATGGTGCTCGGTTGACCTGCGTGATGGAAACCAGGCCCTTGTTGAACCCATGAACGCCGAGCAGAAACTGCGTTTATGGGAGCTGCTGCTTTCTATCGGGTTCACACAAATTGAAGTGGGCTTCCCCTCAGCCTCCAGCCACGACTTTGCGTTTTTACGAAAGTTGATTGATGAAAACCGTATACCTGAGGGCGTTACCGTTCAGGTGCTGACACAGGCCCGGCCAGATCTGATTGAAAAGACCTTTTTGGCATTGGAAGGCGTGAAGCGCGCCGTCGTCCACTTTTACAACAGCACTTCGACTGTGCAGCGAGAGTTTGTTTTTGGTCTGGATCGCGAGGGTATCCGGGATATCGCTGTGAACGGCGCCCGCTTGATCAAGGAAGCGGCTGACGCTCGGCCAGAAACCGAGTGGGTCTTTGAATACTCCCCAGAAAGTTTTACCGGCACCGAGTTGGATTTTGCGGTGTCGGTGTGTGATGCGGTGAATGAAGTCTTGGCGCCCACACCGGAAAGACCGGTCATTATCAATTTACCCGCCACGGTGGAAATGAGCACGCCCAACATCTACGCAGATCAGATTGAATGGTTTTGTGACCATGTTAAAAACCGTGAAGCGCTCGTTATCTCTCTTCATACCCACAACGATCGCGGATGCGCTGTTGCGGCGGCAGAGCTCGGCGTGATGGCCGGCGCAGACCGTGTGGAGGGCACTTTGCTCGGCAACGGTGAGCGGACCGGCAACATGGATATTATGACCATGGCCATGAACCTCTACAGCCAAGGCGTGGATCCTGAGCTCGATTTCACCCACATGGATGAGATCTGTACGGTCGCGCGGGAGTGTACGCAGCTGCCCGTTCACCCACGACATCCCTATGCGGGCGAGCTGGTGTTTACGGCGTTTTCAGGGAGTCATCAGGACGCCATACACAAGTGCTTGTCCAAGCGCGATGACGAAGCCGCCTGGGATGTGGCCTACCTGCCCATTGATCCTGCAGACATTGGCCGTACGTATCAGGAAGTGATTCGTATTAACAGCCAGTCGGGGAAAGGGGGGGTTGCTCACGTTCTGCGTCGCGATTACGGGCTCGAGTTACCGCGTTGGCTACAGGTCGACTTCGGTGCTGCCGTGCAGGGGCTTGCTGAGGACAGCGAAACGGAGGTGTCCAGCGACGATATTTTCCAGCTGTTCAGTCACACCTACCTGACTACGGCCGACCGCTGGCGGTTGGGTAATTATCAGTTGTCGCGACAGAATGAATCCGACGGTCTCGAGGTCACCTTGCACGGCCCGCAGGGTGAAGTGGCGTTGAAGGGGCAGGGAAATGGCGTTGTCGACGCCTTTGTACAGGCGATGGAGACGTTCACCGGGCGACACATCGTTTTGGTGGAGTACTCTGAGCATACCTTGGGCCAGAGTGCCGATGCGGAGGCCGTGTGTTACGTGCAATTGAACATCGATGGCGAGCGCCCCTGCGGCGTGGGCCGAAGCCACGACATTGTGCAGGCCTCGCTCGCGGCGATTCTTTCAGCACTCGATGGGCGCGGGCTCGACCTTTCCGAGGCCGCCTGATTAGGCTGGTTAATGCCCATGCATTGAGATGCGCCGCCTCATGACGTTCGGGCGCCACAGTGTTGGGTTTACGATAGCGGGTCAAGGCATTGCAGGCGCGCGCGCTGGCATGGTGGGTCCGCGGGCAGGCCGGTTGTTGGCGTGGTGCCTCCTGTTATTTGCACTCAGTGGATGTTCCGCTACGCAATTTATCTACAACCGCGTGGACATCCTCGTACGCTGGTACCTTGACGACTATGTGACGCTTGATCGCGATCAGCGCGAGCGCTTTAACGTGCGGCTGGACGCGTTCCTGGAATGGCATCGTCGAGAAGAGCTACCGGCTTACGTTGAGCTCCTTGATGACGCGTTGCAGATTTTAGACGATGACGTGCCCCTCGATGCCACGCGCCAAATGGCCGAACGCATTGAATCAGCCGCCATCCGTTTCCAAGACCCCTTTCTTGAGCTTCTTCTCAGTACGGGTGAGGACCTGCGTCCCGAGCAGCGCGCTGAGTTCGTTGAGAATCTGATGGCCAGACAGGAGGAGTTCGAGGCCGATCGATTAGCGCGTAGCGATGGTGAATACCGCGAGGATCTGGAGGAGCGATTCGATAAACAGCTCGGTCGTTATATGGGTCCACTGACCAATGAGCAAACGGATCGCATTGGGGTAGGCGTCAGTGCCATGACGCGTCTGGATCGTTTTTGGTTGGAGGATCGCCGCGTCTGGATTGAGGCGCTATCCGATATTCTTATTACGGCTAACCCGGATTGGCCTGAGCAAGTGCGCCAGCTGATCGCCCAGCGTGACGAGGCACTGCTACCGGCCTACCGCGAGGGGATTGATCACAATGGCGAGGTTATTTTGCAACTTTCGCGCGATGTGTTACTGGCGCGCACTAATAAGCAGGATCTTAAATTACGGGGCAAGCTCCAGTCTTTGCGCGATGACCTTGCCGCGCTCACGGAACAGGGTGCGGTGGTTCCGGGGGAGTCGGTTCCGGACAAGGCAGCGCCACCCGTTGGCGGGTGAGCGGCTGGCCCGTTATCCCTCGATCAACGCGCGGTCGCGAATGGCGCCCTTGTCAGCGCTGGTTACCATGCTGGCGTAAACCTTGAGTGCGGTGGAGACCTGTCTGGGTCGATCCTCTGTGGGTTGCCACGCGCGGTCACGTTGCTCCATTGCCGCACGCCGCGCGTCCAGCGTCGCGTCGTCGACTTTCACATTAATCGTTCTTGCCGGGATATCAATCTCGATCAGGTCGCCGGGTTCAATTAAGGCGATGGCGCCGCCGCCCGCGGCTTCCGGGGAAACATGGCCAATCGATAAACCTGAGGTGCCGCCCGAGAAGCGCCCGTCGGTGATCAAGGCGCAGGCTTTACCGAGTCCCTTGGATTTCAGGTAGCTGGTGGGATAGAGCATCTCCTGCATGCCCGGCCCACCGCGCGGCCCTTCGTAGCGCACAACAACCACGTCCCCGGCCTGCACTTTATCTTCCAGAATATCGGCAACTGCCGCCTCCTGGCTTTCGCAGATATGTGCCGGTCCGGTAAAGCACAATGACTCGTCGTCGACACCGGCGGTCTTCACCACACAGCCTTGCTGGGCGATATTGCCGAACAGCACAGCCAGCCCACCCTCCTGAGAATAAGCGTGCGCCATTGCTCGCACACAGCCGCTTTCGCGGTCGGTATCGAGACTTGGCCAGCGTAGGTTCTGACTGAAAGCCTGTTGAGTGGGAATGCCGGCGGGGCCCGCGGCATAGAGCGTGCGAACATCCTCCGCTTCGGTTTGCATAATGTCCCATTGCGTCAGAGCCTCACCGAGGCTGGCGCTGTGCACCGTCGGGCAGTCGAGGTGCAACAAATCACCTCTGGCGAGCTCACCCAATATGGCCATGACACCACCGGCCCGGTGCACGTCCTCCATGTGATACAGCGGGGTACTCGGCGCGACTTTGCACAGCTGCGGGACCTTGCGCGACAGCTGATCGATAGCCGCCATATCAAAGTCGACGCCGGCTTCCTGTGCGGCAGCCAGTAAATGCAGAATCGTATTGGTAGAGCCACCCATTGCAATGTCGAGGCTCATCGCATTTTCGAAAGCACGACGGCTGGCAATTTCGCGGGGCAGCGCGGAGGCATCATCCTGCTCGTACCAGCGTTTTGCCAGTTCGACTATCAGCCGACCGGCGCGCAGAAACAGTTGCTCGCGGTCAGCATGGGTGGCAAGCAATGAACCGTTACCCGGGAGGCTGAGACCCAGTGCTTCCGTGAGGCAATTCATTGAGTTGGCCGTAAACATGCCGGAACAGGAGCCGCAGGTCGGGCAGGCAGATCGCTCATAGGCTTCAACGGTCGCATCATCCGCATTGCTGTCTGCAGCGATGACCATGGCGTCTACCAGGTCGAGCTTGTGCTCGGAGAGGGCGGTCTTGCCCGCTTCCATCGGTCCACCCGAGACGAAGACGACGGGGATATTGAGTCGCATGGCTGCATTCAGCATCCCCGGGGTGATCTTGTCGCAATTGGAAATACACACCATGGCGTCGGCGCAGTGCGCGTTGACCATATACTCGACCGAGTCAGCGATAAGGTCGCGCGAGGGCAAGCTATAGAGCATCCCGTCATGACCCATGGCAATGCCGTCATCCACGGCAATGGTATTGAATTCTTTGGCTACGCCCCCTGCAGCTTCGATCTCTCTTGCCACCAGCTGGCCCAGATCCTTGAGATGTACATGGCCCGGGACAAACTGGGTGAAGGAATTCACCACCGCAATAATGGGCTTCTCAAAATCGGCGTCCTGCATCCCGGTAGCGCGCCACAGGGCTCGCGCGCCAGCCATATTGCGCCCAGCGGTTGAAGTGCGGGATCGATATTGAGGCATCGAAGTCTCCGGATGCTGTGAGAAAAGGGGCGCTAGCTTAACACTGGCTGGCGTTTAGGGTGAGACAGACCTGATCAGCACTGACGCATTGCGCTGCCAATTGTATATCCGCTGCTTTTCTTCAGGGAGTTGTTCCTGTGAGCCGGCGGTGAAGCCCTGCTCAAGGAACCAATGCGTACTTTGGGTGGTCAGCGCGAAAACCTGGGTCAGGCCTTGTGCGCTGGCTCGCGCAAGTAATTCCTGAAGCAACTGTTCAGCGCGGCCGGCTCCGCGGTAGTCTGGATGCGTCGCGACGCAGGCAATCTCGCCGATATTGGCTTCCTGAAAGGGGTACAGCGCGGCGCACGCGATCACGCGCCCATCGCGCTCGAGAATAACGAAATGATGAATTTCCTCTTCCAGACGCTCTCGCGAGCGTTTTACCAGCGCGCCACTATCCTCCAGAGGCCGAATGAGCTCAACAATGCTGGCAATATCATCGATATCTGCCGCTCGCGCTTGCTCGTATGGATTTTGGGCGATCAGCGTGCCGGCCCCGTCGTGGGTAAAGAGTTCCTCCAGCAGCGCGCCCTCGCGTTCAAAGCTGATCAGATGACTTCGCTTAACGCCGTTGCTACAGGCGCGACAAGCCGCATCCCGCAGGCGGCTTTGCTCGGCGTCAGCAATCTCCAACAGTGCGGCATCGGCCACCGTCGATTGTCGGATTAAGCCGCCCGTGGCGTTGTTGAGTCCGGGTTGCCGGTCGAGAAAAATCAGCTTGTCTGCATTGACGGTCACTGCCACTGCTTCGGCGATTTCACTGGCACTGACACTGAATAGCTCTCCGGCCGGCGAGTAACCCAGCGGCGACACGAGCGCAATCGCATCGTGATCCAATATGGCGCGAATGGCGTCTGCGTCGATGCGGCGCACCTTGCCACTGTGCAGGTAGTCAACGCCCTCGTGGATGCCCAAGGGCCTCGCAGTCACGATATTGCCGCTCATTACCCGTATTCGGGCACCGCGCAGCGGCGTGTTGGGAAGCCCCATTGAAATCAATTGCTCGAGCTTGAGACGTTGTTGCGACGCAATATCGATGGCTAGCGCCAGGGTTGCGTCGTCGGTGACCCGAATCCCCTCATGAAACCTCCCGGCTTGACCATCTCTCTTCAGCGACGCGTCGATAGCCTCCCTCGTGGCATGAACCAATACCAGCCTAACTCCCAGAGAGTGCAGCAGTGCTAGGTCGTGTATCACCGTTGTCAGTGTTGGCGCGTCGAGACACCCGTTGCCCAGATAGACCACAAAAGTGCAGCCACGGTGTGCCTTGATATAGGGCGCCGTGTACCGAAACCACTCGATATTTTGCGGGGTGGAGGTCATTTTGTGCTACGGAGTCTCTCACTGGGGCTGGATAAAACGTGAGCCAGCCAGAAAACGCCGCATCCTACCTGAGAGGTGACCCAGCGAAAAAGGGAAAAAAATGCCAGTCCCCCACACCTCATACTGTCTATGGCGGGTCACGCGCGATGCCGATACGCTGGACGCAGAGCCATCACGGGACGGTGCATGACAATCGAAACTCAGCCAATTGCCGAAGCGCTGGCAAAAACTTTCGACGAGGCGGTGACGCGACTGACCACGCGCATCGGCGAGACGAATGGTGGCTTGCTGTATGACCTGATCGCCGAGAAAGGGCAAAAGATTGTTTTTGAGCGGCTGGTTTCCAGCAGCGAGTTTTTTGTCGAACAGGTGGCGCGCCACCACGTCTGGCTGACGAACGCTTTGCGCGATGACAGCTTTTTGCGCGCTTTCCAACATCCTGCGGAATGGGATCAGGCGCTCGAATCGATCATTGGCGCCTCGGGCGGTGAAGCAGAAGCGATGCGCGCGCTCCGTATTTTCCGAAACAGGGAGCTGCTGCGCATTTTGTGGCAAGAGGCGGCACAACGGATCAACATTGATACTGCTTTTTTCCAGCTCAGCGAGTTGGCGGATTGTTGCATTCGTTTTGCCGCGGGCTATGCCCAGGCTGCGCTGCTGCCAAAATATGGTGAGCCTTTTGCCCAAGGGTCGGATGAGAGTCAGTCGCTGGTGGTGCTGGCCATGGGCAAGCTGGGCGGCCGGGAGCTTAATTTTTCTTCTGATATCGATTTGATCTTCGCTTACCCGGAGCCCGGAAAGACCCGGGGCGGGCAGCAGAGTCTGGATAACCAGACGTACTTCACCCGACTTGGACAGATGATCATTCGGCTGCTCGATGGGGTGACTGATGAGGGCTTTGTTTTTCGGGTTGATATGCGGCTGAGACCCTATGGTGAGAGCGGCGCACTGGTGGGTTCCTTCAGTGCTCTAGAGCTCTACTACCAAGAGCAGGGGCGGGAGTGGGAGCGTTACGCCATGATCAAGGCGCGACCCGTAACCGGGCAGTCGCTGGCACAAAAAGCCCTGATGAAGATGCTTAACGGGTTCGTCTACCGGCGTTATACGGATTTCTCGGTGATCGCCGCTTTGCGGGAAATGAAAACGATGATGCGAGCCGAGGTGCGCCGCCTCGGCATTGTTGACGACCTCAAGCGAGGCGCTGGCGGTATCCGAGAAATAGAGTTCATTGCGCAGAGCTTACAGCTGATCCATGGGGGTCGGATGCCGGAGCTCCAATGTCAGTCTCTGATAGAGACTCTAGAACGACTGTCAGCTACGGGGCTGTTGCCGCCTGAGGAGGCGACGGCGTTGGCAACGCACTACCGCCTGGCGCGTCGGCTGGAACACGCCCTGCAGGCGATGCAGGACCGGCAAACGCAGGCGCTGCCCTCTGAAACGGTTCCCCGTGAGCAGTTCGCCCAGCTGGCAGGCTTTGACCGCTGGATACAGCTGGAGATGGCGTGGGTCGCTGCCAGAGAGAGCGTCGCCAACATGTTCAATGCGTTGATCGCCGATCCGCATGCGCCGGCGCCATCTGACGCCTCCCCGAATGCAATCGTATTCTCGTCGCTCAGTGCCGCGCAGCTCAAAACCTTTGGGTATCAACAGCCAGACACAACCTGGGCGACGCTTGAGCGCTTGCTCGATACGGCCTGGGTGTCATCTTTGCAGGGAGAGGGGCGACGACGACTGGAGAGTTTTTTGCCCATTTTGTGCGAAACCGCGGCTCAGGAACACCAGCCGGATGTGGCGCTGACGCGGACCTTACCCTTCGTCAGGGCGGTGTGTCGCCGCAGTGCTTATCTCGTATTGCTTCAGGAGAATCCCCGCGCTCTTGAGCATTTGGTGGCACTGGTCGCTGCCAGTGAGTGGTTGGCCGAGAGGCTGGCGGCGCGCCCGGAACTGGTTGATGAGCTGCTGCACGAAGCCACGCTCTACAGCGCGCCGTCCCGGGAGGAGCTTCATTCATTGGTGCGTCAGCAGCTTCTGCGCATTCCCGAGGAAGATCTCGAGGCGCAAATGAATGCCCTCAGTCGTATTAAGGACGGAGTTGTTTTGCGAGTAGCCGCGAGCGAGCTCTCCGGCACTCTGCCGATTATGAAAGTCAGTGACAATCTCACTTTTCTGGCGGAGGTCATGGTTGAGCAGGCAGTGATAGTGGCGCGGGCTGAGCTGGTTAAACGCTATGGCGAGCCCAGCGAGGAATCGGCGGGTTTCGCAGTGATGGCCTATGGCAAGTTGGGAGGCATTGAACTGAGCTACGGTTCGGATCTGGATCTGGTATTTGTTTTCGACGGTGTCGAGGGTCAGACGGCAGGCCCCAAAGTCATCGACAACGCACTGTTTTTCACGAGGCTTGCCCAGCGAGTGGTGCATGTTTTATCGGCGCAAACGGCATCGGGGAGACTCTACGAAATCGATCTTCGTCTTCGCCCCGATGGCGATTCAGGGATGGTCGCCACCTCGCTTTCCGCGCTGCGACGCTACCAGTTGGAGTCGGCATGGACATGGGAGCATCAGGCTCTGGTGAGAAGCCGTGCGATTGCCGGTGATGAGGTGCTCAAACGATCCTTCGAGGTGCTCAGACGCGAGGTCCTGTCGTTGCGGCGAGATCGCCAGAAGCTGGCAGAGGAAGTTTGTGACATGCGCGCTAAAATGCGCGCCGAGCATGAAGCGCTATCCGAGCCTTCGGCGCATGCGCGGCTTAAGCTCGATGCGGGCGGTATTGTGGATATTGAATTTGTGGTGCAATACCTTGTCCTGGCGCATGCCAACGAGCATCCGGAGCTGACGCAATGGCCAGACGTGATCCGTTTACTGGAAACCCTGCAACAGTGCGGGGTGGTCGCGCGCAATACGGCAGAAACCTTGTCTGAGGCCTATCTCGCTTATCGAAGCGCTACACATAGGCTAGCGCTAGCAGGGCCGGCGCCAGAATGGGAAGAATCGACGGACGGCGAGTGGCGGCAGCAGGTGATAGAGAAAACAGAGGCCTTATTGCCGGGGCTTCAAGCAAGGTAGAATTCGATCACTTTTAGTCAAAGATCAAAATAAACCCAGCGAAGGAATCCACATGGATCTCTCTAAACTTACAGGCCAAATCTGGCTCGATGGCGAAATGGTGCCCTGGCAGGAAGCCCGGGTTCACGTGCTCACCCATACGTTTCACTATGGCCTTGGGGTTTTTGAGGGAGTGCGCGCCTATGAAACACCCGATGGCACGAGCATTTTCCGGCTCAAAGAGCATACCGACCGCCTCTTTCGCTCCGCCCACATCCTGCGAATGGACATGCCATTCGACAAAGACACGCTCAACGCTGCGCAGCGCGCTGTGGTTCGCGAAAATAATTTGGATGAGGCCTATATTCGCCCAATGTGCTTCCTAGGGTCCGAGGGGATGGGGCTTCGCGCCGATAATTTAAAAACCCATGTCATGGTGGCCTCCTGGCCTTGGCCCTCTTATATGGACCCCGAAGCGAGGGATCGCGGTATTCGGATTGCCACCTCGAGTTATACCCGCCACCACGTCAATATCACCATGTGCAAGGCCAAAGCGAATGGCAATTACATCAACTCGATTCTTGCGTTGAGAGAGGCGATGGATGCGGGGTTTGAGGAGGCATTGCTGTTGGATAACGAGGGCTATGTGGCGGAGGGAAGCGGCGAAAATTTCTTTTTGGTGCGCGACGGCGTGTTGTACACCCCCGAGCTCACCTCATGTCTGGAGGGCATCACGAGAGACAGTATCTTGCGCATTGCGGCGGATCAGGGCCTTACCGTCAGAGAAAAACGGATTACCCGCGATGAGGTTTATGTGGCGGATGAGGCATTTTTTACGGGCACCGCTGCGGAGGTTGTGCCGATTCGTGAACTTGATAACCGCACCATCGGCAGCGGCGCGCGGGGTCCGATCACAGAAACCCTGCAACGGATCTATTTTGAGACCGTCCGCGGTGCGCAACCCCGGTACGGGGATTGGCTGGCGCCGGTCGCAAGCTAGCGTGAACTTCCCCTTGAGCATCACGGTGGCAGAGGCATAGCGCAGATGGAAAGTCTTCCCAGCGGCATTCAGTACCGTCATTGGCCAGTGCCAGAAGCGAAAGCCTGTGTGTTGTTGGTTCATGGCCTGGCAGAGCACACTGGACGCTATCAGCGGTTGGCAGCCCGCTTTAACGAGGCGGGTATTGCGGTGGTGGGTCCTGATCATGTCGGGCATGGAGCCTCGCCCGGCGTGCGAGCGCATGTCCGCCGATTTTCGGAATATCTTGAGCCGCTGACCGCACTGCGCCAACATATTGAGGCGCGGTATCCCGACACCCCCGTGTTTTTATTGGGGCACAGTATGGGTGGGTTGATTGCTGCCCATGCATTACTGGCATCACAGCAATCCTACCGCGGCGCGATGTTTTCCGGTCCCGCTTTTGTGGCGGTCAACCCCGTCCCGGCGCCGGTCATTTGGCTAGGGCGACTCCTGCGTTATGTCTTTCCCAAAATGGGCATGCTGGCGCTCAATGCCGAGGAGGTCAGCCGAGATCCCTCGGTGGTCGCGGATTACCTCGCCGATCCGTTGGTGTATAACGGTAAGATCACCACCTCTCTGGGCTTAGAGATTCTTGACGCCATGGATGCGGCCATCGCGCAAGCGGGTGCGATTACGCTACCCGTTTATATCGCGCATGGCGAAGCAGACGTCATGGCAGGGCCTGAAGGCTCTAGGGACTTTTTCGAAGCCCTTGGGAGTGCAGACAAAACGCTCGACTTTTGGCCCGGGCTTTATCACGAAATTTTCCATGAGCCGGAGTCGGAAGAGGTCATGGGGCGTTACGTGAAGTGGCTGGAGGCGCATTTGTGAAACCTGCGCGGGCGCTGGTCCTTGGGGCTGGCGGTCAGCTGGGGCGCGCCCTGATGGAGTCCTCTCCCGGTGAAGTGTCCGTCACGGGGCTGACTCGGGCAGCGTGCGATATTGCGAATCCCGACGCCGTTGAGCAATGCCTCGAGCAGTTTGATCCGCAGGTGGTGATCAATGCTGCCGCCTACACCGCGGTCGATGACGCAGAGGATTTTCCCGATCGCGCGTTTGCCGTCAATGCCGAGGGCCCAGAGAATTTAGCGAAGCTTTGTGCCCGTGGTGGCATTCGCTTGCTTCATGTTTCCACAGACTTTGTTTTTGATGGTCAGGCGACTGCTCCTTATGCAACTGCCGCCATTCCTGCGCCGCTGGGTATATACGGCGAGAGTAAGTGGCGCGGCGAACAGTGGATTCAGTCCAGCGGCGCAGATCACGTGATTGTCCGAACCAGTTGGGTCTACGCCGCTACAGGGCGGAACTTTGTGCTGACCATGTTGCGGCTGATGCGAGAGCGTCAGGTCGTTCGCGTGGTGAATGATCAGATTGGCGCACCGACAATGGCTATGGGCCTCGCCGGGATTTGCTGGTCGCTGGCGCTGAAAGCCGAGACCCAAGGCACTTTTCACTGGTCTGATGCCGGTGGGATTAGTTGGTACGACTTTGCGTGTGGTATTCGTGACGAGGCCCAGACGTTGGGACTGCTGACTGCGCCGGCGAGGGTTGAGCCCATTCCGACAGAGGCCTTTCCTACAAAAGCGAGGCGTCCCGCCTATAGCGTATTGGATGTGCAGGATACCGCCGCTGTGTTGGGGGTGGCGCAACGGCCGTGGCGCGAGGCGCTGCGGGACATGCTAGGGTCCCTCGCTGAGCGAGGAGGGCTCACACAATGACACAGTCTTTGATGGTGACGGGTGGCGCGGGCTTTATCGGGGTGAACTTTGTTTACCACTGGGTGGAGGCGCATCCCGAAGACGCAGTGGTGGTGTTGGACGCGCTCACCTACGCCGGTAATCGCGACAGTCTTGCGCCGCTGGAGCAGGCGGGACGGATTCACTTTGTTGAGGGTGATATCTGCGATGCGCCGCTAGTCGACCGCGTCATGGCCGAGCATCAGGTCAGTACGATCGTGCATTTTGCCGCAGAGAGCCATGTTGACCGCTCAATCACCGGTCCTGACGCCTTTATTCATACCAACCTCGAGGGTACGCATACGCTCTTGTCTGCTGCGCGACGGGCCTGGCTGTCTGGCTCGGGACGTGAGCATCGCTTTCATCATGTGTCTACTGACGAGGTTTACGGTTCTCTCGCGCCGGCTGACGCGCCTTTTACCGAAACCACACGCTACGAGCCCAACTCGCCTTATTCAGCAAGCAAGGCGGGTAGTGACCATTTGGTGCGCGCCTACCAACACACTTATGGTTTACAGGCGACGACCAGCAATTGCTCCAACAACTACGGGCCCTATCATTTTCCGGAGAAGCTGATTCCGCTATGCCTCACTCGCATTCTCGATGGCGGTCAGCTGCCGATATATGGTGATGGCAGCAACATCAGGGACTGGCTTTACGTGGAGGATCACGCCCGCGGCATCGCTCTAATTCTGGAATCTGACGTGGCAGGTGAGACCTACAATATTGGCGGCCATAACGAATGGGCCAATATCGATATTGTCAAAGCGCTTTGCCGGCTCATGGACGA
>CAXPKH010000123.1:0-6772 GCA_964217615.1 Luminiphilus sp.
GCACTGGTGGTCGGTGCGGGTCTTGCCGGCGCACACGTCGCGCGATCGCTGGCCCGGCGCGGCATCCCAGTCACGGTACTGGAGGCCGCCGCGACTGCCAGTGGGGGCTCGGGCAACCTACAGGGCATTACCTATACCCGTCTTTCCCATCAGCACAATCCCCTCACCGACTTTTCCGTTGCCGCGTTCAGTTACGCCACCGACTACTACGACAGCCTGAGACAGGCGGGCCTGCTGGTAGCGGACACCGATATTGGCTCAGGGGGCTACATACAATTGCATGAGCGTGATGACACCCTCGATCATCTCGAGCAGGCACTGGCACTGGCACCCGAGTTTGCCCGGGTGGTGTCGGCACAGGCGATCGCATCGATCACGGGCCTTGAGCCACGCTGCGGCGGCATTCACTACCTGCGGGGGGGCTGGCTCGATCCGAGGGCAGTGTGTCGGGTACTGCTCGATCATCCCCTCATCACCCTCAGGGAGCACTGCGGCGCCATCACACTGCGCCAAAGCGATAATGAGTGGGTCGCTGACAGCCCGGCAGACGCCGACCTCGCGAAAGCCCCCGTCACAGTGCTGGCCACCGCCCGAGATGCACTGCGCCAGCGCGAGCTGGCATGGCTGCCCCTCAATACCATTCGCGGGCAAACCACCCACGTGCCCACCAGCGACAGGCTTGCCGGTGTGACGATTCCTTTATGCGACGAGGGATACCTGCCCCCGGCCCGCGACGGGGTGCATTGCATTGGCGCAAGCTTTGGCCCCGGGGATGCGGGCATGGATGAACGCGCGGCCGAGCACGCGCATAATACCGAGATGATCCGCCGTGCCCTGCCCACGCTTGAACTCACCCCACCCCCAGGGGGATGGCGCGGGCACGTTGCTCTGCGCTGCAACAGCAATGACTACCTGCCGGTGGCGGGCGTCGTTCCGCGGATTGAGGACTTCAACCAGCGCTACGACGCATTGCGACACGACCGCAAGCGGGTCATCGACGCGCCCGCACCGCTCCACCGGGGTCTTGCGGTACTGACCAGTCTGGGGTCGCGCGGCCTCACCGCGGCGCCGCTGGCGGCAGAACGCGTGGTGGATCAATTATTGGGCGCGCCACCCTGCCTCCCCCGGTACCTCGAACGGTCGATCGCGCCCGCGCGTTTTGCCGAGCGCGCGCTCAAACGAGGTCAAGCCCTGTGAACACAGCACTCGATCAGGGGGTGATCGGTCCTGCTGGGGGCGGCCTGAGGAAGACATTATTCATCCGGTGGTTCGCGCTCGCGCTGGTCAGTGGCTTGTGCGCCACGCACCTGACCCACGCCGCATCAGAGCGGACGGCGTCCGACGCCGAGCCCCCCGAAGTCACGCACTATGGTTACCGTGTGTTATCACAGCATCGCTTCGATCGAGAGAACTTCACCCAGGGCCTGGAGTTTCATCAGGGTCGCTTATACGTGAGCTCGGGGCTTTACGGGCAATCGGTGATTCGCGTTTACGATTTTCCCGAGATGGCCTTGATCAACAGTGTGCCCGTTGATCCGCGCATTTTCGCCGAGGGACTGACGATCATTGATAACCAGCTGATCTTACTTTCCTGGCGAGAGCGCATCATGTTGGTGTACTCGCTCCCCGACATGACGCTGATCGGGCAGAGTCCTCTGCCCGGACAGGGCTGGGGCGCGACCCATCAGGGCTCGGTGCTGTGGTTCAGCGACGGCAGTGACTCGCTTTACTCGGCAGACCTCGCTGGAGACGGGCGAGTGACCGTGCTCCCGGTAACGCTGGCCGGGCAACCCCTGAGAAATCTCAATGAGCTGGAGTGGGTGGCAGGTGAGATCTGGGCTAATGTGTGGCAAACCGACCAGATTGTGCGGATCGATCCCGCAAGCGGGCGGGTCACGGGGGTCATCGACCTGGCAGGCCTTTTACCCGATGAAGACCGCCTGCGAGACACTGACGTTCTCAATGGCATTGCGCAGCACCCTGATACTGGGGCTATTTGGGTCACGGGCAAGCGATGGCCGTGGCTCTATGAAATAGCGCTGGAAAAATCCGCCCCCTGACCCCACATTACTCAGGGACCCACTGTGAATTGTTTGACCGGAAACTGATATGACCGAACCCTCCCGCACTCCCGAGGCCGCCGCGCATCCCAATACTTTCGTAATGAAGCGCGCGGTGCCCATTGCCAGCCTGAATCTGACGGTAGAGGAATATCAGCACCCCGCCACCGGTGCGGTCCACCTGCATCTGGGCAGTGATTCGCCAGAAAATGTCTTTATGGTGGCGCTGCGCACCGTGCCCGAAGATTCCACCGGCGTTGCCCACATTCTGGAACATACGGCGCTCTGCGGCAGTGAACGCTACCCTGTGCGCGATCCCTTTTTCATGATGTTGCGGCGCTCACTCAACACCTTTATGAATGCCTTCACCAGCTCGGATTGGACCGCCTATCCGTTCGCCACCCAAAACCGCAAGGACTTCGGGAATTTGCTGGATGTGTATCTGGACGCCGTCTTTTTCTCGCGGCTCGATCCACTGGACTTTGCTCAGGAGGGCCATCGGGTCGAGTTTGAAGGCGACGACGCCAGTCAGCCCCTGGTATTCAAGGGTGTGGTGTTTAACGAGATGAAAGGCGCCATGTCCTCCACAACCTCGGTGCTCTGGGATCGGTTGTGCCATGAGCTGTTCCCGTCCAACACTTACCACTTCAACAGCGGCGGCGATCCCGAGGCGATTCCTGATCTCACCTATCAGGCACTACGGGATTTTTATGCAGAGCACTACCATCCGAGTAACGCCATTTTCCTTACCTTTGGTGACATCCCTGCGACAGCGCATCAGCAAGTATTTGAGGCATCGGTATTGCACCGCTTTGAGGCGCTGGACCACCGTATAGAAGTCGCGCTGGAGCAACCGTTTGCGGCACCGCGTCGCGCGACCCATCCCTATGCCGTCGATGCCGACGAGGGGACCGATAAAAAAACCCACCTCATTATGGGGTGGAAGCTGGGTGAAAGCGCTGACCTGACGGCCATGCTGGAGTCACAGCTGGTGTCCTCTGTATTGATGGAGAACAGTGCCTCACCCCTGATGCAGTATCTCGAAACCACGCCACTGGGCACCTCGCCCTCACCCCTGTGTGGTCTTGAGGAATCGATGCGAGAAATGGTGTTCTGCTGCGGAATTGAAGGTAGCGAAGCCGAACACGCTGCCGCTTTTGAAGAAGCGGTGCTCGCGTGTATCGAGCGAGTGGCTGCCCAAGGCATCGCCGCGGACAAGATCGAGGCCATTCTGCGCCAGATCGAGCTGCACCAGCGAGAGGTAAGCGGCGATGGTATGCCCTACGGCCTGAACCTGATGCTGCGCGCACTAGGGGCCGCCACTCACTACGGAGATGCCGTCGCGGCGCTGGATTTAGAGCCGGTCATTGCCACCCTCCGAGAGCGGGTCAAAGACGCGGACTACATTCCCGGATTAATTCGCCGTCTGCTCATCGATAACCCGCATCGGATCAGTCTGGTGGTAGCGCCCGACACAGGTCTCGCCGAACAGCGGGACCGGGCCGAGGCCGCGCGGCTTGCAACCCTTAAAGAAGGCCTCAGTGGTGACCACACCGCTGAGATTCTCGACCTGGCCAGCCGCCTGCGCGAGCGCCAGGCACAAAAAGACGATCCCGATGTGCTGCCACGGGTCGAGCTCTCCGACATCCCCGCGGAAATTCCCAGCCCCTCGCCCGAGGTGTGCGAAGGCAATAACATCCATTACCGATACACCGCTGGCACCAATGGCTTGGTCTACCAACAGTGGGCGAGTCGACTGCCCACGCTGACAACCGCAGAGCTTGAGCACCTGCCGCTGGTCACAGCACTGATGGGCGAGGTGGGTGTCGGCGAACTCGACTATCTGCAGGCACAGGATCGACACTCGGCCACGGTGGGATCGCTTGGCGCCAGCGTCAGTAGTCGCGCACACCGGGAAGACGAGCAGGCCTGCGACAGTTATTTCGTGCTGTCCTCAAAAGCATTGGCCGACAAAGTAGAGGCGCAGCTGGCACTGATGTCAGACACACTGACGGGCGCGCGATTTGACGAACTCGCGCGGATTCGGGACCTGGTGAGCCAAATCCGCGCGCGGCGCGACCAGGGCATCACGGGTAGTGGTCATGCGCTGGCTATGAGCGCTGCCTGCGCAGGCATGAGCCCACTGGCACGGTTGGGGCATGAACAAGGCGGCCTTGAGGGCATTCGTCGGATGCGGGCGCTGGACGATGCCCTGTCCGATGACGGAGAACTCGAAACGCTCGCTGCGTCGCTGTCGGCGCTACAGCAAAAACTGGCCTCCTCGGGCGCTCCCTTTCTGTGCACGATTGCTGATGAGCCCAATTTGCTTGCGGCTGCCGAGGCCGCAATCGGTGTTGCAGCACCCCTTGGCATTGCCGAGTCCGATATCTGGCAGGGGACCCCGATACGTGAAGCACGTCAGGAGATGTGGGTGACCAACACTCAGGTCAACTTTTGCGCTCGCGCCTACCCAACAGTGCCCTCGGGTCACCCAGATGCACCGGTGCTGGCGGTACTCGGGGCATTCCTCAGAAACGGCTATTTGCATCGCAGCATTCGCGAGCAAGGCGGTGCGTATGGCGGAGGCGCAAGTCACGACGCCAACATTGGTGCTTTCCGATTTTTCTCTTATCGTGATCCGCGACTTGCCGAAACCCTGGAAGACTTCGACGCCTCGGTAACGTGGCTGCTTGAAAACACCCACGACACCCTCGCGTTGGAGGAGGCGATCCTCAGCGTGATCTCCAGCCTGGACAAACCCGGGTCCCCCGCGGGTGAGGCGAAGCGACACTTTCACGAATGCCTCTTTGCCCGGACCGATGAGCACCGGCGAATTTTCCGCGCCGGTATCGTCAACACCACGATCGACGACCTCAGGCGCGTCACCGAGACCTACCTGCGCCCAGAATGTGCCAGCACGGCGGTCGTAACACACACCGCGGGCGCAGACGCACTCGCGAAGCGCGGCATTACACTGACGCGTCAGGATCTGCTGTAACGGTCAGCGCATATCCCGACCCCGTGGGGGCCCACGCTGCGAGAAACTGTGCTTTGGGCCAGATCATCAAACCTTGGGAAGGATCGGCTAGCGCCACGCTGTCGCCTGCTAGCTCGGTGACCACGCTGAAGTGCGGCCCGGTTGGCAGTCGAAGATACACCAGCGCCGGCAGCGACAGCGCGGGCAGTGCACTGGCATCGAGGTGCTGCACTACTGCCTGTGCACCCATCGCTTGTGCCATCCGCGACAACTCATACAGGCTGTAACCCTGCTCCCTGACGGCTGCCTGTTCACCCTCTGTTAATGCCAGCGCAGTGGTCAACGTCTCTGGCACCACCACATGCCCTTGCTGCAAGGAAAGCACGGTTGCCAACGCAGCCACACCACAGTCGAACCGATTAACCTGAAAAACCGGCGGCGCAGCAGGGGGTCGCACCGGTTGCGCTTTCGCCGCCGTCATGCCGAAGGCCATGAGCATCATCCCCGCTGCGACCCCGCGCAATTGGTGATTCATACCAAGTCTCGTATGACCGTGAATGCAGTAGCGCGGCGCTATCGCTCGGCGGTATGCCGCCGGGCTCGACGCGCGAGCCACACCACACAACACGCCGCCCCCGCGAAATACCCCGTTAGCACCACAGCGATAGGTGTCCCATTGAAGGCGATGATTTTGATCGCCGAGATCAACGCGGCCCACATCGCCAACAACGGGATAATCCGCCAGGCGAAATAGCGTTCCCTCGCCTGCCGTTTGGCCTCGCGCGCCAGCTTTTGCTGCAGCAGCGTGACGGCGTTTTCCTCGGGGTCGTGGGCCGCCATGATCAAAACGAGGGTTCCTTTTCGGCGTAATACGGCACGTATACACCCCAATAAAAAGTGGCCAGTGTCAGATCGAAAGTGGCAATGCCCAATACCAGTGGTAACAGTCGGCCGCGCAGCTGTGTCGCCTCAAGAAAAGAAACAGCATTTGAGCGTTCGTCGGGTAAGGGCGCCTGGGACCACTGCATGCTGGTAACGGGTGACGCTCGATGCGCCGCTGCCGTGTCAGTCGGTGTGGCCGCGGCGGCCACCGTACCCTGTAATACGAGGGCCCATGTCAGGCCGGTAGCGAAAATCCATTTTCTCATGGTGAAGCTCCTGATGTTGAAAGAATCCAATCATCGCTATCGCTAAATAGCGAGACGCTGCGGCTCGAAGAAACCCGCTAGCCGTTAAAGCCATTTTGCCAAGCGGACTATTGCACCGCCACATCACTGGCGAGCACAATCACGCCACGGCAACATTAGATGACGATTGACGGGACGTTGAAAATGCAGGTGAAGCGAGTCGCCGGCGCACTGGGCGCGGAACTGCAGGCAATCAACCTGAGGGACGGCATCGACCCCGCACTGGCCAGCACTTTGCGGGGACTGCTGAATGAGCATGAGGTGCTCTTTTTCCGGGACCAGATGATCGAGCCTGCCGCACAAAAACAGCTGGCGGAAATCTTTGGGCCGCTACAAACACATCCCGCCTACAACACCGTCGAGGGCCTACCCGAGGTCATGATTCTGGAGAGCACCGCCGAGAACCCCTCCAAGATCGAGGTCTGGCACTCCGATATGACGTTCCGACAACACCCACCATCGGTGACGGTACTGCGCGGCATGACGATTCCGGAAGTGGGCGGCGACACGCTGTTTGCCAGTATGACCGCGGCGTATCAGGGGCTTTC
>CAXPKH010000124.1:0-8197 GCA_964217615.1 Luminiphilus sp.
GCCGCGCAGCTCGGTCGCGAAATCGAGGCACAATTCTCCGACGAACAACTCGCCGTCATGGTGAAGCAAAAAGGTTTTGCCGAGGTGGCGTCATGAAGTCGGTGCGCCTGTGGTCGGTGCGTAACGCCGGGTGGCTCAAAACAGTCTACCAAGCACTCGAGGGCATGCTGGCGCTACTCGACCCGCTCTTGAAGAAAATTGGCTACGACCGGCTAGACAAACCCTTTGCCGCCGTCGAGAGCGTCATCAAGGGATTCTTGTTTGACTCGCAATCCTGCGGCCAATGCACATTGGGCGAGACCGGCATGGCCTGCCCAATGAACTGCCCCAAAACGCTACGCAATGGTCCCTGCGGCGGGGTGAGGCAAGATGGCGGCTGTGAAATCAAGCCTGAGATGACTTGCGTGTGGGTCAATGCCTGGGAAGGCAGTCAAAGAATTGGAGCGCCAGAAGAGACCATCAAAATCATTCAGCCGCCAGTGGATAACCGACTCAAAGGCCACAGCGCCTGGCTCCGAGCGCTGCGCATGAGAACCGGAGGGCAGTCGTGAAGTTCGACGACGAACCCGCCCCCGGCGAAGGGCTGCCGATTCTGCCGCGGCACACCTCCCCCGGGCGCTTTGAGCGTATTCTCCGCGCCGGCAAGTTTGCCGTAACGGCAGAGATCGCGCCGCCCGATTCTGCGGACCCGGCTGATGTCTTCGCGCGGGCCGCATTGTTTGATGGCTATGTGGATGCCATCAACGCCACCGACAGTTCCGGCGCCAATTGCCATATGTCCAGCATGGGTATCTGCTCGCTACTCACCCGCCGCGGCTACGCCATGATCCTGCAGCAATCCTGCCGGGATCGAAACCGAATCGCTATGCAGGGTGACATTCTCGGCGCCGCTGCCATGGGCGTGTGCAACATTCTGTGCCTCAGTGGCGACGGGGTGCAGTCGGGAGATCACCCCGAGGCCAAGCCGGTTTTCGACATGGACAGCATCTCGGCGCTGGGCATGGTGCGACACATGCGCGACGAACAGCAATTTCTCAGCGGCCGCGCCATCAGCTCCCCGCCTCGATTGTTTCTCGGCGCTGCTGCGAATCCCTTTGCCCCACCCTTCGACTTCAGACCCCATCGCATGGCCAAAAAAATTGCGGCAGGCGCGCAGTTTATCCAGACGCAGTATTGCTTTGATGTTGAGCGGTTCAAAACCTTTATGGCACAGGTTCGCGATCTGGGCCTGCTCGAAAAAGCCTATGTGCTGGCGGGCGTTGGCCCATTGGCCTCGGCCAAGTCGGCCGAGTGGATCCGTAAAAATGTCGCTGGCGTGCACATCCCCGACGCCGTGATCAATCGGCTTGCCGGCGCACAGGACCAAAAGCAGGAAGGGGTCGATCTGTGCATTGATTTAATCGAGCAGGTCCGTGAGATTGAGGGGGTCAGCGGTGTGCACATCATGGCCTACCGCATGGAGGATCGAATCGGTGAAATCGTCACGCGATCCAACGCGCTTGATGGGCGCGAGCCCTGGCGCCCTGCAGCGTAAAAACCCCTATTCACTAATCATCAACCCATTAGGCAGCACTCATGACCATCACCACTATTAGCTCAGCCACCCGTGAAGTTCACATTGGCTTCGATCAACCTTTTGTCATCATTGGCGAGCGAATCAACCCCACCGGCCGCAAGATTCTCGCGGAAGAGATGAAAAACGGGGATTACAGCCGCGTTGAAGCCGACGCAATCGCGCAGGTCGAGGCAGGTGCTCACATGCTTGATGTTAATGCCGGGATTCCGCTGGCAGATGAGCCGCGTATTCTGGCCGAAGCCATTCAATTGGTGCAGTCCATTACCGATGTTCCCTTGAGCATAGACTCCTCGATCGTCGAGGCGCTCGAGGCGGGCCTCGCGGTCTATCAGGGTAAGGCGCTGGTCAATTCTGTGACGGGTGAAGACGAAGTGCTGGAGCGGGTATTGCCACTGGTCGCAAAACATAGAGCGGCCGTCGTTGCGATTTCGAACGATGAAACCGGCATCTCCGAGGACCCCGACGTGCGCTTTGCGGTCGCCAAGAAAATTGTTGAGCGAGCCGCAGACTTTGGCATTCCCCACAGCGACGTCGTCGTCGATCCACTGGTGATGCCCATCGGCGCAATCAATACCGCGGGTGTGCAGGTTATGGCACTGGTGCGGCGCCTGCGCGACGAACTCAAAGTCAACACCACCTGCGGCGCGTCTAACGTGAGTTTTGGCCTCCCCAACCGCAATGGCATCAATTCCGCGTTCCTCACCATGGCGATGGGCGCCGGCATGACGTCGGCGATTACCAGCCCGCTTCATGCGGAAGTGATGCAAGCCGTTCGCGGCGGCGACGTGATGATGGGCCATGACCCCGACTGCACTCGCTGGATTCGCGCCTACCGGGAGCCCGCAGCTGATGGCGAGGGCCGCGGTCGCGGCGGCCGCGCTGGCCGTGCAGGACGACGCAGGAGCGCCTGATCCTTGTCAGACGCCGACGTCAAAGTACTCTTTATGCCTTCGGGCCGTCGCGGGTTTTTCCCTCGCGGCACGCCCCTGCTGGATGCCGCGCGGAGCTTGGGCGTTGATATCGACTCGGTCTGTGGCGGGCGGGGATTGTGCGGTCGCTGTCAGATCAGCTGCGTGACGGGTTCTTTCGCCAAACATCAAATTGAGTCAGACGTCGATCATCTTTCCCCCTTTAGCGCGACCGAGGCTAAGTTTGTCGAGCGTAAAGGTCCCCTCAAAGACGGCCGGCGGCTGAGTTGCCACACGACGCTGCTCGATGATGCCGTGATCGATGTGCCCGCCGAAAGTCAGGTGCATCGGCAAATCGTGCGCAAGGAAATGGAAGCGCGAGATATTCGGCTGGATACCGCTACGCGGCTCTATTACGTGCAAATCGCAACGCCCTCTCTTGAGGATCCGCGGGGCGAGCTGCAGCTCTTGTTGGAAGCACTGGAGCGTGAGTGGGGTGTTGCTGGCGTGTCACTCGCGCAAACCCAACTGCAGTCACTGCAGGCCGCACTCACGAGAGAAGACCGGGGTATTACCGTTGCGGTTTATCAGGAGCATCTGATTACGGGCATTTGGCCGGGGCTCTTTGACCAACCCCGTGGCATTGCGATTGACGTGGGCTCTACCACCGTAGCGGCACACTTGTGCGACCTGAATACCGGCGAGGTGTTGGCGTCGGCGGGCGTCATGAACCCGCAGATTCGCTATGGCGAGGATCTGATGAGCCGCGTGTCCTATGTGATGATGCACCCCGAGGGCGCAGCGTTACTCACTAGCGCAATTCGTGAAGCGATCAACGGCCTGTTCGAAGAGCTTAGTGCGCAAGCGTCTGGTGCGGTCACCGATATTCTCGAGATCGCGCTGGTCGCGAATCCGATCATGCACCACATCCTGCTCGGCATTAACCCGGTGAATCTCGGCACCGCCCCCTTCGCGCTCACCACCAGCGACCCCGTCGATACCCGCGCGGCGGAGGTCGGACTCACCGCCCACCCGGAGGCAAGACTGTATTGCCTGCCCTGCATTGCAGGCCACGTGGGTGCCGACGCGGCAGGGGTCATTCTGGCTGAAGCGCCGGACCGAGAAGAAGCGATGACGCTGGTGGTGGATGTGGGCACCAACGCCGAAATCGTGCTCGCCAACAACCAGCGGCTGCTCGTGTGTTCGAGCCCCACCGGACCGGCGTTCGAGGGCGCGCAGATCAGCAGTGGCCAGCGCGCCACCATCGGCGCCATCGAGCGGGTTCAGGTGGATCGCGAAACGCTCGAGCCGCGGTTCAAATGCATCGGTAGTGAACTCTGGTCCGATGAATCCGGTTTTGCCGAGGCCATGGAAAGCACCGGCGTGACCGGTATTTGTGGATCGGGGATCATCGAAGTTGTGGCCGAGATGTATCTCGCGGGCGTGATTTCAGCAGACGGCGTTGTCGATGGCGCCCTCAGCGAGCGGAATGCGCGCATTCGGCAAGAGGGGCGCACCTGGTCCTTTGTGCTCCACCACGCCTCGAGCGCCGAAGAATCCGACATCGTGATCACGCAAAACGATATCCGACAAATACAGCTCGCTAAGGCCGCGCTTTATGCCGGCATCCGACTGTTAATGGACGAAATGGGCGTGACCGCCGTTGACCGCATTCGCCTCGCGGGAGCTTTTGGCAGTCATATCAGCGTGAGTCACGCCATGGTGCTCGGGCTCATTCCCGACTGCGACCTGGAGCAAGTCACATCGGCAGGGAATGCCGCCGGCGTGGGCGCGCGCATCGCCCTGCTCGATCGCAATGCACGCCTGGAAATAGCAGAGACCATCCGCAAAGCTGAGCGGATCGAGACAGCCTTGGCCGCCGATTTTCAGGCTCACTTTGTGGGCGCGATGGCGCTGCCTCACCAGAGCGACCCCTTCCCGAATCTGTTTTCGGTAATTGCTCCGCCGCAACCCAAGGCCGAGGATACCGGCCAGGGCCCCAAACGCCGTCGGCGCCGCACCGTTAGTGCAACCACGAACCCTTAAGACCGGCGCCGCCGTGAGGAACGAGTCCCCGGTAAATCCGATATCAAGCGGGATGCAGTCACCGCGATGAAAATCCGGAAAATCACGATCTTCCAGCACGATTTACCGGTCAAGGGTGGTGCTTACCGCATGGCCAATGCCCACGTGTCGCAGCTCGACAGCACCATTGTGCGTATCGAAACGGACTGCGGCACAGTCGGCTGGGGAGAGACATGCCCGGCGGGCCCCACCTATGCGCCTAGCCATGCCGAGGGCGCCCGCGCCGCACTCTGCACCCTGGCGCCCGGATTAATGGGTGAAGCGCTGGATAAACCGCTACCGCTCTATCGCAAAATGAATAGCCTGCTTAATGGGCACAGCTATGCCAAAGCCGCGATTGATATCGCGGCCTTCGATGCGATCGGCAAAAAAACCGGGCGCTCGATCGCTGATTTGTTGGGCGGGGCTACGACTCAGCGCGTGCCCTCCTACTATGCAACGGCCGTCGGCGAGCCCGATGACATCGCCCGGATCGCTTCGGAAAAAGTACGCGAAGGCTTCCCCCGTCTGCAAATAAAAATCAGCGGCCGGCCGGTTGAGATCGACATCGAAGTGGTGCACAAAGTCTGGGAAGCCGTGGGCACCACCGTGCGTCTGGCCGTGGACGGTAACCGCGGCATGACAAGCCGCGATGCCATCAGATTGAGCCAGACCTGCCGCGATATCCCGTTTGTGCTGGAGCAGCCCTGCGACTCCCTAGAGGAGCTCGCGTCGATAAGGCCGCAGCTATGTCACCCAGTGTATCTCGATGAGGGCGCCACCGACCTCGCTACCGTCATGCGCGCGGCGAATGGTGTGGTGGACGGTTTTGGCATGAAAATCACGCGTATCGGCGGACTCACGCCGATGGCGACCTTCCGTGATCTGTGCGAGGCCCGACACCTGCCCCATACGGTTGACGATTCTTGGGGAGGAGACATTATTGCGGCGGCCTGCGCACAGATGGGCGCCACCATCAATCCCAAAACATTTGAAGGCACCTGGTTGGCACAGCCCTACATCGACCGGCACTACGATCCAGATCAAGGCATCGCTATCGAGGGTGGACACATCGCTCTGCCGGATGCGCCGGGGCTCGGTGTGATACCCGACGAATCAGTTTTCACTCGCGTCGTGGCCGAGTTTTAGCGAGTTCTCGTTGGCGGTATCGCAACCCCCATCGCCCGACAATCACTGTTATCGCGCGAATCCGGCTTCCAGCGTCAGATATTGAGGATTAAGGCCCGCCAGCCCCTCTCGAACCGCGGCGTCGGCGTCACCCATAACGATAAAGTTTACCGGTGTCACCGCGGCCATAAACCGCTCGGCAAACCCAGCAAATGATGTCAGATGCGCCATGGTCGCCGCCGAGTCGACATACCGCTCATTGATCTGGCAGGTTCGTTCCTCTTCGTCAAAATACCACTCATAAATCAGCGTGCCCGGCTCTTTCTGGGTCGCCTCAACCATCTCCGCAATCAACGCCTTAAAGCTATCCAACTGCCCGTCATTAACAGAGACTTCCAACAACCAATGGACTTCGCTTCCCATACCCTCTCTCCTTCGCTCATTCGCTTGTGCATGCCGATATGCTCTCGTGTCGTATTGATCCCCCGCCAACGCTCGCTGTTTATGCCTCTCTGCGCATGGGCATACCGTGCGCGCTGAAAGGACCTGGCAGGCAGGATCATCCGCTCTTAAAAAGCATCCTATCGCGCGATGGCTCGAACACAAGGCCGCACGCCGATGGATGATCATCGCGTACCTTAAAAAAATTGCCCCCCCACCCCGATGCCGCATTTGCATTCTGTTCAGGTTGAGCGCTATGGTTTCTCGGTCAAAGACACCTCCGTGAAAAAAGAAAAATGCGGAGCGGGCCATCGTGGCGCGAAATGCCTCGCGGCCGGGGCGATTCGGAGCAGACCCTCATAGCGCGATACTGACGACAGGAAGCCGGCCATGCATCAGACCCATTTAGTGACCAAGCTCGTTTCAGCGACACTGCTGTTCGTGGGCATCATATTGCTCATCGGTGGCACGCAGCTGGCCTTACTCGGAGGTTCGCTCTACTACGCTGCCGGCGGCGTCGCCTTGATCATCAGCGGTCGCTGGATCTGGCAAGGCAACAAGTCAGGTTACTGGCTGTACTTTGGCTTCGCCGCGACCACTCTGGCTTGGGCCATTCTCGAGAGCGGCTTTGACCTGTGGGCACTACTGCCGCGTCTTTGGGTCCCTCTCGTCTTGCTATCCCCTTTTCTATTGCCAGCCATCAAGCGCGACCTTGGCTTCAAACCCACAGAAATCTGGGCGTCTCCGGCGATGGTACTGGCCTACGCAGCGACGCTTTTGATCGGGGCCAACAACGCGCAATTCACGCCAAATACGGGCAGCCCCCGTCCGCTCAACGCCGATGCTCAAGCGCCCCAGTGGACCCACTATGCGGCCTCCGCAGGTGGCGATAGCTACAGCACTGCTGATCAAATTAACCGCAGTAATGTGTCGCTGCTTGAGCCCGCCTGGACCTTTCGCACCGAGGAGGACGCGGCGACTCGCATCACCTTTCAATCTACGCCTATCGAGATCGAGGGCGATTTATTTTTCTGCTCTCCCAGCAACCGGGTGTTCAGTATTAACGGCGATACGGGCGCAGAAAACTGGTCTTACGATCCGCAAGTTAATCGAGAGAAGATACCGTTCTTTGTCTGTCGCGGCGTCTCTCATCATCAGTCGCCAGCCGCGAATGGTGCCTGTGCAAGCCGCCTGCTGATGGGAACGGTAGATGATCGGCTGATCGCGCTCGATCGCAAAACTGGAACGCCCTGCGCCGGGTTCGGCGTAAATGGGGAAGTCGATCTTAAAGTCGGATTGGGTGAGGTGATGCCGGGCCACCACTACGTGAGCTCGCCCCCCGCAATTATTGGCGATATCGCTGTGGTTGGCTCCTTCATTATGGATAATCAGTCGACGCAACAACCGCCAGGTGTGGTGCGCGCCTATAACGTGCATACGGGAGAGCTGGTCTGGGCCTGGGATGTGTTGCAGGACACCGCACATCCACCGCTGGCAGAAGGCGAATCCTTCCCACTCAACACGGCCAATGTCTGGTCAGTCATTAGCGCCGACGAAGCACTGGGTCTGGTGTATTTACCCACCGGTAATGTCCCCCCGGATTTTTTCGGTGGCTTCAGGTCGCCTGAGCAGGACCGCTACCCCAGTTCCATCGTGGCGCTAGAGGCAGCGACCGGGGATGTTCGCTGGAGCTTTCAGACTGTCCACCATGATATTTGGGACTACGACATCGGCGCGCAGCCTGTATTGCTGGACTTCCCGCTGGAAGACGGCTCCTTTGCACCGGCGCTGATTACCGCAACCAAATGGGGCGATGTATTTGTACTGGATCGCCGAACCGGCGAACCCTTGACCGCGGTTGTTGAAAAGCCGGTACCGCAGAATCCGGTCGAAGGCGAATTTCTCTCCCCCACCCAGCCGTTCTCTGTGGGCTTCCCCAGCTTTGCGCCGGAGGATTTGAGCGAGGCAAAAATGTGGGGCAGCAACATGTTTGATCAGCTGTGGTGCCGCATCGCCTTCAAGGAGAGACGCTACGAAGGGCTATTCACGCCGCAGAGTCTGCAGGGAATCATTCAGAGCC
>CAXPKH010000125.1:0-15283 GCA_964217615.1 Luminiphilus sp.
GGGCCGTGCTGAGACCGTCACCACATTATTGTGTACACGCTCTCTGACGTTAGGTTCCGGGGCCTCGCTGAACTCACATCGCATGAAGTCTCCAGCCTGCACCGTCGCAGGCACTTCGCAGCTGCCCCGGCCATCAAGATCTCCGTAAACTGAGTCAGTCAAACTGATGACCTCGACGTCATAGTCATTGCTGTTTGTGATGACGAGCGTAAAAGTAACCTCGTCTCCCGGGTCTATAAGGTTCGCGGAGGGTGTTTTGATCAGGTTGATATCCATCGGCACCGCCTCGAATTGCACGCCTGCGGTATCAAAGCCAATTACCGACTCGCCGCTGTCCTGGCCGACCCCCACAGCGAAGATCGTGTCACGCTCTATAAAACCCGTGTTGCCCTGCAGGCTTTCTGTGAACTGGCAGCGATAAATAGCGCCGGCGGCGATTTCGATTGGCAATGCAGTGCTGATCGTGTCACAGGTGCCTCGCCCGCTCAGATTGCCGTGAACGTCGTCCAACATTTCATCGATAAGGACTGCCTCTGCGGCCGAGGCGTTAATGACCTCCACCGCAAACGTTACGTCGCCACCAGTCACAGGCACCCTGTCGGGCGTGGCAAGTTTATTGACTTCAATGACGGGTGACGGCAAGTCCGGGGCGTCGGCGGGCAGGAACTGCACTTCAGCGGTGGCCTCTGCCGCTATGGCCGATCCATCATCAGCGGTGCCTGAGGCGGTCACCGTGTCCGGGAAATAAGCCATCTCAGTGGGGATTGCCTCCCCGATTTCGGGCACGGTACCGATGAAGGTGCATTCGATAGCAGCGCCCTTTGGCGGGAGCACGAGTGCGAGCGGATCGGACACGGCGACCTCGCCACAGTCCAGCCCCAGGCCCGCAATATCGCCGTGGTAGCTGTCTATAAGCGAATTCACGGTGATCGTTTTAGCCGGCGAGTGATTCTCGAGCACGAGCTCATAGGTGACGGCGGTGCGGTCTCGAATGACAGCGGGGAAGGGCAGCTTTGTCAGGCGCAGTACTGCGGGCGTGTCTCGGAAAGTCACCGTCGCCGAATTGGAGTCTGTGACCTGCCGGCCTGTTAAGGGGGTCTGCGCGATGGCAGTCACGGTATTAACGTCGGCGGCCGGCGCTCGTCCAGTCAATTCCAGAGTGTATTCGCAGCTATAAGACAGTCCGACCCCGATAGTCTGTGGCAAGGCGCAGTTGCCTACCCCATCCAGCGAGGTGGTGACCCCCGCGCGACTATCGTCCAGTGTTATAAGCTCCAGATTGGTTTCACCGTCGTTCCAGACCTCCACCTGGTAACGAACCGCTCCGCCGGGCTCGTTAACGAAGCTGGGCGCTGCGGTTTTGATAACGCGGATGTCAAGCTCCGGCGGCGATCCAACATCGATAAATCGTACCTGCGCAGAATCGGTATCCGACATCGCCACGCCAAAGTCGTCCGTCAGTGTGGCCTCGACGACGTTTTCATGGATATCTCCGGGCACTCCGCTCAGTGCTTTCTGGAACTCGCAGCGATATCGGGCTCCTGACGCCAAACGAGCGCCCACCCTGCAGGTTCCCAGCCCGTTCAGGTCGCCAAATTCACTATCTATCAGCTGTGTGAGCGTGAGTTCGTCCCGCCGATCAGATTCATTGAACACTTCAATCTCAAAGGTGACCTCACCCGTGCCACTGCGCAGCACTCGGGGAGCCACGGTCTTGTACACCTCAATCTCGGCGGGGGGTTCGACTGTGATTTCATCAAAGTCGACCGGGGCGCCGCCGTTACTCCAGCAGGATGAGCTGGTTTGTGGGAACAGGCTTTGCACGAAGTTCGCGGTTTGTACCGGGTCGGTGGCGTCCGTCACTGCGGCGCAACCGTCATTGTTTTTATTCTGCTGCCAACCCACAAGCGCAGGTATGTCGAGCTTGCCGTTACCGTTGGTGTCCTGACAGAGGACCTCATTGACATCAAATTCGTGGTACGTCAGCTCTGCGTCCACTATATCGCCACACTGGTTACTGTTAATGGCGCGATAGGGGCCTGCTCCAGAAGTCAGATCATGCGTGGCTCCCGTCACTGCCGGTAATAACGCAGAAAAAGCGCAGGCGGCACCACCCAGGACTTCAGTGCCCGTCTCGGCGACCCAGAACCCCAGGTCATATCGCTCCTTGGCGGCGCGATTTTGGCCAGTGCCAACGGTTATGCCGACTCTCAAACTGATGGTGTCGCCGCTGTTGCAAAATGCGGGCTCTGGATTGACGGCAACGGCTGAAACCCGCATCGAGTTGGCTGTACAGTGTTTTCCGTTATTGATGACGGGCGGGCAGGCAGCGTCCTGAAGCGGTAAGTTCTGCGCCAGCGTCGCAACAGGTTGCCCCAGAAGCATCGACGTGACGAGCACGCAAGAGCTCTTAAACAGCAGCGGGAAACGCTTGAAAAGGGGCAATCTGGTCACGAAGTTTGTCTCCGAAAATCCGGATATGTGCAGTGTAGAGGTGGATTCATCGCAGTAGACTCGCAAAAGGTGTCAACGTAACGAGGAACATGCAATGACGAGTAGCGCGATAGCGGTAAATCTATCAGGGCAATCAGCGTTGGTGACGGGCGCCAGCTCAGGCATCGGCGCGGCGGTGGCCGAGGCTCTGGCAACCAATGGCGCTCTCGTGTGGGTGAATCACCCGGATGAGGCCAGCACTGATGCCGCGGCCGCAGTCGTCTCGCGCATAACCTCGGCCGGCGGGAAAGCGCAAGCGATTCAGGCAGATGTTAGCTGCGAAGCTGACGTGTTGGCTATGTTTCAGGAGATCGAGGGAGCAGGGCTCGATATTCTTGTTAACAACGCGGGCATTGCTCACTCTAGTCCCATCGAAGAAATGGCGGTTCAGGATTTTGACCGGTTATTTGCCGTGCACGTCAGGGGCACCTTTTTGTGCACGCGGTCAGCGCTCAAGATCATGTACGCACAAAACAGCGGTCGAATCATTAACACCGCCTCTCAGCTGGCCTACATCGGTGCGCCGGGCTTTTCACATTACACAGCGGCCAAGGGGGCGATCCTCTCTTTTACCCGCAGTCTGGCGCTCGAAATCGGTGATCGGCCCATCACAGCCAACTGTGTGGCGCCGGGCGCGACCATGACGCCCATTTTGGCCGACGTACCCGATGACATCCTCGAGGGAATTCGCCAAAACATCCCTGCGGGCAGGATTGCCGAGGTTGAGGATATTGTTGGCGCGTATATTTTTCTGGCTAGCGATGCGGCGATCCATTTTAGAGGGCAGTGTCTTAGCCCAAACGGTGGCGACGCTTTTCTCTGAGGGACTGATCGGCGGTCGCCATCAGTATCGTGTCGCTTTTAGCGACGTGTTGGCTGAAGCGACACTAACATGGTGCAAATTGATCGCTAAACTGCATTGCAATTGCCACCAAAAAAGCTGAATATATATACAGTACTTTTCTGGGGTGCGTTTTAGGTGGTGGGTAGGTACTGGAGTGGACTGAAGGGACGCTCTGGGCGTGCCTCAGCCGGCGCGGACGCGGGAGCTGACGGGCCCAGCACAGAGTGAATCGATAGCGGCATATTGAATAAAGAGCGGGAGGAGCAGGTTATGGATCCGAACAAGCAGAAGGCACTGGACGCGGCGCTGTCACAGATTGAGCGTCAGTTTGGCAAGGGTACGGTGATGCGGATGGGTGATCAGGAGCGCGTCGCAATACCTTCGATCTCCACCGGCTCACTCGGGCTGGATATTGCGCTGGGTATTGGTGGTTTGCCCAAGGGGCGCATTGTTGAGATTTATGGGCCGGAGTCATCGGGTAAGACCACATTGACGCTACAAGTGATCGCAGAGGCGCAAAAGGCGGGTGGCACGGCCGCATTCATTGATGCCGAACACGCCTTGGATCCGCAGTATGCAGAAAAGTTAGGCGTTCAGGTCGATGACCTCATTGTGTCCCAGCCCGACACGGGCGAGCAGGCGCTTGAGGTGGCAGAAATGCTTGTCCGCTCGGGGGCGGTTGATGTGTTGGTGGTGGACTCGGTTGCGGCACTCACTCCCAAAGCAGAGATTGAGGGAGAGATGGGAGATTCCCACGTTGGACTGCAGGCACGCTTGTTGAGTCAAGCGATGCGCAAGCTCACGGGAGCGATCAAACAAACCAATTGCCTAGTGATCTTCATCAACCAGATTCGCATGAAGATCGGAGTCATGTTTGGTAGCCCGGAGACAACCACAGGGGGCAATGCTCTGAAGTTTTACTCATCAGTGAGGCTCGATATTCGGCGCATTGGCTCGATTAAAGAGGGAGACGAGGTCGTCGGTAACGAAACTCGGGTTAAGGTGGTGAAGAATAAAGTCTCGCCACCCTTCCGCCAGGCGGAGTTCCAAATTATGTACGGGAGCGGCATTTATCATATGGGCGAGGTGATCGACTGGGGCGTTAAGCTGAACCTCGTTGATAAGTCGGGCGCCTGGTATGCGTATAAAGGCGATAAAATTGGCCAGGGTAAGGCGAACGCCGCACGTTTCCTCGAAGAAAACAGCGCGGTGGCAAAAGAGATCGAAGATCAAATTCGTCACCAGATGATGGGGCTGCCCTTGGCGGCGGTTGAGTCAGAACCCGTGTCGCCCTCTGCTGAGGAAGAGGTCGATATAAAGGAGGCGGCCGAATCGTCTTGAGTATCGGTAGGTTGCCGTGCCTGATCGTGATAAGCCGGTAACGGTGCCTGAACTTCGTCGCGCGGCCATGGACTTGCTAGCGCGGCGGGAACACAGCTTTCATGAACTCGCGACTAAGTTGCGCAGGCGTTTGCAGGGCCGTCCGATAGAGGGGGGCGACCTAGACAGCACTTTGCGCGCGTTGGAGGGCGAGGGCCTGCTGAGTGATGAGCGCTATGCGGCCTCAAGAGCGAGGCAGTTAGCCAGCAGGGGATACGGTCCCGGCCGTATTCGGCAAGACTTGCGCCAGCAGGGCGTTGAGGAGCATATCGAGCGTTCGCTTGCGGACGCGTGCGCCGACTCTTCCGATTGGTTGGCCCACGCTACAGCAGTCTATAAGAAAAAGTATGGAGGCGCGCCGATCATCGGTGATTTCCAGACTCGCCAAAGAGAGAAAGCCAAAAGATTACGTTTTCTCCAGTACCGAGGATTTGACGGCGAGCTGAGCCGAAAATTGGTCAGCGCCGATGAAAAAGACGGCGCTGTAAACAACTAAACCTTCTGCATCTTATGGCTGGCTGGCGCTACTCAGCACAATTTCACGGGTTTGTCCCGCGACGGCTTTAATAACCAGGGCATTGTCAGGCCCCATCCGAACAATCTGTTTCTGGAGCGGTGTTAGGGCTTCAAGCGCTTCGTCTTCGTAAATCCACACCGCTTCTTTGCGGATCAGGCGTGCCTCGCTAAGGTCTATTTCTGGTGTCGCGATAATTGAATCGAGAACGTTCAACACGGCGATATCGAACGTCTCGGGCGACTCACCATAGAAACTCCAGGCCTCTCTAAAGAGTGGAATGAGCCATCGCACGCCGTCGAGGATTGCCGCGATGTCGAGTTGTCGCAGCCAGTCACTTAACGCGTCATAGCGTGAAAAACCTGCGACGTCTGCAGTGACCTTGAGGCCATCATCGCTGATCGGAAACGGGGCTTTGGGTCGCGCAATAGGGATGAGTTTGTATGGCACGTCCCCCTGCGCCATAAGGTAGAGCGTACTGCTCGTGCGCTCAATAATATTTGCTGAAAGAAGGTACTGTTGACCCAGAGATCCGAGGGGGATATCTGCCAGCGAATCTCGCACCGCATCATCGCTTTCAGCCAGAGCGGGTAGCGGAGGTAGCATCGGTTCTGGAGGCGTCGGGTCTGCTGGCTCTGCGGGCAAATCTTGCTCAGAGGGTGCCGGCGTTACCTCCTGAACGGGTGCCGGCGGTGATGCTGTGGGCTCTACGGTTGCGGGAGACGTGGCGGGGTCCGTTGCCGGTTCCGAGCTTGGCAGCAAGTCAAGGAAATAGGCTGCCGCGCCGGCGATCACAATCGCTGCGGCGATGAGCGCTAGATGCGAGCCGTTAAATGCGCCGCACTGTTTTCTTATGCGTCGATGCGGGCCGCTGCGATGAGTCCTAACAATCCTGTTCATACTGTGCTCACTCCCTGTTGCTCAATGCACTTAGATCTTACAGGCCTCTATGAGTTCAATGCTGTGAGCGTAAAATTTTGGCAGCCTCGACCATATTCGATAACTTTTGCAGCGACGCCTCCCTGGGGAGATATTTCATGCCGCAATCGGGGGCCAGCACCGCGCGCTCTTTGTCAATATAGGGTAGTGCTCGCTCCACTCGATTGACGATGGTGCTCACGGACTCGACCTCGGGCGAGGAGAGGTCGATCACGCCGAGCAGAATGGTTTGCTCTGGAAGTGCTGACAACACCGAGCAATCCAGGTTGGACTGAGCGGTTTCGATCGATATTTGCTGACAGCAGGCTTGATGCAGTTGTGGCAAAAACGAATACCCTTCTGGTCGTTCATGAATGAGTGCGGCGTATCCGAAGCAGATGTGAACGCAGGTTGTGCCCGACGCGCCGCGAAGCGCCATGTTCAGCGCCTCTATGCCGTATTCCTCAGCGGCTTGCGGTCTTGCCTGCATATAAGGCTCGTCGAGTTGGATAATATCGGCACCCGCATTAAACAGATCCTCTACTTCCTCTCTCACTGCTTCTGCGTAGGCCAACGCCGCCTCACGTAGGCTGGGGTAGAAATCGTTTTGGGCTTGTTGCGCCATGGTAAACGGCCCTGGCACCGTGAATTTTATCGGCCTGTCAGTGAGTTTTTTAAGGGCCTTAACCTCATCGACGCTAATCGCATGGCGTCGCTTAATGGGCCCCGTAATGCGGGGCACGGGTACCGGCTCTCCACTCCGATCAAGCGCCTCCCCTGGATTATCAATATCAACGCCGTCTAGGGCCGTCGCAAAATGATTAGAGTAGCTCTCGCGGCAGGCCTCACCGTCTGTAATGATGTCGAGACCTGCGGTGATCTGATCTTGGACAGCAAGGCGGGTCGCATCGTGCAGCGCCTCTTCAAGGTGGTCTGCGGGCACTCTCCAGAGTTCGGCGGCTCTGGTGCGGGGAGGAAAGCGTCCTTTGAGCTTTTCTTTATCGATCAGCCAGTCTGGCTGGGGATAACTGCCCACAAGCGAGGTGGGAAATAGGGGTAAAGATGCCATGGCTCAGTCTCGCAACTAATAACCACACCAGTTTACCCTGTTATTGAGTCAGCGGACTCCCGTGATGAGCGCGCCGCTGACGAATGCGGCTCTTAGGCGCTATGCCACGGCCTTCGAGTAATCGACCAGCTTCGATTTGTAGGTTTCACGAGGTAACGTCCCATGGGGCACGAGTCGGATCTGTGCTGTGACGAGTAAGCGGTTTTTAATCGCTTGCTTGATCCGTTCCGCGAGGTCACTGTTTTCTGGATTGGTACCGGCAGCTACCTCAATCACCACCGGCAGGGGAGGGTCCTGAAGCACGCCTTGTGCCGAGGGTTGGATATTGAACATGCCAGACGTTTCCTTGCTGAAATCCTCTAGCACATTACGCACTGCAGTCGGGAACAGGTTTACGCCTCGGACAATCAACATGTCATCGGTTCTACCAATACAGCGAATTCTGGGGCCTGTTCTGCCCGTGGGGTTATCTTGAACCGTGACTACGACATGGTCTCGGCTGCGGAAGCGAAAAAGGGGCATCGCCTCGCGCTTGAGTGCGGTATAGACGAGCTCACCCTGTGCACCATCCTCCCAGGGTATCGGCGCGCCTGTCTGTGGATCAATCAGCTCAACATGAACAAATTCTCTCGCCATAAAGTGCATGCCCGCTTCATCGGCATCCTCCGCCCACACCGAGAGCGAGATATCGCCGATTCCCATGGATTCGCGGATTGTGCAGCCAAAAGCTTCCTGTATGGTCGCTCGAATCAGTGGATCACCGCCTCCCGGCTCGCCAGCGGTGATCATGTTATTGAGCCCCAGCGACTGCGTATCGATATTGCGCTCGCGACACCAGTCTATGAGGTAGAGGCCATAAGAAGGTGTGCAACTGACCCCGGTAGCGCCAAGGTGTTGTATGGCGCCAACCATGCGCTCGGTATTGCCTGTGCCGACCGGGATAACGCTGGCCCCGATCTTATCGAAGCCGTAATAGACCGCGCCCGCCACAAAGGGGCCGGCGTTGAAGCCGACGACCAAGCGTTGCCCGGGCTTGAAACCCGCTGCGGTGTAACCGCGGGCAACATTGGTGGCGTACATGTCGAGATCGTTTGCCGTCAGCCCCAGATAACACGGTACGCCGGTGGTTCCGCTCGTGCTAAACACACGACGCAGGGATTCGGAAGGTGCGGCTGAGTGATTGCCGAAGGGCGGGTAATTGGCCTGAGATAGCCTGATCTCATCCTTTTCAGTAAACGGGAGCGCGGCAATATCATCCAAATCGCCAACTTGCTCGGGGCTGGAGAAGCCCGCTTCAGCAAACTTCTGCTGATAGAACTCAGAATGCGCGAAGAGGTATTTGACCTGCTCACGATAACTCGTTCTGTCCAGCGCAAACTGGTCAGCTACCGGCCGTGTTTCGATCGCCGGATCAAAAATATTGTGGTCACGCATCACTGGTGCCAGCGCAACGCCGCGCGTGCCACGCGGGCGCCGAAAAGCCTTGCGGTCTCGCGATCAGACTCGGGTGGCGCAACGTCGCCGCCCTGGTCAACATTGGCTTGCGACATGCAGCCGATGGAGGCTCCCAGTCGGTTTGCATCAGTTTCAGAGCCTGCAGAGTGGTTGTTCCCCGGCATTTGTCCAAGCCCAACCCAAGCCATGCCGTGTTGCATTGCGAAGGTGAAAAACTCGATGAGGGTATTTTGTTTGTCGCCGTTCATGGACCCTGAATTAGTAAAACCTGCCGCAAGTTTGTCGGCCCACTTTTGCTCCATCCAACGGGTGGATGTAGCTTCCATAAAACCCTTAAACACCGCAGACGCAGAGCCCATGTAGGTGGGTGCGCCAAAAATGAGAGCGTCAGCGCTATCGAGCTGGGCCAGTGCGGGGGATTCGGGTGAGTCAATGTCACCTGCCGCTACGACTGCCACGTCTACGCCGTCGACACCTCGCGCGCCTTCTGCGACAGCCTGAGCAATAACTTCGGTGTGGCCATAACCAGAGTGGTAGACCACCGCAATAGAGGTTGGCATGAGATTTCCTTAACGGTTAGCGATGGAACTGTTCGTTGTTCGGCGTATGGTCTCCACTCAACCACTTGCGCAAATCGTCGTGAGCGGTCGCAGCTTTGTCGGCATTGATCTGCTCTACATCCGCATGGTCAACGGTCCATTCCACGAGTAATCCGGAGGGATCAAAGCAGTATAGTGACCAGCAATACCCGTGATTCAGTGGATAAGCCTGGCCGCTTTCAAATAATCCTGCCGCTTCGAGGCGGTCCTTAATGGCGTCCTGGGTTTCCTGATCTACCTTCATGGCGAGGTGCCGGAAGCCGCTGGGCTGAAGCTCGGGACCGAACTCCGCAGCATCATCGGCATCAGCAAATTGGAAAAAAGCAAGAGACGACCCGTCGCCGATATCAAAAAAACAATGGGCATAGGTCCGGACTTTACCAAAAAGATCAGTGCGCTCGGCCCAGGTAGCGACGAGTCGATATCCGATGATCTCCTCGTAAAACTGGCGCATTTCCTCGAGATCTTTACAAACGTATGCATTGTGATGCAGCCGTGATTTGATTTGTGCTAAGGCATTCATTGTGTACTTGTCTCCCGGTAAGTGTGGGCTCAGAACCACTTGGTCAGTTCAATGCCGTAGCGAACACCTTGCGCAGGCCACAGAAAGTTGTATTGCGGTTTTAAGCCGGGAATGCCCAGGATGAACGCTGCGTCGGGACCCGGTGAATACTCGGTGTTGTATTCTTCGTCCGTTGCGTTCTTAACCCAAACGGTCACCGCCCAGTTATCCGCTGACTCTAACCCGGCCCGCAAGTCGACGAGATCGACTGCGCTTCGCGATGAGTAATTGTTGGGCTCCCACCAGGTCTCTCCCAGGTGTTGCCAATCCGCTCGAGCGAAAAACTCCATGTCGCCACCCCCCACTGGGGCACGAAACTGCAGGCCAACATTGCCCGTGACTTCGCTGACCAGAGGTGCTTGATTACCCAGCCAGTCGGCAGTGGGCGCTTCCGTGATTTCGCTGTCGGTGAGGCCTAATCCGAAGTTAAGCGTGAAGTATTGGCCTAGCAGAGCCGTACCTTCCAATTCGATGCCCGTATATTCCGCTTCGGGGACGCTACCCAGGTTCTGAGTATTGGTATTGGGGTCATAAAAGAAGAAGTACGCACCCTCAAGCTCATTAAAGAAGGCGGCCGCTGAGAGACGAAGTCTGCCATCTAACAGATCTCCCTTGGCACCCACCTCAAAGTTGGTTGAGATCTGCTCTTCAAAGATGTCGTCGATGCCGGGATACAGAATGGCCGTTCCTACGCCGGTCTGGTTGAAGCCGCCACTGCGGAAGCCGCGGCTGATATCACCATAGATAACCCAGTTGTCATTGGGCCGCCAACGAAGTGTTGCTTTTGGCTGAAAGGCATCCCAGCTCTCTTTGCGCTTTTCGCCATATACGATGCCCAATCCCGTGGTGTCATAGAGCGGGGGCGTTAAAGCAGTGTTCTCACGCTCATCGTGGTCGTAGCGCGCAGCCAGGCTTAGCTCAAGGTTATCGGTGATGTCAAAGGCCACCTGTCCGAACACCGCCCAGGCGAAATTGTCCTGCTCATCCGCCAGAATTCCCAATTGCGGACTGGGGTCGGCAGGGTTAACGAACACCGAATCGCGGAAGTCTCTCTGTACGTTGAATACCCCGAGGCCTCGGTCGATCTGCGAGCCGGTCGAAATGTAACGGTCGGTTGCAATAAAATAGGCGCCCGCGATCCATTGGGGGCCCGACTCTTTATTTCCGGTGAGTCGGATTTCTTGACTGACTGATTCAACCTCGAGGTACTGGTTCTGGGATAGATCGGTGTACTCATCGCCGGTTAAGAACTTGATGTAGCCGCCGAAGGCGTCGTTGTTGAAGTAGTTGTAGGGGTGCTCTCTCGGCAGAAAATTAAACTGGTCGCCGCTTGAGGTTTCTTCGAGATCATCGTATGCGGTGACGCCGCTCAGCGTCGCAAAGCCCAGATCGTAGTCGAACTTGAAGCTCGCGCTCATGAATTCCCGCTCGTTGTAGCCCGGGTTGTTCACCTGAACAGGAATGTCGGTGTCGTCTGCTTCGACGTCGATAATGAAGTAGAACGCCTGAGTCTCTAGCTTGGAGTAGCTAACCCGGAAGTCTGTGCTTAGTCGATCGCTGACGTCCCAGTTGAGTCGCGCGCGCATTGAGGTGTCTTTGTAAGGGTCCGCCTCTTCGCCCAGATAGGCATTGTCGATATATCCGTCGTTGTCCATGTAACTGCCGGCCAGTCGGTATTTAACCGATCCGTCATCTGACAGCGGGCCCCCGACATAGCCTTTAACACTCCAGCCAGGTGCCGATTCTGCGCCGATGCGGATTTCTCCCTCGTGCTCGTCACCGGGGGCTTTGGTCGTGATAGTGATCGCGCCGCCGATTGCATTGCGGCCATAAATAGCGCCCTGAGGGCCTCGGAGCACTTCGACTTGCTCAATGTCGAACAGCTGCTGGTTCAGCTGTGACGGGTTGGAGAGAAGTACCCCATCGATGACGACGGCCGCGGCCAGTTCTGAGTTTCGTGCAGAGGAGATCCCTCGGATATTGAGAAATGAGTTGCCCGTGCTTTGCGTTTGAACCAAGGTGACGTTGGGCGTTAAATCCACGAAATCCTGCGGCGTCTGAATACCGCTTGACCGAATATCTGACTCGGTAAACGCTTTTACAGATACGGGGCTCTCCGCTAAAGATTCTGATCTCATACGGGCTGTGACGACGACTTCTTCGAGCGTTGCCTGTGCTTGCGCCTCAGCGGTAGCGATGGCGGCGATTACCGCGGCCAGTATGCGTTGACGGTTGAAAATCATGGAAGGTCCTCTCATGGGTTGTGCCTCGGTTCTGATTTTCGATATGCGCATGTTTATTCACATTCCGAAATTTAATTAGTTACTGTATCGTGCGCGGCTTGGATCACACAAGCAAGCACAATTTGCTCCCTCAAGTAAGGAAATTTGCTATGCCGGAAAAAGACGGTTCACCCGCTCGCACAGAGGTCTGCGGCTTCGACGAGGACACCATATTTTTACGAGGGCAGAACCTCGTTGATGACGTCATGGGGCATCACACCGTGACCAGTGCTTTTTTGCTCCAGGCGCTGGGTGATACGCCCACCGCTCGGCAAATAGAACTGATTGATTTGGTGTTGGTTACGATCATGGAGCATGGGCTTACACCCAGCGTGGTAGCGTCTCGACTGACGCTTCATGGTGCACCCGAATCCCTTCAGGGCGCAGTAGCTGCGGGTCTATTGGGCGTGGGTGACCGCTATGCCGGCACCGCGGCACTGTGTGGCGAAGTGCTTGAGTCGTTAATGCATGAGGAAGATGCGGTCGCGGCGGCTAGCAGGCTGGTCGCGGACTATCGAGATCGCAAGCGGCCCGTACCCGGTTTTGGTCATCCGATCCACACGGGACGAGATCCCCGGGTAGAAAAATTGCTGAGCTACATCGACGAGGGTAGTGCGGCCCTCTCTGCGGCACGGGCGGTGGAGGTTGCGCTGTCCGAGTCTCTCGGCAGGCCTTTGGTCATGAATGTCAGTACAGCGCTTGCTGTTGTGATGTTAGAGGCTGGGATTCCCGCTGCCATCATGCGCGGCGTCATTCTGATCGCGCGATGCGCCGGGTTGGTCGGTCACCTGCTCGAGGAGATCGAGCGACCGGTGGGTAACGCTTTGTGGCGCGGCGCCGAGGGTGCAGTCGATTATCAATCCGACTGAGTGACACCATGCAGCACCACCAAAACCTAATCCCACTGAATGACGGGGCCCTATCTGTTTCCGTTTATGAGCCGATATCGCCACGCCTGACGCTTTTGTGCGTCCACGGGTGGACTTTGGATGCTCGCTCATTCTCCGGCCAGCACGTGCTTGCTGAGCGAGGTGTGAGAGTTGTGACCTTCGATCGTCGTGGATTTGGCGTCAATGAACTGACACCCGGGCTCGATCAAGAATTGGAGGACATTGATCACTTGCTGCATCATTTGCCCGGCCCCATCTACGCCTTCGGTGTTTCTCAGGGCGCACGTTTGCTGTTGCGATATGCTGCGCGACCTTCAGCAACCCTGCGAGGGCTTATTGTACAGGGGGGGCTGGTCGACGGATTGCCTAGCGAGCAGAACGAGATTCCCTATGGGCGTTACGCGTCCCTGCTAGAGGCCGGCGATCACGAGGCATTTGCCAGAGAATGGCTGGCGCATCCGTTGATGCGATCGGGGGTTCCTGCGAGTAAGTTGTCGGCGGTCGCTGACCTGATTCGGAGCTACGAAGGGCGTGATCTTCGCGGTTCAACGCCTCGCTTGGTTGATCAGGATCTCTCAGGCGTGCTACCTCAGGTGTTCTCCGCTGAGGGGCTCTCGCTCTGGGTCATTGAGGCAGAGCAGGAGTCGGAGACCCGGCGCGCCCATGCGCGTTTTCTGATTGAGGACTGTGGCGCGAGGGGAGTGCCGATGCCAGGCGGCCATCTTTGCCACTTTACCCACCCCGACGTTTTCAATGAGCGCTTACTGACTGCTCTAGGTGTGTTGGGTCATGGAACGAATTGCAGCGAGTAGCGCTGGGGCGGTTTTTAACCGCTGACTGATTCTCTCTGCCGTCATCTGCATCTCTCCGAGACGTTCCTCAACGAACTGATGGATGTCGATCTGGCTTGTAGTTGCGGAGCTGTTGATTGCTCCGATTACGCCATAGTCGGGTACGGTGACGGGTAGTGCGAGTGACGTGATGCCGTATTCGAGCTCGTCGCTAATGAACGCATAGCCGCGCTCCCGAGCGTCTTTAATGGCTACAAATAGTGCCTCTGGGTCAGTGATGCTTTTGTCGGTCATGGCCGAACACGGATATCGATTAATAAACTGTCGGATTTCATGGTCCTGCCAGGTGGATAAAATACTGCGTCCGGTCGATGTGAGGAGAGCCGGAAATCGTGTCCCCGTGTTGGCCTGCAATCGGAGCACTCGCTGCGTCGAAATATGCGTGATATACAGCACATCGCCGCCGCTAATGACGGTAAAGGAGGCGCTGTGTCCGGTCTTGGTGCGAAGGTGCTGCAGGGCAGGACGGATAGTGTGGTCCAAGTCGAAGGTTTCATTGAACAATGTTGCAAATACCAGCACCTCCGGCCTCAGTGTGAAACGACCGTCTATTTTTCCAACATAGCCCAAATCACACAGGGTTAATAAACACCGACGCGTAACGGCGGCATTGAGGCCGGTCCGTCTTGCTACCTCGGAGAGTGTCATGCTCGGTGTCTCACGGGAGAAGCTGGTGAGCACGCTCAGTCCTTTCGTCAGGGTCGTCAGGTGCTCGCGTGACCGCTCGACGTTGTCGTCATCTGAGTTAGGGGGAAATGCTGGCATGTCAGGTTCCCATCCGAGCCAGCCCTTCCATTTCCTCCAGGGCTTCTTCGAGCTCATCAACAAGATCATCGAATGTGGCGATCGTCGCCTCAATAGGTGCCGTTGTTGTCATGTCGATGCCAGCTTTTTTGAGGAGTTCGATGGGGTAGTCATTAGAGCCTGATTTCAGCATGGTGAGATAGCGTTCCCTCGCTGGCTCGCCCTCCTCAAGAATTTGCTTCGCCAACGCAGTTGCCGCGACGAAAGAGGTTGAGTACTGATAAACGTAAAAATTATCACTGCGCAGGAAATGAGGGATACGGCTCCACTCAATTTGGTTCAACTCATCCGCGTGCACGGCATCGCCATAATAGGCTTCAAATACCTCAGCGTAGATTGTGTTGAGCACGTCTGCCGTCAGCGCGGCGCCGGATTCGACCCGCTCGTGTGCCCTTGCCTCAAAGTCCGCAAAGGAGGCTTGCCGGTAGAACCCACCTCGAAATTCATCGAGATATGAGCTCAGTAAGTAGGCGCGCTCCGCCGCCGAGTCGGACTCTTTGAGCATCTTCTGCATCAGAATCGCTTCGTTGGTCATCGAGGCAATTTCGGCAATGAAAGTTCGGTAGTCCCCGTAAACCTGTGGTTGGGTTTTTCGCGTGAGATAGCTGTGAATGGAATGGCC
>CAXPKH010000126.1:0-5126 GCA_964217615.1 Luminiphilus sp.
GGTGCGCAGTCGTAAAATTGCCTGTACTGGTCAAAGAGCAGGGTAAGCGGTTGCAGATCGTCCAAAGTGGCGAGACGCGTGGTGAAAGGCCGTTTCATAATAGTGAGACTCCGCTGGTGCAGAATTATTCGGCATTCTAATGCGCACTGTTGTGCATCCTTCCAGGGCCAGACCAATGGAATCAGTCCAGCTTTCGGTGGCTTAGACCTCATCATCGCCTAGTCATTTGCGATTAGCAAAATGTGACACCGCAGATGGGATGTCACCTTTTGCAAGAGGGGATTCGATCAGTTCGCGCTACTGTAATAGGGGCGTGATTTAGATCTGTGAGCGCCGCAAGTGTGGGCGCCAGAGGGATGCTATCGTGATCGTCAACGAACAACAGGCACAAAAGGTGGTTATCAGCCACATTGGAGGCTTTGCCTGGCCAACGGTTTCCCTGTTGGCCCTGTGCGCCGGGGTTTACGGCGTCTGTCTCTGGCATCTGTTCACCGATCCCAATTTCTCCTGGTGGATCGTGGCCGGCATAGCCGTTTGTTCGTATGCGGTTTACACGGTGTTACATGAAGCGGTGCACGGCGCAGTCACGGGCATGAATATCCAGTTGCGCTGGGTCAATGAGTGGGCGGGTTACATTGCGGCCCACATGTTGGGCGTTTCGTTTATTGGGCATCGCCGTGGGCATCTCAAGCATCACCGCGCAACAAACCATCCCGAAGACGACCCAGACATGACCTTTGCTGCTCACACTCTGCCGGCACTCGTCGTGATGTGGTTTAAGGGGATACCCAAGGAATGGCACTTCGCCGCGACCTTCAAGCACTTCACCCCAGCGGAAAAGCGTATCCTTGTATTTGAGTACGTGGCTATTCTTGCCACTCGCGCATTACTCATCGTTTATTGCGCGGATCTCGGCGTAACACTCGTGACCGTAATATTGGGACACCTTATCGGTAACGCCGTTCTGACAACGCTATTTGCCTGGATTGTGCACCACCCCCACACCGAGCAAGAGCGGATGAAAACCACTACGGTGTATCAGGCTGGACGTGGATTGGACACCCTGATGACCCTGCTTTGGGGCTTCCAGAATTATCACGCCATGCACCACCTGTATCCCAAGGTGCCGTTTTTCCGCTACCGAAAGCTGTATCGAAAGTTAGAGCCATATCTGCTCAGTAGCGGCATGCCGGTCAAGCAATTGATCTGAGCCACTCAACGGCCCAATGCTCAGGTCATGTGTTGGCCTTGGAGCGCTAGACTGGTGAGACCAGCCGCCGGTTGCCGTGTGAATCCGATAGTGCACCGCCCCAAAAAGCACTCTGAGTCGTTGTGATAGTGTCTGCAAACGGAGCCGGTAGCGCTCCGATTTACTATCCAGAGAGAGCCCTTGCAGTGCACCAGCCAGCAACACCGGCCAGACTCCGTGAGCCAATGAGGGCGCGGTTTTTCATTGAACAGAAATAGGAGCGTCACCATGCGTATTGCGATTGCACTTTGCTTGTTGGTCATCAGCCCATTGAACTGGGCTGACGACGAGATCCGGGAGGTCAAAACGGCCAATCCATTTATCCTGTTGCACCCCGAGTCTCAACAGGCGGCCGCTGAGGCCTACTACGCCGCGGTTGAGAAAAATGTCTTCAACGGCGCTATCCCACTAAAGCACGCACAGCTAGCGGCAATATCGGCATCTGTCGCAATGAAGTGCGTGTATTGCATTCCGGCGCACACTGCCTTCGCACGCGCTGCAGGTGCGACTGAGGAAGAGATCAAAACCGCTGTAGCAATAGCAGCCGATGTTGCGCTGAATAGTTCCATGCTCTACGGCAACCAGTTCGACATGGAAACCTTTATGCAAATGTTTGAGTAAGGGTCGAAGTGCGGGTGTTAGCACAGCGCCCGCAGCTTTTCCTCCAGCAGCAGCTCGAACGCTTTGAAATCGTCGCCGCACGCCTCTAGTGCCTCTCGGGAGATTAAGATTTCCAAGTGGCCGCCCCGATCAACAACGACGCAGGGCAGTTCTTGCATCACCTGCGCCAATAAAAGCTCTGGCATTTCGTCCCGGTGAACCCAATTAAGGGACCGTGCCAGCCCGCCTCGTTCACGCCAAACCTTTCGCCCAAGAGGATTCCAGCCGTGTGACAGATCGCACAGTGCGCATTGGGCCTGGCCAGTGCATTTGCCCCAGAAATACGCCAGTTCGCCAAACAGAGAGCCGTCAGCGTCGTAAATCGCATAAAACGGTAAGTCTGACATCAGGAGGCTGGCCTTTCGAAGCTGACTGCCTATGATATACGGTCCGCGGCAACGTTAGATGAGAGCCAATCGATGTACCCAAAAGGCAACAGTTTTAAATTAACGGCTTCGGCGGCGTTATTGTTGCTGGCTCTGACCAGCGCCGTACTTGAGGTGCGGGCGGACAACCTCACCGTTGAGCTGGCGCGGGGCAATCAGTCGCCTGAGTTGCTGGCTTCTGTGAAGCAACTCGACGCCAGAGTGGGAGACGTGCTCAGTCTGAGATCAGAGTATGGTGAGGTTTATGAATTCAATGTGGCGTCGGCACGTCGTTCAGCCCTAGGCAATAAGATCATTGCCGGCAAAGACGAGACGGGTGCCCGACTGACGCTGGTGGTGACTTCGGATGGCGTGGTTCAGGGATCCTTGCGCGATGCCGGGCAGACTTTCCGAATCACCAATAACGGGGACGCGTTTGCTTGGCATGTTGCTGATCCCTACATGGCCAAACCGACCGATGCTCGTGCGGCAGACAAGCCGCTCCGCCGCAATATCATTGAGATGAATCAACGCAGCCTGAGCCTGAACGCGCCTCAGTCAGTGGCTATGAGCGATGTGGCTGACGAGGCAGTCAATTACCCTCAATACGGGAGCGGATTGGCAACCATCGATATTCTTTTTTATCACGAAGAGGGAATGGAGAGCCCTGCCTCGGTGGCGGATTTCGTGATTGAGACCGCAAACCAGGCTTTCGCCGATAGTGGTATCGACATTACCGCCAACATTGTTGATGTGAAGCCGCTGGCGATTGACGCTGAAACCACGCAGAGCGATGTGCTCGAGGCAATGTACGAGGCGGAGGCGCCCTTTGTCGATATTGAGACTGATAGGGCGTTTTACGCTGCGGACATTGTGGTGGCCTTGCGCGAAAACATCCCTGAGGACGACGAATCCTGTGGTGTTGCTTATATCGGTGTTCGAGACGGCTCTCCCTGGCGCAGGCTGTATGTGACTTCGGTCCAATGGTTGCCCGCTGATAAAGCAGTCGACGGGCTTTATTGCACCGATACTTCGACCGCTCATGAGATTGGTCATATTCTGGGCTCACAACATGAGCGGCGGGAGTTTGAAGAGGGCGACTCGGGGGCTTATGCGTTCAGCTTTGGCCACTATCGAGAGGGGTTCTTCAAAACGATCATGAGTTACGGAACGGAGCGGGAAATCAACGTCTTCTCCGCTCCAAAGGTGAGCGCTTGTTTGGGTGCTGCCTGTGGTATCGCAGACGGAGAGCCCGAGTCAGCGGACAACGCGAGGGGCTTTAATCAAACGCGATTTATGATCGCGGGTTATGAGAGCGACACGCTGGCCCATGAATTGGTTGAGGATTTCCCGATCGATGAGACATGTGAGCTGGAAGACGAGGGCGGTGAGGGCTTTCGCAAAGGCCACGCCATTTCGAACGACTCACCTCACACCATTGAGATCCGGGGCCAGTCGTTTTTAACAGATGATGGATCTGTGCTGACCTACGATTTTGACCCTGGTCAATTCGCTTTGGAGCCCAACTACTTCCTTCAGCCTAGCTGTCAGGCGCTAGATGAAGAATCTGATTATGGCACCACGATAAAAGAGTCGTGGTTGATCTATCTCGACCCTATTTCAGGCAAATTATTCGAGTCACTACATCTGCGATGGGATAACGACTACGAGGGTGATTATGTGAGGCTAAATATCACAACGCCGGAGTCGGGTGCTGTGGAGGGGCACACCACGCGGTGGATCAGGCCAGACGAAATTATTGTCCTTACATTTATTGCCAAGCCCGGGTATCAACTTGCCGGGGTAGACAGCACCTGTGGCGGCACCCTGTCGGGCAACAGCTTGACGCTGGAAAGCGTCTCCTCGGACTGCCTGATAGAGCCTCGCTTTGAATCCTCTGTTGTATCCGGTGACACACTCAAAGTGGTATTGGAAGAGCCGAGTGCGGGCAGCATCTACTCGGGCGTGGGTAACTTGCGCGGCTGGTCGGTGGCGACCGGGGGTATTGAGAAAGTTGAGATCTGGATTGATGGTGTCTATGCCTTCGACGCTCCTTACGGCGGAACTAGGGGTGACGTGGGCAATGCATATCCCGATTATCCCGACTCTGATAAGTCGGGATATGCGCTGGCCTGGGCTTACAGCAATATGACGTCGGGTGAGCACACGATTACCGCCAGGGCATATAACACCAATGGGCAATATGCGGAGCGCACCTCAAGATTTACGGTAACGCGGTTTGATAAGGAATTTATCGGCGCGAATGACGTGGTCAGCCTTGATGGCGCGCAGTGCGAAGTCTCGGATGTCCAGATCTGGCTTAAGGACGCGTCCCTTGCCGAAACCCTCTATGACCTCCGCCTTGAATGGCAAACGGCAACGCAGGGTTTCGAGATTATCGAGATCGACTAGCCACGCTCGTGGTTTCAGGGCCATGGCGGCTGATTGCCGCCGCCCTGCCAAAACTCTCGCCACTGCCGACCACATTGTTATAGATTTATACCAAACTCTGATCAAAATGCCGTTATTTCTGGTAGCATTTTTTCGGACAAATGATAACTTTGGTGCCTGAATCTCAGGTTAACCACACTAAAAACCATAAACATTGAGGGATCCCATGAGAATGATTCGTAACACTTCTATTCTCGCCGTTGCCGTATCTATGGCCATATCGGCTCAGGTCCAGGCGCAGCGATCGACAACGACGCAAATCGAAGAGGTCGTCGTCACCGCGCAAAAGCGTGAAGAAAATATGCAGGACGTGGCCATTTCCATGTCGGCTATGGATGGCAATACGATTGAAAAGACCTTTTCCAGAACCATTGATGAGATTACTGGAATGTCGCCCAACC
>CAXPKH010000127.1:0-12799 GCA_964217615.1 Luminiphilus sp.
CGGTAATATTCAACGGGAAAGAAATTCGGCCCGGTAAAGTGATTTGCGTGGGCAAGAACTATGCGGCCCACATATCCGAAATGGATTCAGTCCCCGCCGAAAATATGGTGGTGTTCATGAAACCCGCGACGTCGATCGGCACCGAACTCCGTGCGGTGATGGACGAACCCTTGCATTACGAGGGAGAAATCTGCCTTCTTGTGCAAGGCGGCGACGTTGCGGGCGTCGGATTTGGCCTTGATCTCACCAAGCGCGAAACCCAAGCAAAGCTTAAAGCCGCGGGACTCCCTTGGGAGCGCAGTAAAGCGTTCACCGGCTCTGCGCTTTTCAGTCCCTTTGTCGCCGCGCCTACTGATCTCACGCAACTGGGGGTGGAGCTCATGGTTGATGACGCGCTCCGTCAAAAGGGTGACGTTAGCCTGATGCTGTATCCGCCAGACATCATTCTCGCTGAACTTAAGCAGTTTCTGATGCTGGAAGATTTCGACATCATTATGACGGGCACACCCGCTGGTGTCGGCGCCGTTAAGGCGGGTGAGCGGTTCCAGGGACGGGTACTGGATGGCGAACGAGAGTTGGCCAGCGAAACCTGGTTAGCGCAGTAGAGCGACCGCTAAATTCTTTAGTGATCTGTGAATTTTCTGTGTCAGCGATTGTCACGCGTTGGCTTTTTCAGTAACGTCGAAGAAACCAGTGAGCGAGACCCATGCAAGCGATTCTCAAGCTGGACGTGTCGGGCCAACCTAGAGGGTGGCTGACACTGAATGAGGCGGTCACCGCCTACGCCCGCGGCGATGTCCTTTATGGCATCGGGGAATCCCTTCCCGCCGTTTTTGGGGGTGTCCAGCGACTCACCGGGATTCGGTCTGAAATTATCCTACAACCCATCGTCGCTCTAGAGGGCCGGGTGCTCAACCATTTCACGCCGCCCTTGTGCAACCGCACACTATTCCGCAGAGACGACCATGGCTGCCTTTACTGTGGCAGCAAGTTCCCCCGATCCGAACTCACCCGTGACCATGTGCTACCGATTTCACGCGGCGGCACCGATAAGTGGGAAAATGTGGTGGCAGCTTGCAAACGGTGCAACTGGTTAAAAGACTGCCAAACGCCCGAAGAAGCCCATATGCCGCTCCTCGCCGTACCGTTTAAACCCAACACTTACGAGTGGCACTTTCTCGCCAAGGATCGAATTTTGGCGGATCAGATGGAGTACCTCTCGCAACAATTCAAAGCGGAGCGGGACTGGGCTCATTAGACACTGCGCCACTGGGCCTTGGTAACATGGCGGGCCGCCCGTGATCCCCTGCTGAAGGAAGTGCCTTGTCTGTGAATTCTGATTCGATCATTACCCTCATTGGTATGCCCGGAAGTGGGAAAAGCACGGTGGGTGGTGTGCTCTCTCAACAACTCGGTCTTGAACGAGTCGATACTGACCGGTTGATTGAGGCTCAGGAAAAGCAAAGCCTTCAGCAAATTATGGACTCCCGGGGCAACGCCGCGTTTCGCGCCATCGAAGAGCAGGTGCTGACCGAAATGCCCCTGTTCCCCTCCATCATCTCTACCGGGGGTTCGGTCATTTACAGCGACAAGGTTATGGGCCGTTTACGAGCGGCCTCATGCGTGGTCTACCTGCGAGCCCGCTTCGACACCATTGAATATCGGGTTTCACTGGACCCGCACAGAGGTATCGCCGCAGATGGCGAGCAGAGCCTGAGCGACCTCTACGCGGAGCGGATTCCACTTTATGAACGCTACAGTGCGATTGTGGTGGACTGCGACGATGTCTCCCCCGACAAGGTTGCGGAAACCATTCTGGCCCACGTGCCGCAAGGCTCAGTCTCACCATAAATAGTGGCTGCGCGGCGCATTCGAGTCGCCACGTGGCACTTTTGATTGGGGGGAACTGACCTTTATACCGCTAAACCGACCGCAGTACTTAGCTTAATTTGTTATTTACGGCATAACGGCTCAGTCCAAAAAATTTCTTGTGGCAAGAACACGCTTGCGCTGTGATGGCGCCAACCGGCCGAGGGGGCTGGGCTTTTTTGTTCAGGATCATCGGGAGGTGATTTGTGGGTGAGAGAGAGTCCAATGCGGTGGCAGAAGAACCGGCAGATGATTTTTTTGAAGCGGCGGGCGAACTGAGCGACGAAGACTTTGAGTCGCTGGACTTTGCTGAAGCCGTTACCGAAAAAGCACTGAAGGCGGCGAAGCGTCGGCGCGCGGAAGAGCGTCTTGAGATGCTTCGTTTGCGCGAAGAACTGGGGGATTACGATCTGGAGTTTGACGAGGATTTTTAGGGATCGCTGACTAGGCAACGGAGGATCGCTCGCGGATCTCCTGTTGCCACTCAAAGACATTCAGCTCAATAAAAACAAAGGCAAAGAGCCAGAGTGCGGCATCCCAAAAATCCAGAAAGTCTCCCTTGAAGCCCCAGTAAACGGCTGCCACCACCAATGTGGTGTAGAGCAGACCCTTGAGGGTGTTGGCAACCTTCGCGGCGGTCTTTGAGGCCGGCCCCCAGCGGGTCAGTACACGCACCTCTATCTCCAACAAAATCACGACCAGAATCCAGGCGGCAGAATTCACTACGTCTACTAGCGCTAGCCGCTGTCCCTCCAGCAAGCCAGCCGGCGATGCCATGACCTGTTCCAAACCCGATACCAGCCGGGTATCGGTCGCCAGTTGTGCGCAATTCTCCAGCGACAGTGGGACGAAGTCATCGAGCTTGATCATGACCGACCAGCCCTCGCCCACTCGCGCACAGGCATCTCCGATTAATGGCTCGCTCGGTAACAGTGTTTGCCACTCTCCAACGTAGCCCAAAAACGCCATGACGATAGCGGCGGTGCAGATAAAGCGCACACCGTGAATGGCAAACCGCAGTCGCCCCTGGAGCCGGTGATCGGGAATCACTGCGGTCTCCAGCTCGAACAGGAGTAATAGGATCACCCAGGCGACGGTATCGAGCGTAGCGGAGAATAGCTGGATGCCGGTGGCAACGGCTTCGCCCGCCGCCACGGCGAAGCGGGCGCTATCCATCTCCTCAATAAAGAAAAACCAGACGTTCAGCGACAGCAGCAGATAGGTCGCATACTTTACCCAGCGAAATAACGAAAAAGCGGTGGTGGCGATCTCACTCACCTCACAATTTTGAGGCCGGGATTAAAACGCGACGGCACCCGGCTATACCTGCAGCAAAAGGTGCTCGCGCTCCCAGGAGCTGATAACCCGATTGAATTCTTCAAATTCATCGAGCTTGACCGCCGCGTAGGCGCGCATGAATAGCTCACCAATCATCGCCTGTAACTCAGGGGTGTCATTGAGCTTGCGAACGCCCTCCTCCAATGTTCTGGCGACACCCACGCTGTCCTCGTTCGCGGTGCCCTGATGCGGTGCCGTCGGCTCGAGGTGCTGGCGCATGCCCAATAGCCCACTCGCCAAAGTGGCTGTCATCGCCAAATAGGGATTGGCATCGGCGCCCGGAAAACGATTTTCTATGCGCAAGTTCGCCGGATCGGAATTGGGGACACGAAATGCGGTGGTCCGGTTATCGAAGCCCCAACTCAAATTAATCGGCGCAGAAATATCCGGCGCCAGACGGCGATAAGAATTTACGTTGGGGGCGTAAAAGCTGATGAGCTCCGGCGTATACCGCTGTAGCCCCGCCATGTATTCCATCATCGCCTGACTGGGCTTGCCCTCCGCGGTGGCAAAAATATTCTGGCCTGTGGCCAGGTCGATCACGCTCTGATGAATATGTAGCGCTGAGCCCGGCTCGCGCTGCATCGGCTTGGCCATAAAGGTGGCGTACATGTTGTAGCGCTGTGCAGTCTCCCGCACCGTGCGCTTAAAAACAAAAACCTGATCGGCCATCGCCAGCGGATCGCCATGATTAAAGTTGATCTCTAGCTGCGCGGCACCGTTTTCGTGTATGAGCGTGTCGACATCCAATTTTTGCTGATCGGCAAAGTCATACATGTCCTCGACAAAATCTTCGAACTCGGCAACGGCATCAATGCTGTAGGACAAACGCGCGACCTCGCGCCGGCCCGAGCGACCTTTTGGCGGCATGAGCTCGTAATCCGGGTCGGTATTTTTGTTAACCAGATAAAATTCCACCTCGGGCGCCACCACCGGCTTGAGCCCGGCCGCCTCGTATAAACCCAATACGTAGCGCAAGACATTACGGGTCGAAAGCGGGTGAGGTTGACCCTCGGCTGTATAGCAATCGGCGATGATCTGGCCGGTGGGTTCCCGAGCCCAAGGGACCATGCGCAACGTGCTGGCATCGGGCCGCAGTAGCATGTCGGTATCGGTAGGCTCAACGAAATCCCAATGGTCGTCAGTGTACTCCCCCGTCACCGTCTGGATCATGATGGATTCGGGCAACTTGATGTCACGACTGGCGGTAAATTGATGCGCCGGTATGAACTTGCCGCGGGCATTACCGGTCATATCGGGCACAAGGCACTCCACTTCAGAAATCTTATGCTCCTTTAACCAGGCCTCGATGGTCGACCTGTCGGCAGAGGGCATTGACGAAGCGCCTACGCCTTGCTGAGGTGCATAGGCACCTGCTTTACTCGATGATTGCTTATGATCTGCTTCACTCATAACGCCCCGCGGGCAGCCGAACACCTGCACAGTATCGGATGGCATCCCAGTAGCGGCAAGCGGCATAATGCCAGCTATGAGCCCGATCGCCACAGACCCAGCGCCGCGCCACTATCCAACGAGTTGGTACGCTGCCTCCGCGCGGCTACTACCCTCCTTTGCGCCCCTGCGGGGTGATGTTCAGACCGACGTCTGCATCATCGGTGGTGGGTATACCGGCCTGTCCACTGCCATTCACCTTCGAAAAAAGGGGTATGAAGTGGTCGTGCTCGACGCTGAACGGGTCGGCTGGGGCGCCTCAGGGCGAAACGGCGGACACGTGGGCACAGGGCAGCGGGCAGATCAGCGTTCTATCGAACAATGGGTGGGCTTGGAGGCGGCTAAAGGGTTATGGCAACTGAGTCTCGACGCCGTGCAGCGTGTCTGCGACCTGATTGAAGCGCACCAAATAGACTGTGAATTGGGCTCGGGCAATCTTCATCTTGCCGCTAAGCCGGGTCACGCAACCGAACTCCAGGATGAGCTGGAGCACCTGAGCACGACCTATGGCTACTCGCAACTTTCTTATGTCTCGCGGGATGAGATCGGCGAGCTCACCAGCGCCAGAGGCTTTCATGGCGCGCTATTGGATCGGGGATGCCGCCACTTACACCCGCTAAAGTATGCGCTGGGCCTGGCCCGCGCTGCCCACGAAGCAGGCGTGCAAATTTTTGAGGGGACTCACGGCCGCCCCTCAACCGACGGTTCTTCAGGCGACGTCGTCACCCCGCAGGGCCGCGTCAAAGCGCGCCATGTTGTGCTGGCATGCAACGCTTATCTGGGCAAGCTGGTGCCGCGACTCGCGGGCAACATCATGCCAATCAACAATTTTGTCATCGCCACCGAGCCACTCCCCTCACATCTTTTGCCGCGGATTAACCGCGACAATCTGTCAATGTCAGATACCTTATTTGTCATCAATTATTGGAAGCTTTCGGAGGACGGCAGACTCCTGTTTGGCGGCGGCGAAAATTATTCGAGCCGCTTTCCCCGCGATATCAAAGCGTTTGTTCGCCCGCATATGCTGAAAATCTATCCTGAGCTGGCTGATGTGCAAATTGACTACGGCTGGGGGGGCGCAGTAGGCATCACACTCAACCGCATGCCGGATTTTGGTCGGATCGGTGACCACCTGTGGTACGCCCAGGGGTTCTCAGGTCACGGAGTGCCCACCGCGACGATGGCGGGGCACCTATTGGCTGAAGCGATCAATGGCGACACGACCGGCTTTGATCTCATGGCATCGGTGCCGACTCACCGATTCCCCGGGGGCACCTTACTCCGATGGCCTGGGCTGGTCGCGGGCATGCTGTTTTATAGTCTGCGAGACAAGCTGGGTCGCTGATGGTCAGCCGCTGTGATTAAAGGATATGCTTTGGCTCTGTGACATAGAGGTCTTGGGGCCGCACGGGTCCGACCTAAAAGCAATGAGGTGCTGATATGGTAGTGACTCTGCGCGGCATCACCGCATTATTCGGTTTCGGCTTGCTAATGTTGGGCTTGGGTTGGTGGGTTCATCCCGAACCTGCGGCCCATTTGCTCGGCGCGACGTTACTTGAGGGTACAGGTCGCAGCACCCAAATTGGCGATTCCGCCGCTTTTTTTATTGGATCGGGCGGCTTGTTGTTATGGGGCGCGCTGCGAGCAGAGGCGGAGATGATCCTAGCGGGTGGATGCCTCGTTGGCCTTGTGGCACCCGGTCGTGTCGTAGCGGCCGCGGTGCATGGGGGCGCTTGGACCCTACCGGAAATCGTCGCCGAGTGCCTCATAATGGGCATCGCGATCGCTACCGCCATGGCTGTTCGACGTCACCATAGTGATCGGCTGTTTTATTAATCCATCACTCGTTACATGCTGTTAGCCAAACTGAAATCCTTGCTCGGTACCGAGCCCTCTTCGGCAACCGCTCATTCGCGCGATCCCCTTGAGCTCGCCAGCGCGGCCCTGCTTTTGGAAGTGGCGCGAGCTGATTTCGCAACGGACGAAGTCGAGCTCACCGCCATTCGGACCCTACTGATAAAACACTTTTCTCTCAGTGATGATGAGGTTGCAGATCTAGCGGCAGAAGCCACCGGGCAGGTCGATGCCGCTACGTGCTTATTTGAATTTACGCGCCTTATTAATGATCAGGCATCGACAGCCCAAAAACGCGCGCTGGTCACCTTGATGTGGCAGGTAGCGCTGGCCGACGACACGCTGAGTCACTATGAAGAGCACCTGATCCGCAAGGTCTGTGATTTGCTTTACGTCAGCCACAATGATTTTCTCGTCGCAAAGCGCACGGCACAAAACGCTCAGCATTGAGCCATCATGAAAAAGCGCGCCCGACCGCTTTTAAGCGATGCCAGACAATTATTGACCCCGAGCGCTGATCAAACACCCCAAGACACTGAGCCCCGTGCCCAGCAAGGTGCGCGCGCTCACCGGCTCGGCAAAAAGCCACCACCCCAGGATTGCCGCCCATATAAAGGCGGTGTATTCCACCGATACCAGACGCTGCGCTTCGGCCTGACTGTAGGCGTGGGACATCAACATCAGCGAGGTCACCGCGAGCGCAGCCGCCAGTGCGGCCCCTCCCCAATGCGCGGGCTCTGATGGCACGACAACCCACAGGGGTGCCACCACGAGCAAGAGCAGAAAAACAATCAGGTTTTGGTAAAAGGCAATCTCCAGCGGTTTGGCGATTAACGCCTGCATACGCTGCAAGATCAGGTTAACGCCATACAGCACCGCCGAGAGCAAGATGGATAGCATCCCCAAGAGATCGCTACCCTGATGCGTCGACAGCACCTCACCCCCCACCACTGTCATCACTCCGCCAAAACCTAGGACCGCGGCGAGCTTGGCGTGGGAGCCAATTTGCTCCCCCAGCATCGGCACGGCGAGGAAGAGCGTGATAATGGGCGCCACGAAAGACAAACCGATCGCCTGAGCGAGAGGCACTCGAGTTAGACCAAAGAAAAAGAGATACGCCATGACCGCAGTGAGGGCCGCGCGGACAAAATGTAGTTTGAGCACGCTGCCCGATGCCGGGCGGGGTCGAGTAGGCAGGTAGAGCACCGATACCAGTAAGGCCCCCATCGCCATGCGCCAAAACATCGCGTTAAATGCCCCCAACGCCAGCGCCTGCGCTTTCATCACGGCATCCATCGCGGAAAAGAACAGAATCCCCAGCATCGCGATAAAAAACACGTAGCGGATATCATGGGTCGGTGATGTCATAGGCCGCATGCCTCGCGAAAACACATCACTAGGGCCGCCACCATTAACCTAGGCGGGATCCGAGAAAAACGCGGTCTTTTTATCTCCAGTTTCCGTGTAAACAGGCTCCCCACGCTCCACCAAGTAAGCCTGATTGGTGCTACTGACGATGCCAACACCCCGCAGCAGACCGGCCATTCGCTCGTAATAAGGGTGGTCAAAGTGTGCAGCCAAACTATCGCTGTCTTCCCATAACTCATAGACCTGCATGCGTGTCGGGATAGCAGGATCAGGGGCAAAACAGTAGTCGTGGCATCCGGGCTCTTCCTCTCGAGTAAGACGCTGCACGTCGGCAGTGAGTGCTACGGCTCGATCCCGATCGGCCTCACTGCCAAACTCCAGTGCTGCGACAACAATTATCATGGGCGTTCTCTCCTTATCGGTGCTCATAAGCGGCTGCTTGACCACCATCGTCTGCACGCCGGGCAATCTTACCGAGCACCCACCACACCACTAGCTGACACCCAACCACCCTAATACTGCGGTCAGCAACATCAAATACATCCCCGGCATCTTTAAAAGTGTGGCGTGACCCCGGATGCTCAAGAGCAGGAACAAAGCGGCACCTAACGCATTGCCCAGTAGTACGGGATAGCTCAACAACGCGAGATCAGGCTCCATAGCGACGCAAATCAGGGTTGTGCCGCTGACCACAAGAAAAATCGTAAACATGTGCCAGGAAACCAAGCTCACAGATTGCATTAAGGGCATCAAGCCACTTTCTTGCACGTGACGCATATAAAGCCTGCCGCCAACCCAGCCATGAAAAACCGCACCGCCGAGGGCAATGAGTGCGGAGCTTATCAACAGTAGCGACGCCATCTAAGGTCTCCTTAAATCTGTAATGTCTAAGATCACGTAGTCTACTCCCCCCGATTCAAGAGGGCTCGTCAGCGGCTGGTTCCGTGATGCGCCAGGGCGCGATTTTTGGGCTGCCGGTCTGTCGCCGCAGCCACGCCGCGATCAATAACCAAACTATCAACAAGTAAGGCGTATCAGAGATAAGATCCAATGCCCAGGCACGCTCATCGGCGAGGCCCGCGGCGGCCTGTTCCGGGGTGAGCTCCAGGCCCTGTGTCAGTGATACAAGAATCGGAATAAATTTGAGTCCAGCGGCGACCGCCAGTCCAAAGTTCGCCCAAGCCAAGACTGTCCAACGATCAAGCACGGATAAACGCTGCGATTAGATTATTGGCTGGCATGGGAATAATCGACCGACAGTCGAAACCGCGAATCTCTGCCACATCGATAACCGCCTCGAGATCGCGCACTCCCCAGCGCGCATCCTGCGCCCTCAGCTGCTGGTCGAAGGCCGCATTGGAGGGCGCTGTGTGCGACCCGCCGCGCTTAAAAGGCCCGTATAGCAATACCGTGGCGTCGCTGTTCACCACCCTCGCCGCACCATCAAAAAGCGCCGCGCAACATTCCCAGGGCGCAATGTGGATCATGTTGATGTTAACCACGGCACTCACCGGCTCCGGTAACACTGACGCCTCCACCGGCCACAGCGCATCCATGACATCCAAATATTGGGGTGGCAAGAGATTGGCGGCGTCGGCTTCCTCGCGCCAAGCGGTTATTGACGCCAAATTTACCGCGTCGACATCGGTGGGTAACCACCATCGCGGCGCGAGCCGTGGCGCAAAAAACGCCGCATGCTGTCCGGTACCAGCAGACACCTCCAGCACGGTGCCGGTTGCGGGGAGAGACGTCTGCAGGACCGTCAGAATCGCGTCGCGGTTGCGCTCGGTGGCGGGGGCATATCGCTTGGTCATGCAACCCACCGACCAGCCAGTCGCCACAGCCCGGGCTTAATCTCCCATGCTAGCGGATATACAACTCCGGGGCAGAGACGCCTCTGCTGCCTCACTCACCACCCGCGAAAAAAATCGCCAGCGTGGGAATGAGCAAAACCAACCCCCCTGCAACTAACAAGAGCACCTCCAGGCGCCCCCGCCATTTGGGTGGCTCATCATCCGGGTCGTGAGAAGTGCTGTCTGTCATGGTGTTGCCTCGCGCTACTCAGTCCATAATGGAAGCGGGCACGATGTGACGCAAGACCCACAGCGTGCTTAAAGCTGAGGTAGTGGGTGTCACTTATTGATGCGCCCAACGATATCGAATTTTGCGCGAAACCGTCTAAACTGGCGCGTCTAAAGCGTAACGCAGGTGACAGGAGGCCCCTATGTTCAACCACTTCAAATTACTCATCATTTTTGCAAGCTGGGCAATCGTCAGCGGCGCCCACGCCAATGTGGTGGTCGACATGTCTCAGGTCCAAGACTACACCCAGTATCAAACCGACCTGCAACAATGTGAAGGACTCGCGGTGCAAAACCAACCCGACGCGCCCCAGCGGGAGAGCGTTGCGGGAACCGCGGTTAGAGGCGCTGCTGTGGGTGCCGCGGCCGGTGCGGTCAGTGGTGGATCAGGCTCAAAAGCCGCAAAGAAAGGTGCAGGGGCAGGTGTGATTGTGGCGGCAGGAAGAAACAGTCGCGAGAGGCGCGAAGCGAGCGCCAATGCCAGTGCGCAAAAAGACCAAATCGTCAAAAACTGCATGCGCGGTCGGGGATATAACGTACTTAACTAGTAAGCCTTCAACAGCCGAATCAGTTTGCCGGAACTGGGCGCGCCAAGGCGTTGGCACCCTTTTGGGGAGACCGCCTGAAATTACTGTGGGTTACCTAACTGATGCGCGTTTGACGCGGCGGCATTGGGCAGGCTAGGGCACAAGCTCCTTGTATGACTGGCTAAAAGCAGCGACCGCCTTATCAAGATCCTCTCGGGTATGCCCCGCCGATATCTGCACCCTGATCCGCGCCTTTCCCTGGGGTACCACCGGATAGAAAAATCCAATCGCATAAATACCCAGCTCCAGCAACCGCGCTGACATCTGCTGAGCCACCACAGCATCTCCCAACATCACCGGGACAATGGGGTGGTCGCCCTCAGGCACTGCGAAGCCATGGGCCTGCATTTGCTCGCGAAAGTAGCGGGTATTGTCATGAAGCCGATCGCGGAGCGCCGTGGACGCCTCCAACATGTCGAGCACCTTTAGGGACGCCGCACAAATCGCCGGCGCAAGGGTGTTTGAAAACAAATAAGGCCGGGACCGCTGGCGCAGAATATCAATGATTTCCTGTCGGCCGGCGGTAAAGCCGCCAGAGCCACCGCCCAGCGCCTTACCGAACGTACCGGTGATAATGTCCACGCGACCCATGACGCGACAATACTCATGCACACCCCGCCCGCGGGCACCCATAAAGCCCGTGGCATGACAGTCATCATGGTGAACCATGGCACCGTATTCATCAGCCAGATCACAAATGGCACCCAGCTGCGCGATCGTGCCGTCCATCGAGAAGACGCCATCAGTGGTAATCAGGATCCGTTGCGCGCCTGCAGCGCGCGCCTCCCGCAATTTGGCAGCCAGATCCTGCATATCATTGTTCTTGTAGCGATAACGTGCGGCTTTGCAGAGCCGGACCCCGTCAATAATGGAGGCATGGTTCAGCTCATCCGAAATCACCGCATCATCCGGCCCCAGAATTGTCTCAAACAATCCGGTGTTGGCATCAAAACAGGCGGCATAAAGAATGGTGTCCTCCATGCCGAGGAAGTCGCTGACCCGTCGCTCGAGGGTTTTGTGAATACCTTGGGTACCGCAAATAAAGCGCACCGATGCGGCGCCAAAACCCCATTCCTGCAGACTGTCGCTGGCGGCCTGCATCACCTCAGCATTATTGGCGAGGCCCAGATAATTGTTGGCGCACATGTTGATCACATTGGCGCCGTCTTCGAGGGTGATAGCGTTTTTCTGTTCAGAGGCAATCACGCGCTCGGTCTTCCACAAACCGGCGGCCTTGATCTCGGCGATCTCCGCGACATAGCTCTCTTTGGCAGCCTGATAGCTCATGTCAGTCCTTCCAATCCAGAATCACTTTGCCCGACTGCCCCGAGCGCATGACGTCGAACCCTTGCTGAAACTCGGTGTAATGGAAGCGATGGGTAATGATCCGCTCGATAGGCAATCCGCTTTGAATCATCATTACCATCTTGTACCAGGTCTCATACATCTCTCGGCCATAGATACCTTTGATGTTCAGGCCTTTGAACACAACATCCGTCCAAGAAATACCCGTGTCATCCGGCATGATGCCCAGCATGGCAATACTGCCGCCGTTGATCATTTTGCTCAGCACATCGCGAAACGCGTTGGGTGACCCTGACATCTCCAGACACACATCAAACCCTTCGAGTATGCCCAGACTCTCCATGAAGTTGCGGGTGATTTCCTGCTTGGCAACGTTGATAGGCTGAACCTTGGGCACGATGCGCTTGGCCAGATCCAATCGATACTCGTTGACGTCTGTGAGGATCACATTGCGTGCCCCACAGTGACCCGCCACCATCGCCGCCATAATCCCGATCGGCCCGGCTCCGGTGATGATGACGTCCTCACCCACCATATTGAACGAGAGTGCGGTATGAACGGCATTGCCGTAGGGATCAAAAATGCTGAGCAAATCGGTGGGAATGTAAACATTGGGGCGAAAAACATTGGTAGCAGGAATCACCAGATATTCCGCGAAGGCGCCGTCACGATTGACGCCCACGCCCTGTGTGTTGGGGCAAAGATGCAGTCTGCCCGCTAGGCAGTTACGGCAACGACCGCAGACAATGTGTCCTTCACCCGAGACAATATCGCCCACATGCAAGCCCGTCACATTGGCCCCGAGCTCCACAATCTCGCCCGCGTACTCATGACCCGCCGTCATCGGGACCTGAATGGTTTTTTGAGCCCACTCGTCCCAGTTGTAAATATGAATATCGGTGCCACAGATGGCGGTTTTGTGGACTTTGATCAGGACCTCATTGC